>JAINDL010000057.1 GCA_019931245.1 Bryobacteraceae bacterium CoA2 C42
GACGGGCCGGTAGGCCGCATCGACAACGGCATCCGGTTGCGCGATACTTGCAGGGTAAGCTATGGGCGACGCACTGGGAATGGTGGAGACCCGCGGACTGGTCTCGATGATTGAAGCCGCGGATGCGATGGTGAAGGCGGCGAACGTCCGCCTGGTTGGTTGGGAAAAGATAGGGTCAGGCTACGTGACGGCCATTGTCCGCGGCGATGTGGCGGCCGTGCGCGCGGCCACCGATGCCGGCGCTGCCGCGGCCCGACGCGTGGGCGAACTCGTCAGTGTCCATGTGATCCCGCGTCCGCATGCCAGCCTCGAGGGCGTGCTTCCCATCGGCAAGGCCAACGGCAAGTAGATGATCCTGGCGCGCGTAGTCGGAACGATCGTCGCCACGCGCAAGGATCCGCGTCTCGATGGGAAGAAGTTGCTCATTTTGAAGCCGGTTTCCCCCGAAGGCAAGGATGAGGCGAGTTACCTGATTGCCGTTGATGCCGTTGGCGCCGGTTTTCGCGAGACGGTCATCGCCGTGACCGGCAGTTCGGCGCGCATGGCGGACGGCTGCAAGGACCGGCCCGTCGATACGGCTATCATCGGCATCGTCGACACGGTCAGCCTCGATAAGGGCGCCGTGAAGGGCGGTTAGCGATGTACATCGGCAAGGTGATCGGTCGGGTGGTTGCGACGGTAAAGGATCCGGGCCTGGCGAGCCAGCGGCTCCTGATCGTACAGCCGTTGACCGCATTGCTCGCGCCCTCCGGCAGGCAGATCGTCTGTACTGACGCCATCGGCGCCGGGGCCGGCGAACTGGTCTACTGGACCCGCGGCAAGGAGTCGAGCTTCCCCTTTCTCCCGGTGGAAGTGCCCACCGATACAACGATTGTGGGGATCATTGACCGGGTGAATCGATGCTGATCGCGCGCGTGATCGGCGATGCCGTAGCGACCATGAAGAACGCCAGCCACGAGGGCCAGAAGCTGCTGCTGGTACAGCCGGTACAGCTCGATCAGACCACGCCCCGCGGTGATGCCGTCCTCGCCGTGGACGCGGTCGATGCCGGCCCCGGCGATCTGGTGCTGTTGGTCACCGAAGGCTTCAGCGCGATGACAGCCGTAGGCCGGCCCGATTCACCGATTGATATGGCCGTTATAGGTGTAATCGATCGAATCGACCTGATCGGCGCGACTGCTCCGGCTTGACCGGCTCCGCGGGGCCCGGGCGAACAGGAGCGCCGCCATCGCCGCGGCGATGAGAAAGCGGAGAAAGCCGATGCTGTGGAACATGCGGTTGAGCGCGGTAAACTGCTGCCGGTCGGGCGTGTCAATACCCACGGCCCGAAAATCGAGTAACCTTCCCACGGCCACGACCTGCGGCGTCAGCAGGAACGCGGACACCAAGCCGAGCAGCAGCAGGAGGGCGGAGCCGATCAGCGTGGGTTTCCCGCTCTTGCTCATTACCGCACTCACCAGCAGGAGAGTACCCAAAAGCAGGTCGGCGTAGCGCCAGGACTCGAGCACCTGGCGCCCCACTTCGGCATCGTAGTGCCGCAGCAGAGTGGCCGTGCGCTCCTTGGTCAAAACCTCGATCCATTTCGCGGCTTCGTACGGCGGATTATCGACCATGGCGTAAGCCAGACGTGGGCGAAACGTCGTGAACAGTGTGACGCCCACCAGACCGGCAAACCAAACGCCGAGCATAAAAGAGAGAATCCGTCTCGAATGCATAGCCTCCTCAATGTAGCAAGCAGCGCCGCACCGCAGAGATCTATTCGCCGGACCGCCGCAAATCCTTCAGTACTAGGCCCCATCCCGCCCCGCCCCGCGCCCGGCTCCAGGCGTCTTCCTCGACGAGAACGGCCACGTCCACCCGGTCGCCCGCCCGCAGCCCTTCGCCAGCCTCGGCCAGGTTCCACCCTTTAATCTGGTTCGTCACCCCATCCTGCCGCACTTTCAGGAAAAGATGCTTGCCGTTCTTCACCTCCGGCGTCAGCACCAGATCGAGCCCGCGCAGGGCCAGCAGCGGCGGCGGATTCGACGCGCCAAAAGGCGCTAGCGATAACAAATCCGCCGCCGCGGGATCCTCGAGTTCCGCCAGGTTCGCCGTCGCGTCAATACGCAGTACCGAAACTCTATCCTCCTGACTTAACACCGCCGCCGCGTACGCGGCGAAGCGCTGCCGGAACTCCCCGATGCGGTTTGCCTTCATCGTCAGCCCCGCTGCCTGCCGGTGGCCCCCGAACTTCAGGAACAGATCCGGCATGCTCTCGAGCGCCTCAAGCAGATGGAAGTTGGCCGGACTCCGGCCCGATCCCTTCGCCTCGCCCGTCTCCGCGTCCTCGCTCAACACGAATACCGGCCGCGCGTAGCGTTCCACCAACCGCCCCGCCACAATGCCCACCACCCCCGCGTGCCAGTCCGGCGCCGCAAACACGAGCCCCGCCTCCTCCGCGCCCACCGGCACCGCTTCGCACGTTCGCACAATCTCGGCCTGCGTTTCCTGCCGCTCTTTGTTCATCGCATCCAGCGCGGCCGCCAGTTCGTGTGCGCGTCCGGCGTCCGTGGTCAGAAACAGCTCAATCACGTTCCGCGCATCATCCATCCGCCCGGCCGCATTCAGGCGCGGCGCGATCTGGAAGGCCACCTGCCGCGCCGAAGGCATCACCCCCTCCTCGAGGCCGGCCACGGCGAACAGCGCCTTCAAACCCGGATTCCGCGGGTCGCGCAGACCCTCGAGGCCATGCTTGACAATCGCGCGGTTCTCCCCCGTCAGCGGGACCACATCGGCCACCGTGGCAATGGCCGCCAGCTTGAGGAACGACCCCAGCAGACGCTCCCGCCGCCCTGCCTCCCAGCCCAGTTCGACAAACAGCGCCTGCGCCAGTTTCAACGCCACGGCGGCGCCGCACAGGTTCTTCGACGGATAGCCGCAATCGGCCCGGTTGGGATTCAGCACGGCCACCGCAGCCGGCAGTTCCCCCTCGGGCAGATGGTGATCGGTCACGATAACGTCGATCCCAAGTTCATTGGCATGCGACACAACGGAGCCCGCCCGGATGCCCGTGTCGACGCTGACGATCAGCCCCACCCCGTCCGCCTTCGCCTGCCCAACCACCTCCGTGCGCATCCCGTAGCCCTCCCGCATCCGGTGCGGCACATGAAACCCCACCACCCCGCCGGCCAGCCGCAGCGCGGTCATCAGAATCACCACCGACGAGGTGCCGTCAACATCGTAATCGCCGTAGAGAAGTACCTTCTCCTGCGTCCGCACTGCCCGGGCCAGCCGCGCTGCCGCCCGCCCCATATCGGCCAGCCCGAACGGGTCGTGCAACTCGGCCAGCGTCGGACGCAGAAACCGCTCCGCGATGGCCGGCGTGCGAACCTCCCGCGTCCACAAGACGCGCGTGGCGGGCAGCGTCAGCCGCAGAGCCCTCGCCAGCGCGGCGATCTCCTCGTCCGGGTAGACCGGAAGCTCCCAGCGAAAAGGCTGCCGTCCGTTCGTCAATTCCGTGAAAAGAAGCCGCCACCCATCGGGCCGTCGTCCTCTTCACTCTCCTCACCGGGCGGGAGCCACAGATCGATGTCGCTCATGATCGACAGCAACTCGTTCATGAACTCGCTGCGGGCCTCGTACATGTAGACCTTGTCTTCGTAGTCGAAGCTGATCTCAATCTGCGAGGTGAATCCCGTGTAGGGTGTGAGCTTTTTCAACCGCCGCTCCATCTCCCGGCGTTCCGGCTGCGGCATCTCGCTCTCAGCCAACTCTTCCATCACATCGTCTATGCTCTGCTGCTCAAACTCGCGGGCGTGCAGCACCACCAGCTTCACCCCCAGCCGCTGCGTGCATTCGATGAACTCGCGGAAATCGGGCCGCCGCTCGACATCCCACATCACCACGCCTCCCTGGTCGCTCAGTCGCGACTCGCCGTGGAAGACAATCATGCCTCGCGACTCGAGATAGGGCGGAAGCTCATTTTTCAAAGTATCGAGATCAGGATGCATTTTTCTATTTTCCCTTTTCACTGCGGTGCAGGATCAGCACCTCATCGCGCTGTTGGCCGGCCAGGTCCCGGGCGGCGGGAGTCACAATGCTCTTCGGACAGATGTGGATTTTGCGGCCGTGGCGGACCGCCTCTCGCACATCATTCTCGCAGACGAAATCCACGATCGTGGGCCGCGGCGCCGGCTCTGTTGCAACCGGGGCCGGTTCGGCGGCCGCCGAACCGCGCCGGGCGAGAAACCGGTCGACGATGCTCGCCGTCGTCGATGGCGCCGTGGTCACGCCCCGCGCCGTCAATACCCTTTCGACCGCCGCAATCACCCGGGCCTTCGTAACGGGTCCTCCCCCTGTGCCCGCGCTCGCCACCGCGGCCGGCTGGCCCAGCGATGGCAGCGCCTCGTGCGGCTCCCGCACGGCCCACGCCACCCGCTTAATGTTCAACAGATGCAGCGGGGTAACGTTATCTCCGGTTGAGTTCCCGGCCACCGCACCGCAGCCGAGCGTCATCGCCGGGAACAGATTCGTCGTGATGCCGACCGAGCCCTGCGGCGTTGGCGAATTCACCAGAATTCGGTGCGCCGGCATGCGTAGGCCATACTCGCGGGCCCGCGCCTCGTCCTGCGTATAGATGCCGCATGTGTGGCCCAGCCCATGGAAGCGCAGCACCGCTTCACACGCCGCCAGCGCCTCGGGCCAGCCCGCGACAAAGTGCAGCGCCAGCACCGGCGACAGCTTCTCGGCCGAGAGCGGATGCTCCTTGCCAATGCCGCCAATCTCGCAGGCCAGCACCCGCACCCCGCTGGCGATGGCAAATCCCGCCGCCTCCGCAATCGCCGCGGCCGAGTGGCCCACCAACTCCGGGTTCACCGCCGTGCCCCGGCTGAACAGTACTTTTTCGAGCGCCCGCGTCTGCTCCGGGGTGCACACATGCGCCCCCTGCGCCCCGAGCGCCCGCAGGATCGCCTCCCGGCGGCTCGTTTCGGCCACCACCGTCTGCTCGCTCGAACAGAGCGTGCCGTGGTCGAACGACTTGCCGGAGAGCAGTTTGCCTACCGCGGCGTCGACATCGGCCGAGGTGTCGACCAGCACGGGGACATTGCCCGGTCCCACGCCGAAGGCGGGCTTGCCGCTGGCGTAGGCCGCCTTCACCATGGCGCCGCCGCCGGTGGCGAGAATCACGGCGGTCTTCGGATGACGCATCAGCGTATTGGTCGCCTCGAGCGTCGGCTGCGTCAGACATTGCAGCAAACCCTCGGGCGCCCCGGCCGCGATCGCCGCGCGGTAGAGAATCTCCACCGTGGCGCACGTGCAGCCCTTGGCCCGCGGATGCGGGCTGATCACAATCGCGTTGCCGGCCTTAAGGGCAATCAGGCTCTTGTAGATCGCCGTCGAGGTCGGGTTGGTCGTCGGCAGCACGGCGGCCACGACGCCGAGCGGCGCGGCGATCTCCGTGATTCGCTCCTCGGCCAGTTCGCGCAATACGCCCACCGTCTTCATGCCGCGCAGCCGCTGCGGGAGCAGTTCGGCGGCCAGCAAGTTTTTGGCGAGCTTATCGGCGGCGTTGCCGTAGCCGGTCTCCTCGACAGCCATCGCCGCGAGTTTTGCCGCCTGGCCGCGCGCGGCCTCCGCCATGCGCTGCACAATCGCATCGACCTGTTCCTGGCTGAAGGAGCGGTACTTCTCCCCGGCCGCCCAAGCCTTCTCGACCTTCGTGCGGACCTCTTGAATCGTAAGCAGGTCGGGATCGTGCAGCATCGCTGCCTATGCCTGGCCGGCGCCTACTTCTCGGACTTTTTCATCGCGCCGGGAAGGATCTTCTCCACTTCCTCGTGCGGGTTCGGAATGACGTGTACCGCCACCAGTTCCCCCACGCGCCGCGCCGCGGCCGCGCCCGCATCCGTCGCTGCCTTCACCGCGCCCACGTCGCCGCGCACGGTCACCGTCACGTAGCCGGCGCCAATGTACTCTTTGCCGGTCAACGTCACGTTGGCCGTCTTCACCATTGCGTCTGCCGCTTCAATCGCGCCGACGAGGCCTTTTGTCTCCACCATGCCAAGTGCTTCCATAGGGTCTTCAGCGAGAGTACCACATTAAGCCGCTCCGGAATAGAATTCTCCCCTGGCCGCAACATTCCTAAGTAACGTGGGTTTCAAAGGCGAAGCGCGCTCCTCCCATGCCCTGTGCTCTCTTTCGTAACTTGGTCTCGCCCGGCCGCCGCCTGGGGCTCGCCCTCGGGTTTACCGCTCTGTCTGCCGCCGGCGCCGATCCGTCCGGCATCTGGAGCGGCAGCATGACCGGCCGGGACGGTAACCAGCGCGAAGTCAGCTTCCGCTTTGCCGCCGATGGCCCCCGCCTCACCGGCAGCATGCTGGGTCCCACCGGCAACGAAATCGAGATCTCCGACGGCAAGGTGCAGGGCGAAGAGGTGACATTTAAGGTAGTCCTCAACTGGAACGGCCGCCCGGCGGCTCTCCTCTACCGCGGCCGACTCACCGGCGGCGAACTGCGCCTCAAAATGCAGCGCGTCGGCGCTCCGCGGGCTATCGAGATGCTCCTCAAAAAGGCCGGGGCGTAGCCAGTCGCCGTGGGTAGACTGCTCCTGTTCGCCCTTCTTTTTGACGTTGCCGCCGCCCGGGCGCAGTCCACCGGCACGGTGCGGGCGAGCGGACGGCCCGTGCCGGGCGCTATCGTCACCGCCAACCAGGGCCAGACCCGCCTTGAGACCTCCACCGATGAACAGGGCCGTTATGAACTCCCGCTCACGCCCGGCGAGTGGACTCTCAACGTCCAGATGTTCGGTTTCGTCACCGCCACGGCAGCGCGCAAAGTTCCGGAATCCTCGCCGGCGCAATGGTCGCTCCAACTGCGTACGCAGACCCAGGGCCCCGGGCCGGCGACCGGCTTCGCCCTCCCCGAACTCCCCGCCGCGGATGCGCTGCCATCGCCCGATCCAGCCGATAACAACGAAGCTTTCCTGCTCAACGGCAGCTTATCGCGCGGCCTGGCGTCCGCCCGCGCCGACGGGCCGCCGGACGCCGGCTTTCCCTCGGCTTCCCCGCTCGAGATGCGGAGCCTGAACGCGGGCGGTCCCGAGGACGCCGGCCTGGGTGCGCGCGGCCCGGGCGGGGGCTCTGGTGGCGGATTCGGTGGCCCGGGCGGGGGGCGGGGCGGGCGCGGCCCGGGCGGCGCCCGCGGCGGCTTCGGCGACCGCCTGGGCCCCGGCGGTCGCGCCGCTCTCCGCCAGCGGCTCGAACAGATGCGCAACGCCACCGTCGGCAACCGGCGGCGCCGCGGCGACCAGGGCGTGCGCGGCGCCCTCTCCTACGAAGGACGAAGCGCCGATTGGAACGCCCGCCCCTACTCGCTCACCGGCCTTGTCTACCCTCGCCCCGACCAATCCCTGTCCCGCTTCAACGGCGTCCTCGGCGGGCCGCTCAAGATCCCGAAACTGATCCTCGGCGACAGCACCTTCTTCTCCCTCACTTACAACCTCACCCTCGGCCGCAACCCCTTCAACGGCGCCGCCACCGTCCCTACCGCCGCCGAACGCAGCGGCGATTTTTCCGCCTCCCGTGTCAACGTCCCCGTTGCCATCTACGACCCCGCCGGCGCTCTCCCCTTCGCCGCCAACCGGATCCCCGCCTCCCGCTTCGACCCCGCTGCCCGCGGCCTGCTCTCACTGATTCCCCACCCCAACTCCCTCGCCGGCATCCAGAACTACCAGTTCATCACCGGCGTTGCGCAAAATTCGCAGCAGCTCAGCGGACGCCTCAACCGGGCCGTCAACCGCAAAGACCGCCTGGCGCTCCAACTCGGCTGGCAACTCCGCGACGGCCAAAACGCTCAGCTCTACGGCTTCCTCGACCAGACGCGCGGCCACGGCTACAGCGCCGACCTCAGCTGGAACCGCAACCTCACCCCCCGTCTCCTCCAGTCCCTCCGCTACCGACTTACCCGCAACCTCACCGAAAACACCCCCTACTTCGCCTTCACCCGCGACATCGCTGGCGAACTCGGCATCCGCGGCGCCTCGCGCGACCCCATCAACTGGGGCCCGCCCACGCTGAACTTCACCAACTTCGGCCGCCTCGCCGACGGCGTCCCCCTCTTCCGCCGCGACCTCTCGAACAATCTCAACTGGGGACTCACCTGGGTCCGCGGCAACCACTCCCTCGTCTCCGGCTTCGACTTCACCCGCCTGCGCAACAACCAGCGCACCGACACCAACGGCCGCGGCACCTTTACCTTCTCCGGCCTCGCTACCAGCCGGCTCGACGCCGGCCAACCCGCCGCCGCCACCGGCTACGACCTGGCTGACTTCCTGCTCGGCTTCCCCCAGTCGAGCTCCCTGCGTTTCGGTTCGCCGGCCAACTACTTCCGCGGCTCCAGCTACGCCGCCTTCGTCCAGGACGAATGGAAAGCTCGCCCCAATCTCAGCTTGAACCTCGGTCTCCGCTACGAACTCTTCGCGCCGCTTTACGAACGCTACGACCGCCTGGCCAATCTCGACCTCGCGCCCGGCCTGACCGCCGTCGCCCCCGTCACCCCCGGCCAGCCCGGGCCCTACAGCGGCCCCTTCTCGCGCGCCCTCGTCGACCGCGATGGCAACAACTTCGGCCCCCGGCTCGGCCTCGCCTGGAAGCCCGCCAACGGCGGACGCCTCACCATCCGCGCCGGCTACGGCTGGTATTACAACGGCAGCGTCTACCAGAACTTCGCCACCCGGCTCGCCTCCCAGCCCCCCTTCGCCCAAACCGGCACCGTCCAAGCCACGGCCACCCGGCGGCTGACCCTCGCTGACGGCTTCGCCCAGACCCCGGCGCAGAACATCACGAACACCTTCGCCGTCGACCGCTCCTACCGCATCGGCTACGCCCAAACCTGGTCGCTGTCGGTGCAGCGCGATCTGTTCCGCTCCTATGTGTTCGAAGTAGGCTACCTCGCCACCAAGGGCACCCGGCTCGACATGCAGCGGGCCCCCAATCGCGCCGCTCCCGGCTCCCAACTCGACGCCGAAGCCCGGCGCCGCATCGGCAACGCCGTCGGCTTCACGCTCGACACCGCCGAGGCCAACTCCATCTTCCACTCGGCCCAACTCCGGCTCACCCGCCGGTTCACCCGCGGCTTGTCCGGCGCGGCGCTCTACACGTGGGGCAAGTCGATCGACAACGCCAGTTCGATCGGCGGTGGCGGCGGCACCGTCGCTCAGGACGACCAGAACCTCGCCAACGAACGCGGGCTGTCCAGCTTCGACATCCGCCATAACTTTGAAGGCCGCTTTGTCTTTGCGCCGCAGCGCCGGAGCCGCTGGGGACGCGACTGGTCCTTCACGGGCGCCTTGCTCTGGCGCACCGGTCACCCGCTCACCGCCCGCGTCCTCGGCAACCAGTCCGACACCGCCGGCACCGGCGTCATCGGCGCCGGCCGCGCCGAAGCCACCGGGCTCCCCGTCACCGCCGGCGACGGCCTGTTCAATCTTGCCGCTTTCACCCTCCCGCCCCCGGGCCGCTACGGCAACTCGGGGCGGAACGTCATCCCCGGGCCGGGGCTGTTTTCCCTAAGCGTCGGCCTCGGGCGCTCCTTCCGCCTCAGCGAACGGCGCCGCCTCGAACTACGGGCCGAATCGAACAACCTGACCAACCATCCGGTGATCACCAACGTCGCCACCACCGTCAACGCCTCCAACTACGGGCTGCCCCTCGCCATCGGCGACATGCGCACCGTCCGCGTGCAGATCCGCTTCCGCTTCTAGCCATGCGCCCCCTGCTTCTGCTCTCCGTCGCTGCTCTCCTGGCCCAATCCCCCACGCGGGACCCCGGACTGGCCAGCTTCTCCACCTCCTCGAACCTCGTCCTCGTCAACCTCGCCGCCCAGGGCCGCGGGAGCCTCAAACGCGGGGATTTCCGGATCTTCGAAGACGGCAAACCGCAGCAGATCGCCGTCTTCGAGTACCAGAAGCTGGATTCCACCCCCTTGCCCCCGGTGCCCATCCCGCCCTTGGCTCCGCTCCCCGCGCCGGCCGCCGCGCCCCCGGCGCCCGCGTATAAGGACCGCCGCCTGCTCGTTCTCTTCTTCGACTTCTCCTCGCTGGGCATCGCCGAGCAGGTCCGCAGCCAGCAGGCGGCCGCCCGCTTCCTGGCCACGCAGATGACCGCCGCCGACCTCGTGGCCGTCTATACATTTTCCAACCGCCTCAAGAAGCTCGTCGAATTCACCGCCGACCGCGCCGCCCTGCTCGCCGCCATCCAATCCTTCGGCGCTGTCGACTCCCTGGACCTCGCCGTCGCCGACGCCGATGCCGCCGACCCCGACTCCTTCTCGCTCGACGAAGCCGAATTCGCCATCTTCAATACCGACCGCAAACTGGCCGCCCTCGAAGACCTCGCCAAGGAGCTGCGCGCCATCCCCGAGAAAAAGGCCGTTCTCTACTTCTCGAGCGGCGTCTCGAAGACCGGCGTTGAAAACCAGTCGCAGCTGGATGCCACCACCAACGCCGCCGTCCGCGCGGGGCTCAGCTTCTATCCCATCGACGCTCGCGGCCTGATGGCATCCGCCCCGGCCGGAGACGCTTCGGCGGCGTCCCCGCGCGGCGCCGGCGTCTTCTCCGGGCAGACGCAGCGGCAGCGCCGCGAGAAAGAAATGGGCTCGCAGGAGACGCTCTTCTCGCTGGCCAACGACACCGGTGGACGGGCGCTGCTCGACTCGAACGACTTATCTGCCGGTATCCGGCAGGCGCAGAAGGACCTCGATAGCTATTACATTCTCGGCTACTACTCGACCAACGACGCCAAAGACGGCCGCTTCCGCAAGATCCGCGTCGAGGGCCCGCCGAAGATGAAGCTGGCCTACCGGCCCGGCTACTACGCCGAAAAGGTCTGGGCCAAGCTGAACGAAGACGAGCGCGAAAAGCAGCTCGCCGAAGCGCTGCAACTGGGCAATCCCGTTACCGACCTGCCGCTGGCCGTGCAACTGCTCTACTTCCGCACGGCGCCCAAATCCTATTTCGTCTCGCTGGCCGTCAAAATCCCCGGCTCAAGCCTCACACCCGATACCGGACTCGATTTCACCGGCAGCGTGAAGGATGCGCGGGGCCGGACCGTCTCGACGCTCCGCGACACGCTCCGGCTGAAGGCCGAACTCGGCAGCCGAAGCCTGCTCTACGATGCCGGCTTCTCGCTGCCTCCGGGTGAGTACCGCGTGAAGGTGCTGGCCCGGGAGAACACCCGCGGCACCATGGGCACGTTTGAAACCCGTCTGCAGGTGCCGGATCTCGAGGCCGGCCCGGAGGCGCCGGTTTCGAGTCTCGTGCTCGCCACTCAGCGCGCCCCGCTTACCGCCCCGTCCCGGGAACGCAAGCTGCAGCAGCTTCACCCTCTCGTGTCCGGCGGGCAGAAGCTGCTGCCGGCGGTGACCAACGTCTTCCGGCGCGGGCAAACGCTGCGTGTATTCGCCGAGGTCTACACCCCCTCCCTTGCCACCCTGTCCATCTACCGGGGCCGGCAGCGTGTCTTTGAGGCGCCAGCCAAACAAAGCCCAAAGCAGATCGAGTTCGCCGTGCCGCTCGCCTCCCTGCCGCCCGGCGAGTATACGGCTCAGCTGACCGTCATCAACCCGGCCAGCCAGCGCTTTGCCTTCTCCCGCCAGGGCTTCGTGGTGCTAGCGGGGGGAACCGCGGCCCAATAGAACCGGGCAACGCGGCCGGTTCTGGTATAATAAAGTAATGCGATAAACCTCTAGCGGAAACGATTGCTCGCTTTCCGTCATCCACACTTTGGATCGTAAGACCGATATCTAACTTAGAGGCGACTTCCTATTGAAACGATGGATTACCAAGGGACTCGTGTTGTTTGCCGTCTCCCTGCCACCCGCTATGAACGCTCCCGCCGAGGATCTGCGTTCCGGGGTGTACGCCGAAGATAGCCGGATGCAGCGCATCCGCAGCTTTTTTCGCAAACGGAAGTGCCCCGCGCAACGCTACGCCGCCGAATTCCTCCATGCGTCTGACCGCTATCGGCTCGATTGGCGTCTGCTCCCGTCTCTCGCTCTGATTGAAAGTAGCGGCGGCAAAGCTTTCACCAATAACAACATATTTGGGTGGGATTCCTGCCGGCAGCGGTTTTCCTCCGTACAGGCAGGGATCCACGCGGTCGCCGAGCGGCTCGCCAACTCACCGCTTTATCAGGGCAAGTCGATCGACGACAAACTCAAGGTCTATAATTCCAGACCGCACTATCGCGTGGCCGTCAAGCGGGTCATGCAACAACTCGAGTTCGAAACTGCCGGATTCTAACCCGCCAGCCGAACCCCGAAATAGAGCCCGGCGAACAGCAGCACACTTGCCGCCGCCACCGCGACCCAAACCATAGTTCGCTCGGACGCCGAACTTGCCGTTTTGGCGTCATTTTTCATCGTTTCGTCGAGGCTGTCAAACATGGGAGACCTCCAATTTCCTTTGCCCAAAGAAGAATTAGGCCAAACGAAAGTACGGGCGCCGGAACGGTCTTCCTAGCCGAATCTTACACCCAAATCGCTCCCGCGCAAATTGTTTTTCTCGCGCT
Organism: Bryobacteraceae bacterium CoA2 C42; assembly: GCA_019931245.1. Lineage (GTDB taxonomy): Bacteria > Acidobacteriota > Terriglobia > Bryobacterales > Bryobacteraceae. Next base: position 12,546 of record JAINDL010000057.1, read on the forward strand.
GACGTTGTTTTTTCGCTGACGCTGCCGCGTTATTCGGCGGGCCGTTCGAGCCGGGCCTGAATCTGTTCGAGCAGGGCAATCTGCCGCTCCTGCATCTGCACCAGCGTGGCCCACTGCCGGTCCCGCAGTTCGTCGATCTTGGTATGGAGGCCCATCACCTCCATTTCCGCCTTCAGGTTGATCTGGTAGTCGTACTGCGCGTCCAGCCGGTCGTGGGCGGCCTGCCGGTTTTGGCTCATCATGATTACGGGGGCCTGAATCGCCGCCACGCAGCTCAGCACGAGATTGAGCAGGATGAAGGGATAGGGGTCGAACGCGCCCGTTCGTCCCAGGTTGGCGCTAATCCAGATCGCCATGGCTCCCAGAAATAGCCCCAGAAACGACCAGCTGCCGCCAAAGGCAGCCACCCGGTCCGCCAACCGCTGACCGAACGTCAACTTGCCGCTCAACTCCTCGTTGATGTTCCGGGCAATCGTGCTCTGGCGGAGCAGGGCAGCCACGACCATCCGTTCCTGTTCATCCAGCAGGTGGATCTGCTCGATCAGTTCGTTCGTGTTCATAACAACATATTCCCCCGAATCGGCCCTGGCCGATACGGGGGAATCGTTAACAACAGATCACCGGATCTAAAAAGGGTAAAGCGTCGTGACCGGTCCGCCCGCAGCGCCACCGGCGCCAACGGTAGCCTCCTCCTCGGAGCCCTCGCCGCTGATCTGGCGGCACATAATGCCGGAGTCGCCCAGGTAGACTTCAAACTCCGAGGGCCGCGGCAGAGAACCTTGAATGAGAGCTTCCGACAACGGATCCTCGATGTACTTCTGCAGCGCACGCCGCAAAGGCCGGGCGCCGTAGCTGCGGTCGCCGCAGGTCTTCTCGAGGATGTACTTGGCGGCGTCCTCCCGCAGATGGATCTTGATCTGCTTCGTACCGAGGTTGACGTTGATCTGATCCACCAGCAGCCAGACGATCTTCAGCAGGTCCTCGTCGAGCAGCGAGGTGAATAAAATCACCTCATCGAGCCGGTTGAGGAACTCGGGATTGAACGCCCGCTTCACCTCGCCCATCACTTGGTCTTCGATCTTAGCCGGCACCGCCTGGTTAGGCGATGCGAAGCCCAACTGCGACTTCTTGTCGAGGAACCGGGCGCCCAGGTTCGAGGTCATGATGATGATGGTGTTCTTGAAGTCCACCATGTTGCCGAGGCCATCGGTCAACTGGCCATCTTCGAACACCTGCAACAGGATGTTGTAGATATCCGGGTGCGCCTTTTCGATCTCGTCGAGCAGAATGATCGAGTACGGCTGCCGCTTGACCCGCTCGGTCAACTGCCCGCCCTCCTCGTAGCCAACGTATCCGGGCGGCGAGCCGATCAACTTCGATACCGAGTGCTTTTCCATGTACTCGGACATGTCGAAGCGGATGAGGCTCTTCTCGCTGCCGAACAGGAAATCGGCGAGCGCCCGCGCGACTTCGGTTTTGCCGACGCCCGTCGGGCCCAGGAACAGGAACGATCCGGCGGGCCGCTTGGGAGATTTCAGGCCGGCGCGCGAACGGCGGATGGCCCGCGCCAGGGCGTTGATCGCCTTCTCCTGGCTGACGACGCGCTTGTGCAACTCCTCTTCAATCCGGAGCAGCTTCTGGATCTCCTCTTCCTTAATCGAGGTCATCGGCACCCCGGTCCAACGGGCGACCACGTCTTCGATGTCGTCCTTGGTTACCGTACCGGTCGAGGCGTCGTCGAGGTTGTACTTCTCGCGCAGCACCCGCAGATTCTCGCGCTCCTTCCGCTCCTCGTCCGAGTAGAACCGCGCCTTTTCAAACTCGTGGCTGGCGATGGCGTTCTCCATCCGGTGGACGATGAACTTGATCCGCTTCTGGATCTCGGAGACCTCAGCCGGCAGCGTCGTCTGCTTCAGCTTCACCCGCGCCCCCGCCTCGTCGATCAGGTCGATGGCCTTATCGGGCAGGAAGCGATCGGGGATGAAGCGGTTCGAGGCGTAGACACTGGCCTCGATCGCCTCGTCCGTGTAGGCCACGGCATGGAACTTCTCGTAGCGTTCCTTGATGCCGAACATAATCTTGATGGCATCGCTCTCGTTCGGCGGCGGCACCTTGACGGCCTGGAAGCGGCGTTCGAGCGACCGATCTTTCTCAATCGACTTGCGGTACTCGGCCGGGGTGGTGGCCCCGATGCACTGAATCTCGCCCCGGCTCAGCGCCGGCTTCAAAATATTGGCCGCGTCGAGCGAGCCTTCGGCCGACCCGGCGCCCACCAGGGTATGCAGCTCGTCGATGAAGATGATGGCGTTCTGATTCTCCATCAACTCCTTCATGATCGTCTTCAGCCGCTCTTCAAACTGGCCGCGGTACTTGGTGCCGGCCACAATCAGCGACAGGTCCAGCGCCAGAATGCGCTTCTCGGCCAGGAACGACGGGACATCGCCTTCGGCAATCCGCTGCGCGAGGCCTTCGACGATCGCCGTCTTGCCCACTCCGGGCTCGCCAATCAGCACCGGATTGTTCTTCGTGCGGCGGCAGAGAATCTGCACCACCCGTTCGACCTCGAAGTCGCGCCCGATGAGCGGGTCGAGCTGCGTGTCGATGGCCAACTGCGTCATGTCGCGGCTGAACTCGCTCAACAGCGAACTCTCTTTGGGCCGGCTCGAGGTGATTTTTTCCGAACTCGACCGCGCAATCTCCTCGCGCACCTGGCTCAGCCGCAGACCGCGCTCGTGCAGAATCTCGGCGGCAAAGCACTTTTCTTCCCGCAGCAGACCGAGCAGCAGATGCTCGGTGCCGATGTGCTTGTGGCTCAGCCGCTCGGCCTCCTCGGCGCCATAAGCGAGCACCCGTTTGCACTCGTGGCTCAGCGGCAGATCGACGCTCGTCGATACCTTCTCGCGAATCGTGGTGTGGGCTTCAATCTGTTTGCGGATGGATTCAATGGCGGCATGGGAACGCAAGAAGCGATTCGCCAGAGCCTTGTCCTCGCGCAACAAGCCGAGCAGCAGGTGCTCCGTTTCAATGTATGGACTCCCGAATTGCGAAGCCTCATACCGAGCAAAGAAAATCACCCGGCGCGCTTTCTCTGTGTAGCGTTCAAACATGCGCTAATTCTCCATTCTGCAGATACAACACCCGGTCGCAGGACCGGGCAAAACTCGGGTTGTGGGTGACATAGATCGATGTCAGGCCATGCCCACGGTGCAGGTCAGCCAACAAACTGCTGATGACCTCGCCCGTCCGCTCATCCAGATTCCCCGTGGGCTCATCGGCCAACAAATATTTCGGGCGGCCCACCAGGGCCCGCGCCAGTACTACCCGCTGCTGCTCGCCGCCGGATAACTCCCCGGTCCGATGGTGCGCCCGGGCGCCCAGGCCCACTTCGTCGAGACGAGCGCGCGCCGCCGGCGCGGCGTCCTCTCGAGCCAATCCCCGGATCAGAAGAGGCATCATCACGTTCTCTTCGGCTGTAAACTCCGGCAGCAGGTAGTGAATTTGCCAAACGAACCCAACTTCGCGATTCCGGAACTCGGCCAGTTCGGCCTCACTCAAACCCTGCAGCTCGCGGTCGCCACAGTAAATTTGTCCGGCCGTCGGACGATCCAGACCGCCCAGACAGTGCAGCAGAGTCGACTTGCCGGCGCCGCTCGCGCCCATCAAAGCCACCCGCTCTCCTTGCTCGACCTCAAGGTCGAGATTCGCAAACACAGTGAGCGGCAACGAACCCGACTGGTACGTCTTCTTCAGTCCGACCGTGCGTATGACTACTCCTGCCACCGTTCCTTCAGGCTATCACCAATTGCCGCCCCGCATCAGAAGGGCGTTCCGGCCAGCGTCAGCCAGGCGTGCGCGTAGCGCCGCCCGAACTCCCGGAGCGAAGGTGCGTCAAAGTGCACCCCATCGGCTTTGGCGCGCAATCCTCCCGCGCTGACGAACGCCGTCCGGGGGAAGCGCACCGGCAGCAGGGCCAGTTGCTCGCTCACGGCGGAGTATTTGGGGTTGAAACGGCCCAGTTCGCCGACCACCACCGGGACATCGCCCACCGCCTCACGGAGCGCCTTCATCACGACCATCCACCGTTCGGCGTAGGTGCTGTCGAGACCCGGTTGCGAGTCGGCCTCGCCCTGGTGCCAGAGAATGCCGCGCAGCCGGCCGCCGGCGGCCTTGGTCCGGTCGACGGCGTTGGTGAACAGCTTGCCGCCCGGGGACCACTCTTCGAGGCTCGAACCGCCCATCGCGGCCGGAATCAGGCCCACCTCCCGCAGTTCGCCATGCTTCTGCACCGTCGCCGCGAACGTTCGGCCCAGCCCCACGCCGGCAATGGCCGGTTTGTCGAAGTGCAGCGGGTCCAGCGCCGGGGCCCACGTGCGCTCTTTTGTGAAAACGGAGATGCCGGCCAGCGGCTGCTTGTCGGCCGCTTCCACCTCGCCGCGGCCCGCCATGTTGGACTGCCCGGCCAGCAGGAATACATCCCGGCCGCTTTGGGCGAAGACGGGGCCGGCAAATAACGAAACGAACCCAAACCGGGTCAGGCGTATCGAGCTTGTCATACGCTGAGCTTCCAGGGGCCGCGCTCTTCGCGCTTGAGCAGTTTTCGCGCCTCGGGCTGCAGGACGGTCTGCCGGGCGTCGTCCCAGTCGACCTTCAGCTTGGAGCGGAGGGCAACGTTGGCGAGCAGGCAGGTCGCCGTCGATTTGTGGCAGATCTCGATATCGGAGGCGGTCTTCTCGCGCGACTTCACGCAGGCCAGGAAGTTGGCCCAGTGCGCCAGGCTCGCGTTGTTCGAACTCTTGACTTCGACCACTTCACCCGGGCCCTCCGGATGGATGCGGTAGAGCGAGCGGTCGACAAACAGCGACGCTTTGGTGCCGTGGAACAGCGTTCCGTAGCTCTGCTTGAACATCGAGTTGCCGTTGAACATCCGGTTCTCGTAGTGGGCCAGGAAGCCGGGGAACTCGTAGACGGCCGTGAGGGTGTCGGGCGTTTCGCGGTTGTCCTTGATCTGAAATTTGTCGCCGAGGGCGACGACGGATTTGGGCATCGGCTCGCCCATGCCCATGCGGGCGATGTCGAGCACGTGGACGCCCCAGTCGGTCATCATGCCGCCGGCGTAGTCCCAGAACCAGCGGAAGTGCGAGAAGGCTTTGGGGTCGACGCCGAAGCGGTTGGCGTTGAAGGGGCGCTTGGGCGCGGGGCCGAGCCACATGTCCCAGTCGAGTTCGCTCGGCGGGGCGCCGTCGGGGGGATTGCCGATGCCTTCGGGTTTCGCGTTGCCGTAGTTCCAGGTTTTGACAACCGTGACCTCGCCGATGTCGCCGCGCTTGACGATATTGCAGGCTTCGATGAAGTGGGCGCCGCTGCGCTGCATGGTGCCGCCCTGCACGACACGCTTGTATTTGCGCGCGGCCTGGACCATCTTCTGGCCCTCTTCAATCGTGACGCTCGAAGGCTTTTCGACGTAGACATCTTTGCCGGCCTTGCAGGCTTCGATGGTCATGTAGGCGTGCCAGTGGTCGGGCGTCGAGATGCAGACGATGTCGACGCTCTTGTCGGCGAGGATCTCGCGGAAGTCGCGGATTTTGCGCGCCGCCCCGCCGGGTTGCTTCGAGGACTGTTCGGCGGCGAGATCGAGGTTGGGGGTGTAGACGTCACAGACGGCGCTGACGTGCAGATTGTCCTGGCGCATGGCCGAGTTCAGGTTGCCGCGGCCCATGCGGCCCATGCCGATAAAGGCGGCATTCAGTTTGTCGTTGGCGCCGCGCACCTGGCCGGTGAAGAGGTTGGTGGTGTAGGCGAGGCTGGCGGCCTGCAGCACCGTTCGACGGGTGGAATCCTGGGACATCAGCAAAGGCTACCACGAGTTTCGGCCGGACTTGAAGCCATCGGCGGCGCCGCGCGTTTCCGCTGCACGCGCGGCCTGTGCGCGGTGGGTGATCCGGGCGCAGCCGGCGGGCTGCCCCCGGATATCAACCAAACTCGAACCCGCAGATCGCGCGGGCGGGGACGTCGGGAACGAAAGGGCCGCGGCGCATGCGGACCAGTTCGCGCCGGCGCTCGAAGCCGTAGCGTTCGGCCAGCGTCAGGGCTTCGGCGTCGGAGGGAAACAGGTCCCAGCAGATGGCCTCGCCGCCGCGGCGGGAGATCGTCAACTGTAGCGCCGTCTCCAGCCCCGGCCCCACCCACGGGCCGAAGTACCAGGCGAGGCGGCCCGGGCGGCCCACGCAGGGGCCGGCGCCGGCCAGCGCGGCCAGCAGTCGGGCATCGTAGGCAACCGCGGCCCGGGGCCGCTCCCAACGCTCGATCGGCTGTTCGTCCACGAAGTTCAGCTTGCGGTAGAGCGGGGCGCCCATGGCCGTGGCGTCGAGCCGGAAGCAGGTCGCCTCCATCCCGAGGGCCTCTTCGAGGAGCCGGGTGGCATAGCCGCGGCCGCGGTAGGCGGGGGCGGTCAACACCATGCCGATCCAGACGACGCCGTTCGAGTAGCGGACAGCCGTTGTGGTCGCGGCCAGTTCGCCATCGGCGAAGATGCCCCAGCAAGTGTCGGGGGCAAGCGAGAGGGTTCGAGCCCAGTCGGCCGCCGTCTGGTTCCAGTGGGCGGCTTCGACGAGGCGCATGGCGGCGGGGATGTCGGAGGCCTGCAGGAGGCGCAGTTCACTCATAACCGATCTCCAGCGTACCCCGGTGTGCTACCGTTTTTCTTTCCCTTTCTTCCATGACCCGCCGAACCTGTCTGGCTGTAACGGGCGCCGCTGTACTGCCGGCGCAGGAGCTTCCCTATCCGGGCGTTGTCTATCGCAACTATGCCCGCTGCCTGCCCGAGTATCTGAAGGGCCTGGCGACGGCGGCCTACACCCGCCGCCTGGCCGCTATCCGGCAGTTGACCACCCCGGCCGCCATCGCCGCACGACAGCGCTGGGCGCGGGAGACGTTCTGGTCCCTGATCGGCGGCGAACTGCCGAAGACGCCGCTCGCGGCGCGGTCGACCGGGGTGATCAAGCGCCCGGGTTACCGGATTGAGAAGGTGATTTATGACTCGCGGCCCGGCTTTCCGGTGACGGCCAATCTCTACGTCCCCGAGCCCGGCCCCGGGCCCTTTCCCGGGGTCCTGTTGCAGATGGGGCACAGCCCGCTCGGCAAGGCCTACGCCACCTATCAGCGGTGCGCGCAGGGCCTGGTGCAGTTGGGCTTTGTGGTGCTGGCGTTTGATCCGCAGGGGCAGGGCGAACGGATCTACTACCCCGATGCCTCCGGCCGGCGCTCCCGGCTGCCGAGCGCCGACGACGAACATTCAACGGCCGGCTGGCAGATGCTGCTCACCGGCGATACCGCCACGCGCCTGCAGACCTGGGACGCGGTCCGCTCCCTCGACTACCTGCTCTCACTGCCCTATGTCGATCCGCGCCGCGTGGCCACCACCGGGCAATCGGGCGGCGCCACCGACTCGATGTTCCTGCTCGCCGTGGATGACCGGCTGAGTTGCGCCGCGCTGACGAGCGCCAACTCCGAGAACTTCGCCTGCAAAGAGTTCTCGGCGCCCGGCTCAACCGACGACGCCGAGCAGAACCTGCTTAACGCTGCGCCGGCCGGCTTCGACCGCTGGGATACGCTCTACCCGTTCGCGCCCAAGCCTCTGCTGCTGACCGTGAGCGACAAGGATTTTCTTGGCACTTACAGCCCGCAGTACCTGCGGAGCGGCTGGGAGGAGTTCGGGCACCTGAAAAAGCTCTATAGCACTTTGGGACGAGCGGACCGGCTGGCGTGGGGCGGCACGGCGTTGCCGCATTCGCTCGAACTGGATACGCGCCTGCAGGTTTACAACTGGTTTCTCCGCTGGATGCAGCCCGGCTCCCGGCCCGTCACCGAAGAGCCGCCCACGCGGGTAGAGGCGCCCGAGACGCTCGAGTGCACCGCGGGCGGCGGGGTGATCGCCTCGCTTGGCTCCGAGACTCCGTTTACGCTGCAGCGCCGGAGTCGCCCCCCGCGGCGGCCGCGCCCGCTGGCTGAACTGCTGCAGATGGACGCTCCGGCGGCGGGTCCGTTTGCAATTCTGAAGACTTTTCCGGGCCGCGGCGTGACGATCGAGGCGGTGGAGGTGGCTTCGGCGCCGGCGGTGCATGTCCCGGCGTGGCTGTTTACGCCGCGGCCGCCGGTGGGTGGAGGGCTGGACCCGGTGATCGTACTGCTGCAGAACGGGGGACGGCGCACGGGCTGGCATGAGGATGAGCTGCACCAGACGCTGGCGCGGCGTGGCTTCGCCGTCCTCGTGCCGGACCTGCGCGGGGTGGGCGATCTGCTGCCGGAGATGGGGCCGGGCAATCCGCGCTACGTGCGCTGGCATAACGAGGAGGAGGCTTATGCATGGGCATCCCTGATGCTGGGGCGCAGCCTGCTGGGCCAGCGGGTGAGTGATCTGCTGGCGGTGGTGCGTGGATTGCAGCTCCACCCGGCGCACCGGGACCGACCGGTAGTGGTGGCGGCGCAGGGGCAGTTTGCGGTGGCGGCGCTGTGCGCGGCGGCGCTCAGCCCGCGGATCGGGCGACTCTATCTGGCGGGCGGCGTGGTGAGCCTGGCGAGCGTGGCCGCGACCGAGAGCTACCGGCCCGCTCCCGCCGACATTGTCCCTGGCTGGCTGACGGCGACGGACCTGCCGGAGATTGCGGCGGGATTGGGCGATCGTCCGGTGACGCTGGCCGGCACGGTGGACGGGGCGGGACGCCGGATGGCGCCGGAGGCGGTGCGTGCGGCGTATGGGGCAGGCCGCCGGATCAGCGTGCTGCCGGAGGCGGCCTGGACGGAGGAGGCGCTGGCGGGGTTTGCGCGCGGGTAGCTTGGGGCGGGAGCCCGGATGGGGGAGGCTCCTGCCGCGGGTGGCGAGGGCGGGGAGCGGGGCGGGACACCTGGTGGCACCGATTCCACGTGGCCCGGAGGAACGCCTGGACCGACCGGGGCCGTACGGCGCTTTTGCTGGCTCCGCGGTGGGTTCTGGGCGGCGGGAGGGCGTCCTCGCGGTGCGGGCGCGGTGGGCACCCGAAAAATGCCGCCGAACTTTTTCGCTGCGGCTGCGTATCTTTGCCATGCGACTCCTGCCCCTTCTCCCCTTAGCGCTGCTCCTGTCCGGCTGCGGTGCCGGCTCGCTCTTGAATAGCAGCCGCGAGTATGAGGATTTCTCCTTCGATTTCCCGCTGCGGTCCGGCGGCCGGATTACCCTCGAAACCTACAACGGGTCCGTGGAGGTCACGGCGTGGGATCAGGAAAAGATTGAGATCCGAGGCCGCAAACACGCGGCTACCAAAGGGCTGCTGGCCGAGGTGCGGGTGGAGGCGAATGCCCTGGGGCCGGATGCGGTCGCCATCCGGGTCGTGCCGCCGGTGCCGCGGGGCAATTCCGGCGCGCGGTTTACTCTCCGGGTACCGCGCCGGACCACGGTTGAGCGGATCGTCAGCGCCAACGGCGCGATCCGGATGGACGGGTTGGAGGGACCAGGCATGCTGCGGACCTCGAACGGACGGATTGCGGTGGGGCGGCATCAGGGAAAGCTCGAACTGACAACCTCGAACGGTGCTATCGATCTCGGCTCGGTGACGGGGACTGTGATCGCCCGAACTGCGAACGGGCGGGTGAACGTCGATGAGCTCACGGGAGGCCTCGACGCGGCTACCTCGAACGGCTCGATTGCGGCCAAGCTGCTTGATGCGCCGCCGGAGGGGCCGCTGCGGTTCTTAACCACCAACGGAAGCGTTGATGTCAGACTGCTGCGGGCACCCCGCGGCGATCTTCGCGTGCGGAGCAGCAATGGTGCGGTGACGCTGCGGATGCCGGCCGGAAGCGATGCCCGGTTGTCGCTAAACACCTCGAATGCGACCGTCCGCAACGAGTTCCCGCTCTCCGGGAGCGAGGGCATCTCCACCAAAACGCGTGTGGAGGGGAAAATTGGCAACGGCGGGCCGCTGCTGGACATCTCTACAGACAACGCGACGATTGGGCTGTTCCGGTCCATCCTCTAAACGGGCGATGGTTGCCGACCGGTCCATTTTCCATTACACTCAATTTGGGTGATTCGGTAACCCGATCCGGCGCCCAACAATCCAGGGAGGATTATCCAGTTATGAAAAAGTTTGCTCTGTGTTTGGCTCTTTGCTCGGTGGCTGCTTTCGCGGACACCTGGAAGGGCACCGTTTCCGACGCCAAGTGCGGCGCCAAGCACGCTGATGCTTCCGAGAAGTCGATGGGCTGCGTGAAGGGCTGCGTGAAGGGTGGTTCCGCCCCTGTGTTCGTGACCGAGGACGGCAAAGTGGTTCCGATCCACAACGCCGACTCCGTGAAAGATCACCTCGGCCACAAGGTCACCATCACCGGTAAGTTGAAGGACGGCTCCGTTCACATCGACTCGGTGAAGATGTAATTCTCCCCGGGGCGCGGCGGGCTACTGCAGCTTGCCGCGCCCCGCAACTTCCCAAGTCTCCACCACTTCCTCTCCCCGTACCCCGTAAATTCTCTCCTCCATGTTGACGCTCACGCAGACGTGATTCATCAACACCCTGGCCCGGTCTCCCACTTTAAAATTTGCTCCGTTGCGCTTGATGTAGCCGTGTTCTTCGTTCATTTTGAAGAAGAAGGCCTCCGGGCTGCCGAGAACTTCGCCGTAGCCGCCGGCGGCGGTCTGGTCACTCGTGAAGGTCTTTGAGCCGCCATCGATGATCATTTGATCGTCTACGCTTGTAGAAACAACGGTGCACAGAATACTGGCCGCGCAGTCTTCCCGGCCGCAGGCGCCACTGGCGATGGTATTGCGGTCGTTAAAGATGTAGGTGCCGGGGCGCATCTCGTTCATGCCCTGGACCAGATGGGACTGCCACATGGTGGGGGTGGAGCCGCCGCTGACGAGTTCGAATTCGATACCGGCAGCGGCCGCTTCGCGCAGCACCTGCTGAACCAGATTCGACACCTGTAAGAGTCCGGCGGGGTCGTTCGATTTCAGATGGCCGGGGTAGAAGGCGAGACCCCGGACGTTTTTGCCGATGCGCTTGGCGAGGGGGACGACCTCTTCGGGCCGAACGCCTACGCGGCCGAGGCCGGCGTCCATTTCGATCAAAAATTCTACTCCGGTAGGAATAAGGGGTTCGGCGACCTCATAGCTATCGACCGAGACGGTAAGGCGCGTCTTTTTGGCGACTTCGGCGACGCGGGGCCACTTTTTGGGGCCGTAGAGGGGGTAGGCGATGAGAAGATCCTCGACGCCGGAGGCGAGCATGACTTCGGCTTCGCTGACTTTGGCGACGGTGAGTCCGGCGGCGCCGAGGTCGAGTTGGAGGCGGCCGAGGGCGGGAATCTTGTGGGTTTTGGTGTGTGGCCGGAGGCGGATGCCATGGGAGGCGGCATATTCCGACATTCGTCGGAGATTGCGCTCCATGATGTCCAGGTCGATCACGAGAGCGGGGGTATCGAGTTCAGAGATGTGCATCAGTTTTTAAATCGTACCGCGAACTTGCCGGCGGGTCCGCGGTAGAAGAGTTCGAGGTCTTTGGCTTTTTGCTTGCCGTCGAAGCCGAAGTAGAGGAGGCCGCTGACGGGTTGGAGGCTTTTGCCTTCGGGGAGCACTTTTTCTTTCAACACTTTAAGGACGGGGTCTTCTTTGGTGTCGGTCATGCCTTTGCTTTCTACCGTTGTGCCGCCGCCGGCGCCGCCGCCGCCGACCATGCCGCCGTTACCGAGCGGAATGCCGCCGAGGCGGGGGCCGGTGGGGTTGTTGCCGACATAGGTGCCGCCGCCGCCGGGCGCCTGGCCGAGGACGAGGGCGCCGCGGCCGGCGAGTTGGGCGGGGTGGAAGGGGGGAGAGCGTTGGGCGTCGCGCGTTGAGAAGAGCTGGAACTGTTCGCGTTGGATGTCGAGGGGTTCTTCGCCGAGGGGGGTGACGGTGAGGTCGACGACGATGATGGCGCCGTCGAAGTCGCTGCCGAGGAGGCGCTTGATGTCGGCGCGGTCGGGGTAGACGGTGGCTTTGATCTGGATGCGGTCATCTTCGTAGACGCCGGCGGGGAACTTCTTTTCCGCCGCGAGCAAGCCGACCGCGAGCGCGAGTGGCACAAGTTTCAGCCGCATGCCGCAATTATACGCTCAAACTTCGGCGGTGGCCGCCGAGAAGGTTTTGGTGACCGCCTTTTTGCAGGACGCCAATTCGATCCTCGAGACCGCGCAGTATAGCGGTGAGGGCACGAACTGGACGATTCTGACCGGTGGACCCGGGGGAGTCCGAATGATCGCCGACTCGGACTGGCCGCTCGACTCGCTGCAGGTGCATACCGGCGCGGCGGCGGCCTACCGGATCCACCGGCGGGGCGGGGCAGTGATGGTGGAGGGGCGGTCGGCGCATCAGGCGCTGGCGGTGCGGTCGACTCCTCCGGCGCAGGTGGCGCGCTTTATGTTGGGCGCGCGGGGGTAGGCCATAGGTTTTACGTCAGGGTCGGGCGTAAGACGATAGAATATTGGCCATGATGCAGCGCATGGCATTGGCAGTCGCGGGAGGCCTGTGGGCCGCCTCCGGTCTTTGGGCACAGTTGGCGACGGGGCCGACGGTGCGGTTCAACACTTCGCTGGGAGAGATTGATGTTCTCCTGCTGCCCGGTTCGGCGCCGGCCACGGTGCAGAATTTTCTGAACTATGTGCGGCGGGGGACGTATAACAATTCGATCTTTCATCGCTCCGTGCCCGGTTTCATCATTCAGGGCGGCGGCTTTACGTTCTCGAGTGGCACTTTCCGGGCGTTGGCGGCCGACCCTCCCGTGCGGAACGAGTTCCGCACCTCCAACTCGCGCGGCACGATCGCCATGGCCAAGCTGGGCAACAACCCGAACAGCGCCACCAACCAGTGGTTCTTCAACCTGGCCAATAACGCTTCGAACCTGGACAATCAGAACGGCGGTTTTACCGTGTTCGGGCGCATCACGAATGGCCTCGCCAACATGGACCGCATTGCGGCGACCCCGGTTTTCCGCTTGAATTCGGCCGAGTTGACCGACATTCCGCTGCTGAACTTCCGTTCGGGCCAGACGGTGACGGAGTCAAACGTGGTCTTCGTGCGTTCGATCACCATTCTCGATGAGACGCCGGTGCCGGAGATTTCGCCCAATGGCGTGATTTCGGCCGGGAACTTTGGCGGGATGCCGTTTGCCGCCCCGGGCTCCTACATTGAGATCTACGGCAACAACCTGGCTGGCGACGTCAGCCGCGGCTGGAACACGGCCGACTTTGCCGCCGGGGCCGCGCCGCAGACGCTTGAAAACGTCCGGGTGACGGCGGGTGGGCAGCTGGCGTTTGTGAACTTCGTGAGCAAGAACCAGATCAACGTGCAACTGCCGGCGAGTCTGCCGGTGGGAGGCAATGTGGATATTGTGGTGACGAACCGGAACGAGCAGAGCGCGGCTTACTCGCTACCGGTGCGGGCGCTGGCGCCAGGGTTGCTCGCGCCGGCGAGCTTCAAGGTGGGCGATAAGCAGTTCGTGGCTACCGTGCGCTCGACCGATGGCAGCTTTGTGACGGCTGCGGCGCCGGCGAAGCCGGGTGAACTGTTATTGTTCTACGGCGTGGGCTTCGGGCCGGTGAATCCGGCGACGGTGCCGATTGCGGGGCGCGTGGTGGAGGTGGCGGCAACGGTGACGGCGCCGGTGGTGTTTGAGTTCGGCGCGGAGAAGGCCGAGGTGATCTACGCTGGCCTGGCGGGGGGGCTGGTGGGGGTCTACCAGTTCAACGTGCGGGTTCCGGCGGGGGTGCCCGACGGGGATACCGTGCTGAAGGTGAGCGTCAACGGCGAGGCGACGGGGCAGAACCTGTTTATTCCGGTGCGGGCGGGCAACTAAGCCTCGAGCGGCTGGGCTCCGGGCGGATGGATGCCGTCCGGGTCCGCCGCCGGCGCGCGCTACCCCTTGCGGTGGGCGACAACGCTGTCTTTCGTGGGTTCGGGTGCGGGTGCTGCCCGGCGTCGCGGCTATTCGGTGCCGGGTGGCGGGGGAGGGAGGAGCACCTGCGGCTGAGGCGGTGGGGTTCGTGCGTTCCTGGCCGTGCCGGCCGTTCCCTGATCAGGGCTGTTTAGCCGGGGGCGGCGGGGGCGGCGGGGGCGGCGGAGCGTCCTGGTCTGTGACGCGCCGCCAGCCGCCCTTTTTGGCGGGGGCGGCTGTTGCGGGTGCGGGGGTGGTTGCGGGTGCTGGTTCGGTTGCGGGCGCCGGGGTGTCGGCGGCATCGGCGCGGCGCCAGCCGCCGCCACTCGCGGGGGCGGGGGCCGGAGCGGGGGCTTCGGACGCGCCAACGGCCGGATTCGGCCCGCGTCCGCCGCCGGAGCCGTCGCCGACCGGGCGGCGGCGCAGGGCGGGACGTTCGGGGTCGGTGGCGCTGGCGGCAGGCTCTGGTTTGGCCTCCGAGATCACTGTCACATTGGGGTCGCTGTCGTTTGAGGCCGGGGCGAGATAGTTCTGACGGTAGCGCAGTTCGGCATCGGGGTAGCGGCGGGCGCCGTTGCCTGCCAAGGAGACCTGGAGCCGTCGCTGCTGCCCTTGGCGGGCTCCCGCCGGAAGGTTGAAGTAGAGAGCGTAGCGCTGCCGTAGCCGGGCGACGGTCGTTTCGAGCGCCGAGGCGCCATCGACGGCCATGCTGTCCCCGCCCGAGGCCCGGGCGATCTCGGCGGTCCCGGCCGAGGAGAGGCGTCCGAGGCTGATGCCGCCGCCCCCGCCGCCGGGATAGCCGCCCCCGCCGAGAACAATGGTCCCCAGACCGCCCCAGCCGCCGCCGCCCCGCCGCCGTCCGGAGGGCGGATAGCCGCCGCCCCCGCCCGGGGGATAGCCGCGCATCGCGTTGGGAGCCAGCAGAGCGCTCATCACCGCATCGGCGTCGATCAGCGCCTGGCCAACGCCTTCGTCGTCGCGGCCGAACTCGGTCTGATCGTCGGTAAGGATGATAATAGCGCGGCGGGCGTCTTTGCGGGCGTGGCGCTGCATGTAGGAGGCCGCGTCGAGCATGCCGCGGGTGATGTCGGTACCGCCGTTGAAGCGTTCGCGATCGAGGACGAGGTCGAACTGGCGGTAGACGTTGTCGCCGATGGGGGTGAAGGGCAGGCGGGTCCGGGTCTGCCGGTCAAAGACCATGATGGCGAGGCGATCCTCTTCGCTCAGGCTGTCGAGGGCGGACTGCGCGGCGCGGGCGATCCGTTCGACATGGGGGCGCATGCTGCCGCTGACATCGAGGAGAAACAGGATGTCGATCGGCATCTTCTCGCTGGCGAAGTTGACGATCGGCAGCTCTTTGCCGTTCTCGCGCAGCGTGAAATCCTCTTTCTGCAGATAGGCTACCGGCCGGGAGGTCCGGTCGAGGACTTGAACGTCGATCCGCACCAGGGAGACATCGCTGCGGAAGACCGGGAGGTCGCCGTCCTGGGCGAAGAGGGCGGCCGGGGCCAAGGCGGTCAGCAAGAGGGTTCGTAGCATAGGGCGCTCCTGCAGGGGAGACGTAAGCCTTGTCCCCGGCGTTCCGAAAGTTTCTAGAGGGCCCGTTGGGCGGCGGTGCGGGGTTTCCAGCGGTAGGCGGCCCGGGAGTTCCGGGCGAAGTATTTGGCCATGGCTTCGGGTCCTTTGGGGGCGAAGTAGGCTTTGACGAGTTCGAAGCCCTGGGCGTAGGGGGCCCAGTTGTCGCTGTTGGGCCAGTCGCTGCCGAACAGGATGCGGTCGGGGCCGAACAGGCCGGTGAGCTGATCGAGGCGGGCTTTGTAGAAAGCCGGGTCGGTGATGACTTTGCCGTCGACGCGGCGGAGGACCTCGGAGATCTTGATGAAGACCTGCGGGCGCTGGGCCAGTTTGGCGAGGTCGGCGGGCGGTTCGATCTGCGGGAGGTGGTCGACGACGAGGCGGAGGTTGGGGACGGCGTCGGTGACGCGGACGAGGTCGGCGACGAGTTGGGGGTTGGGGTTGGCGCTGTCCATGGTGAGGCCGGCGTCGGCGATGCGCTTGATGTCGGCGATCACGGTTGGCTTGCTGATGGCGGAGTGGAAGTCGCGGTCCCAGAGATTGCCGTAGCGGAGGCCGAGAAAGAGGGGGTCTTTGCGGAAGCGGTCGAGGTTTTGGGCGAAGTTGGGCTGGCCGGGCTCGATATTGCCGATCATGCCGACCAGGATGGGTTCGTTGCGGATGATGTCGAGCACCCATTGGTTGTCTTCGAGCCACGGGCTGCATTCGACCATGACGGCGCCGACGACGTTGTGGGGGGCGACGAGTTTCCGGTAGCGATCGGGGAGGGCGGGCTGGTAGAGGGCTTTGTTTTCGGGCTTGGGCCAGGGGATGCCCTGGGGGCGACGGGGGTCGAACAGGTGGATGTGGGTATCGATGACCGGCTGCGGCGCCGGGGCCATGGCGGCCAGGAAGGTGCGTCTGAGCATGGGGAGGTCTCCTTAGAATTGCAGGCTTTCGACGGCGCCGGGCAGGGCGGCGGACTGTTCGCTGGTCAGTTCGGTGATAAAGGGCGGAATGGCGCCGGCGTCGGCGATGCCGGCCGCGGTGGTGGCGGCGTGGAGGACGCGGGCGGGGCCGAGCGAGTCGCGGATGTCTTCGAGCGGAATGAAGCGTTCGCGGATGGCGGCGGCGGCCTCCCATTCGCCCTTTTGGCAGAGTTCAAACATCTGCTGGGTCCAGGCCGAACCGATGCAGCCGCTGCCGGTGGTGTAGCCAGGCAGGCCGAACTGATGCATGTGCACGATGGCGGGCCGTTCGCCGATGCCGCTGATGACGAGCGACTTGTCGACGCGGGCGAGCAGGGCGGTGAGATAGGGGTCGTCGGCGGGGTTCTGGCGGACGACGGCGTATTTGATGCCAACGCAGAGGCCGCGGTCGACCATGCGGGCGACGGCGTCGAGGCCGGCGAGTTTATCGGCGCCGAAGTTGTTTTCCTCCTTGAGGTAGAGGATGAGCGGGAGGCCGGAGGCGTTGGCGAAGTCGGTGAGGCCGGCTTCCAGGCCTTTGGCGTCGCGGGGGTCGCCGCAGGGCAGGTGCATGACGGTGGGGAACTTGTAGCGGCGCAGGAGCGGGGCCTGGTCGAGGAGGCGGCCGAAGCTGGGTCCGGCCGAGGGGATGGCCCAGAGGTTGTCGTCAAACGAGGAGAGCCAGTCGAGCAGGGCTTCAAACTCGGCGAGGGTGATGTGGTAAAGGAACGCGTTGCCGCCGTAGAGGAGGCGGGTGACGCCGCCTTTGTGGATGTGGGCCGCGATCCTGGCGCTGGCCTCCCAGTTGATGGAGCGCGCGGCGTCGCGATGGCGGGCAAGCGGGGGAACGGAGAACACTCCCTGCCAGTCGGCTTTCTGGATGGACGAAGTCTTCATATCACCGATACACTACCATTTTAGAGGACGGTTGCCGGAGACCCCGGGCGGGCACGGCGTCTCGATTGGGAGGTGGGGTGATCTCGCTGCGGCTGTTTTCGCTGGTTGTCTATCTGCTGTCGTGGGTGGGGGTGGCGGTCGGTTCGCTGTGGAGTCTGCGGCCGGCGCACGGGCGGGTTCCGGCGCACCACCATCCGGCCGGGATGCTGCTGCAGGTGGCCGGGGTGCTGGTGATTACGCTGTTCCTGCCCGCGGGGCCGCTGCAGCCGGCGTTGTGGGAGCAGGGTGTGGCCGCGGTGCTGGCGCCGGCGGGGGCGGCGTTGTACCTGGCGACGGTAGCGGCGGGGCGGCGTGGCGGCTTGGTGACGACGGGGCCTTTCGCCCTGGTGCGTCACCCGATGTACCTGGCGTTTTTCCTGCTGCTGGGGGCGACGGCGGCGTTGGCGCACGCGGGTTGGCGGAGCGCGCCGGCGCTGGCGATGTACCTGGCGGGGTCGGAGTTGCGGGCCGCGCGAGAGGAGGCGGCGCTGGCGGGCGAAGCTTACGCCGCCTATCGCGCGCGGACCCGGTGGCGGTACTTCCCCGGATTCTGGTAGACGCCCGGTCTGTCGCAGGGGCCCGGTCTGTCGCAGGGGTTTGGTACACTCATCGCTGACACCCCATGCTGCTGCCGAAGGAACTGATTGAGTATCTCTCCCGCCAATTGATCAAGCGCCTCAACCCGCTGTACGTGGAGGTGGGCGACCCGGCCAAGGGGGCGCTGGTTGTAAGCGATCTGATTGTGCAGGAGTTGTCGACCGAGGACCGGTTGAACGACGAGGTGCGCGGTATCCTCGAACAGTATGCCAATTACATGCGCGAGAATCAGATCAGCTACGCCGACATGTTCCGGAAGATCAAGAATCAGCTGATCGCCGAACGCAAGGTGATTCGCGCCTCGGGGCGGGACACCGGCGATGCGATGAAACTGTCACGCGATAAAATCACCGATATCTCCCATAAGGTGATCGCCGCGTTTCGTAAATCGCGCGAGTTCCGCCTGAAGAAGCCGGAAAATGATATCCGGCTGGAGATCGTCAAAGGCTTTACCGAACTGCTGCTGGCCGAGGACAAGATCGACAAGGCCGCCCGGGAAAAGGTGCGGAAGCAAAAGCGGGAGATTCTCGAGGGCAGCGAGGAGTTTGAACTGCTGCAGCGCCGCTACTATGCCGAGGAGTTGAAGAAGATCGGTATTGAACTGTCCCGGCCGTAGACGGCGCCGCTGCGGAGGCCCGGAAAGTAGAAAACCCGGCCCCGGGGGATACCGGGGGCCGGGTTTCAGTTACGGCGGTGGGCCGCCGCGGATTACTGTTCTTTCTTTGATCCGTAATCGACGCGATTCACTTTGTTCGCCTCGATTGTGATGCTCTTTTTGACGTTGCCGTAGATCTGGCTTTCGACGGTGAGTTCGTAGGTGCCGGCCGGGATCAGCAGGCCGCCGCCATTGTTATTCAGTTCGTCGACAAAGCCCATGAAGCGGCCATTGAGATAGAAAGGCCCCGTGTCGCCCTGCGCTACCGACCAGAACGATTCCGATTCGCCGCCGCGCAGACGAAGACGGCCGAAGGGACCCTGCGGCACCTCACGCTTCTTCAATTTGGCGCGCAGTTTGGTGGTCTTTCCAGCCTTGACGTCCACTTTCGCGGTGAAGTCCTCGTAGCGCGGATCTTTGAGAGCGATTTCGTGGGAACCTGACTCGACCGGCCACTTCTCCGGAACGGAAAACCGCCCCGCCGGACCAACGTACTTCCCGTCAACGAAAAGGCCGGCGCCAACGGGCGACGACCGCACCCGAAGATAGCCGGTTTCAGCGGCCAGAGGCAGAGCGGCAAAAACAAGTACAGCGAGCGAAGTAAACCAAGGTTTCATAATCATTAGAGTTCCGGAATCCGTTCCAACGTTTCAAATGGTGCGCATGAGAGGACTTGAACCTCCACACCCTTGCGAGTACCGGAACCTAAATCCGGGGCGTCTGCCAATTCCGCCACATGCGCCCGTGGCACAAACACTTTTCAGTTTATCACCATCAGCTTGCGCGGGGAAGGCGAAGCCGCCGGGCGGCGCCGGAGGTCGAGCAGCCGGGGTGTGGTTTGGCCGCACGGGCAGGTCCCGTGGGCGAGGCGGGCGCTCAGATTCGTGGCTAGGCGGAACAGCGGCGTCCGTTGGTTCCGCAGGAAGCTGATCTCCAGCTGTCCATCGGCGCCGACGCCGAAAATGGCGTTTGTCTGCTCGATGTGCATGCCGCTGTGCGCCTCGCACTCCTGGGCCAGAAGTTCGCCGGCGAAGCCGCGGAACTGTTCAAACACCGGAACCTCAAAGACGCGCCAGAAGTAGTCCCGGTCCTCCTCGCTAAGGGATCCGCGCACCACATCGGTAAAGACGACGAGGGCCTGGTCGAGCCGCCGCCACGGGATCTGTTCCTGTTCGATGCTTTGCGCGAGGGACCGGATGGTGTCGCCGGGGGCCGCCAGCGCCTGCGGCGCGAACTGCCGCAGCTTCTCGCTCCGGTAGCTTGCAAAGCTGCGGATGCGCCAACTGCCGCGAATCTCCTGGCCGAGTACGGCGGTGCGTGGCGGCGCGCCCGTGGGATAAACCAGTTCCGGGGGGCGCGCCGGGGGAGGAGAGACCGCGGCGAAACGATCCGGGTGCCGCAGATAGTCGAGTAACTGCACGCGCGGTAGGTCCGCGAGTGAAGTCGCCCCGGCCCACTCCCGGTAGAACCGGGTCTGGCGCTGGGCGTAGCCGAGCATCCAGGCGAGCTGCCGTTGCTGTTCGACAACCGGGTCGGCGGCGCGCGACCGCCCCCAATGGAGATGCAGGATCACGTCAGGGAGTGTTTTGGCCGCGCGAGGACTCTCTCCAGATTGCCCCGTAATGCACACTACAATGGAAGAATGTTTCAACTCCTGGTCCTGCTGCTGACGGCGGCATTCCTGCTTCCGGCGCAGAGCATCGGCGTGGGCTTCAAGGGTGGGGTGCCGGTGAAGGATGCTTATCGATTCACCCGCCAGGGGGGGGCCAGCGTCCTCCGCGACGGGGACTTCGTGGTTGGTCCGTTGTTCGAGGTCCGGCTGCCGGCCGGCGTGGGAATTGAACTGAATGCCCTTTACCGTCAAGGGGCAGGCAGCCGAACCTGGGAGTTGCCCCTGCTGCTCAAGTACCGCTTTCCGGGCGTCCTGGTGCGGCCCGTGGTCGGCGGCGGCTATAGCTTCCAGCGTCTGAGCGACCTGCCGGGCCTCAACAATCGCCAAGGGGTCGTCGCCAGCGGC
Organism: Bryobacteraceae bacterium CoA2 C42; assembly: GCA_019931245.1. Taxonomy (GTDB): domain Bacteria; phylum Acidobacteriota; class Terriglobia; order Bryobacterales; family Bryobacteraceae. The sequence goes on from JAINDL010000057.1 coordinate 33,207, forward strand.
GGCGTTGAGTTTAAACTGCCGCGCCTGCGCCTCACCCCGGAGTTGCGCTACACGCGATTCAACGAGCAGCGGCCGAGTTCCGGCTTGCTGACCGGCACCAATCAGCTCGATGCCCTGATCGGGTTCAGCTTCTAGCGCATGCGGATAGCCATCTTCGGCGGTACGTTCGACCCGATCCACTCCGCGCATCTGGTGGTTGCCGAAGAAGCGGCGCGGCAGTTTCAGCTCGACCAGATTCTGTTCATCCCCAATGCCGTGCCGCCGCATAAACCGGGCCGTACGCCCTACGCTCAGCGACTGCGCATGGTGCAGATCGCCTGCGCCGGCCATCGGCGGTTCGCCGTTTCCGACATCGAGCAGGCCAACGAGAAGAGCTACTCGATTCTCACGCTCGAACGTCTGCTGCCCACCGGCGGCGAATGGTTTTTTCTGATTGGCGCCGACGCCTTTGCCGAGATCGCCACCTGGTTCCGCTGGCGCGAAGTGCTCGAACTGGTGACCTTCATCGTCGTCTCGCGCCCGGGCAGCGCCTACGCCATTCCCGCAGGGGCGCGGGTGCTGCCGCTTGAAACCGTCGAACTCGACGTCTCCTCAACGCGCATCCGCGCCGAACTGGCCCGCGGGGAGATGCCGGCTGAACTTCCCCCCGCCGTGGCCGACTATATTCGCGCCGAACGTCTCTACGGCTTCTAGTTAGAGATAAGCAATCACGTCGATTTCCACCAGCGAATTGCCCGGGATACCGCCGTAGGCCGCAATCGTGGTCCGCACCGGCGGCTCTTCGCCGAACCGGCCGCGAAACACCTCGTTCATCCCGGCGTAGTCGTTCAGATCGTGCAGGTAGACGTTACACTTGAGCACCTTCTCCATCGAAGAACCGGCGTTCACCAGCTCCTTTTCCACCTCATCGAGCACGTGCTTGGTGTGGGCTTTGATATCGCCCGGAAAGTGGGCGCCTTTGCCGGCGATGAACAGCAGATTGCCGTAGGAGACAGCGCCGTTGAACAGGGGCGTCTTTTCGGGTTTGGCCCCTTTGTAGTGCACTTTTTTTTCCGGTTTGGCTGGAGTCTGGGCCTGGGCGGCGGCGCCGCCGGCCAAACCGGCGGCGGCGGTGATGAGATTCCGTCGGGTGTTGGATGGTTTTTTCATGCTACGAGGCATTGTACGCAAATGCGGGCGCCGCGCAAAGGCGGAAGCCTACAACCATCACGTTCACGAAATGTTTCAGATTTGTTCATGCATCTGTAACGGCCCGTATCTCATGCTCAGAGTTTGGGAATCCCGGCTACAATCAAGCGAAGGAGCGGTTCGCCGTTGACAGGGAAGATTTTCTTTAAGCTGATTGCCGCCGTGCTGTGCCTGTTGGTGGTGGCGCTGGTGGCCGTAGACTTTTTCGCCTCGAAGGTGGCCGAATCCACCTACCTCGAAACGCTGGAGCGCGAACTCGTCGACAAGGGCAGGATGCTGGCGTTGGTGGTACCCTCGGACCGGGCGCAATTCACCCGGTACGCGCAGGCGGCGCGCGGACGGCTGACGCTGATCGCGCGCGACGGGCGCGTACTGGCCGACTCGGAGGCGCCGGCCGAGAGGATGGAGAATCACGCCAACCGCAGCGAAGTGCAGAGCGCGCTGGCCGGCCGTGCCGGCTCGGTCCGCCGCCAAAGCCCCACGCTCGGCGTGCCCTTTCTTTACGTGGCCGTTCCGGTGGGGGAGGGGGCGTTGCGGTTGGCCGTGCCGCTGGCCGAGATTCAGAGTCAGGTGGATGCCATCCGCCGCCGGATGCTCGCCTCGACGGCGCTCGCGTTCGTCCCCGCCATTCTGCTGGCCGCGCTGTTTGCGCGGTGGGTATCGCGGCGTCTCGGACTGATCATCGAATACTCGGCCGAGTTGGCCAAGGGCAACTTTCAGGCGCGCCTTGCCACGCCCGGCCGGGACGAACTCGGCCTGCTCGAACGGAAGCTGAACGAAACCGGACAGACGCTCGAAGGCATGTTCCAGGAACTCGAACGCGAGCACGCCGAACTTGAAAAGCTCGAGCGCGTGCGCAAAGACTTCGTCATCAATGTCTCGCACGAACTGCGGACGCCGCTGGCGTCGATTCAGGGTTACACGGAGACCCTGCTCGACGGCGCCATCCACGAACCCGAGCACAACGTTCGCTTCCTCGGCATCATCCGGCAGAACGCCGAGCGGCTGGCCAACCTCACCGCCGATCTCCTCACGCTCTCCCGCGTCGAACTGAAGCAGCAGAAGTTCCAGTTCGCCTCCTACCTGGTCGACGAACTGGTGCAGAGCACGGTGGACTCCATGCTCCCCCTCGCCCGGCGAAAAAACATCACGATCGCATTCTCCCGCTGCCCCGCCCGGCCCGAGGCTTTCTGCGATGCCGAAGCGGTCAATCAGGTGCTGACGAATCTGGTGGATAATGCGCTCAAATACACACCCGAGAATGGCACGATTCAGTTGGGCGTGCGCCAATTGAGCCCCCAGCCGTTTGTTGAGGTCTACGTCAAGGACTCGGGAATCGGCATCCCACAGGAGGATCTGCCCAGGTTGTTCGAACGCTTCTACCGGGTGGATAAGGCCCGCTCCCGGGAACTGGGCGGTACCGGCCTCGGTTTGGCCATTGTCAAACACCTCGTGCGGGCGCAGGGCGGGGAGGTGCGCGTGACCAGCGTGGTCGGCCAGGGCTCCGAGTTCTCCTTCACCCTGCCCCATGACGACCTCGGGATGAGCGAACAGAGCGATATTCGCTCACAGTTAATGGTTTCGTAATCGAATTGAAACGAGTTTACGGTTAGCGTGAAGAAGTGATGAAGAAGATAGTGCTGATTGAAGACGATGCCGATTTGTTCGCGCTGCTCAAATATAACCTTGAGAAAGAGGGCTACTTCTTTGCGGGTTCGCAGACGGGCAAAGGCGCTATCGACCTCTGTCGGCGGGAGCGGCCCGACCTGATCATCCTTGACATCATGCTGCCGGATTCCGACGGTCTCGAAATCTGCAAGGCCATCCGCAGCCATCCCGAACTGGCCAACATCCCGGTGATTTTTCTCACCGCGCGCGCCACCGAGACCGACCGCATCGTTGGCCTCGAACTCGGGGCCAACGACTACATCGTCAAGCCTTTCTTTGTCCGTGAACTCATCGCCCGCATCAAGATTCAGTTCCGCAGCCAGGGCCAGCCGGCGCGGTCGTTGAAGGCCGGTTCGCTCGAACTCGACCGCAACGCCTGCCGGGTCTACCTAGCCGGTGAAGAACTGACCCTGACGGCCACCGAGTTTCGCCTGCTTGAGTTCCTGATGTCCCGTCCCGGCGTCGTCTTCAGCCGCGAACAGCTTCTGAACGCAGTCTGGGGCCACGATCGCGCCGTGACCGATCGCACGGTCGACGTCTATGTTCTTCGCCTCCGGCAGAAGGTGGAACGGGACCCGGCGAATCCGCACTCCATCCGCAGTGTGCGGGGCTTCGGATACAGCTTCAACGATGGTGCCGGCGCTACCGCCGACACCGCCGCCGAAGGCGCCGGTTCGCCCGGCTGAGTTCTTCCACCCCGCCGCTACTCAACCAGGATCGCCGAAGCCGGTTGAGCCGCCTTCACGATCAGAGAGAGCAGATTCCAGGCAATGAGCACTGCAAAGCCGAGGTTAATCTTCGACAACAGTTGAAGTTTCTTCGATTGCCAGCAGTACAACCCGAGGCCAAGCGCCGCGAGCTTCACAAGCAGAAGTCCAAGAAAAGGAGAGGGCGCGGCGACGAGCGCCCAGCGGACCAGAGGATTCCCCTCCTGCACGCCATTCATCAGGAACGCGATGGTTGTCAGAAAGTCCAGCATCTGTAGATAAGAGTATTGAAAAAGAAGGTGGCTCACGTGCTGCGTCCTCAGAACCAAGACTATCCCCATGATGCAAGACGGACAAGATTACCCTCCTCCCAGAACCCCTGCAGAAGTACCTGCTCTCGTCTGGTACTAAGGCCTCCGGTACTCTTGCGGCTAAGGTCCTTCGCCGGGGTGGTAGTATGCTGGTGCCTGGGCTTTTGAATTTATTTTCTAAGCCTTTTCAATAACTTACGTGGAGATGGGCCGGGCATGGGGCAGGCGTGGACCTTAGGTTGGATGCATGAAGAAGAGTTTTCCCTGCCAGATTGCCGTTGCCCAGGCGCGGCTGGAACGAGCACAGCGTTTGGAGTCCACCCTGCTGGACCGGTTTGCCGCCAACCCGGAAAACGGGGCGGCTGGCGCCGCCTTTGCCCTCGCCCAAAGCCATGTCGAGTCCGCCGAGCGCTCCTACTACCGCGCCCTGCGCGAGACCGGGGCGCCCAAACCGCCCGCGCAGGCTCTATCGCTGCTCGACCCGGGCGCTTACCCGCATCCGCAGACCATGCTTCGGCCGGAGGGTGAGGAGCCCCAGCGGCTCCACCTGGTTCCCCGGAAGAAGATCCAGACGGAAGCGCTGCGCCAGGTTGGCTAGGCAGAGGACCCCTTCCATCCAGGCATAGCGCTCCCCGATGCAGAGGCGGGCGCCGCCGCCGAAGGGGAGATAGGCGAACTTTGGCGCGGTCGATTGCAGCCAGCGGTCCGGGAGAAAGTGGTCCGGTTCGGGGAAGAACTCGGCTCGCCGGTGCAGCACGGCCATCGAGACAAGCAGGACCGAGCCCTTGGTGGCCGTAAAGTCCTGGAAGGTGTACGGGGCGAGCGCCCGCCGGCCGAGAATCCAGACCGGGGGATAGAGCCGCATCGCCTCCTGAAACACGCGCTGGCAGAACGGTAGTTGCGGGTAGTCCTCCGGGCCGGGCGGGCGGGCGCCGAGCACCGCGTCGAGTTCAGCCTCGAGCTGCTGCCGCGCTTCCGGGTTCTCCGAGAGCAGGTAGAGCGTCCAGGCCAGCGCGTTGGCCGCCGTTTCGTGGCCAGCGACGAAGATGGTCATCACCTCGTCGCGGATCTGCAGGCGGTCCATCCGCTCGCCGGTATCGGCATCGCGGACGCTGAGCAGCATGCCGAGCAGGTCATCGTGCTCGCGGCCGCACGCCAGGCGTTCGTCGATGATGCCGTAGACAATCGCGTCCAACTGGCGGAGGGCGGCCCGGTAGCGCAGACTCGCCGGCAGTGGCAGGCCGAGCAGCAGCGGCCCCCAGGGCATCACCAGCTGATTCAGCATCTTGAGCACCACCTCGAGTTCGTGGGCGATGGTGGTCGCCTTGTCGCCGGCTTCGGTGGTGAACAGGCTGCGGGCGACGATTTCGAGCGTGAGTTCGCTCATGGCGGCCGTGGCCTCGATCTCCTGGCCGTCCCGCCAGTTGGCCATCAGCGCCTGGGTGCAGCGAGTCATCATGCGGCCGTACTCGGCGATGCGCTCGCGCTGGAACGCGGGCTGCATCAGCCGCCGCTGGCGCAGATGAACCGGGTCTTCGCTTGTCAGCAGCCCTTCGCCGAACAGGCCCTTGGTGCGTTCGATGCGGGGAAATTTCTCAAACAGCGCCCCTTGCGTAATCAGCAGGTCGCGGATTAGCTCCGGGTCGTTGAGCAGGTAGAAGTGGCGGTCTCCCAACTGCAAATGGGCGCGGGGACCCTGGGTATCGGCAAGATGCGCGAAGTAGCGCAGGGGGTTGCGGATCATCTCCCACGGAGAGATTTTGACGCGTCTCAATGCTCTTGATGATAGGATTTATGCTGTGAAACGCGCAACTCTACTCCTGCTCACTTGCACGGCCCTATTCGCCCAGCTCGACAAGGCGGAAAAGAAAGAGGGCTTCAAGCCCCTGCTCAATAAGTCGCTCAAAGGATGGAAGGGCGACTCCCGTCTCTGGAAGGTCGAAGGCGGGGTGCTGACCGGCTCGACTGACGGGGTGAAGATCAACAGCAACACCTTTCTGATCTCCGAGCGCGAGTATAGCGACTTCGTCCTGCGCGCCGAATTCAAACTGCGCAACCACAACTCGGGGATTCAGTTCCGCAGCGCCGAACTGCCTGACTACGTCGTGCAGGGTTTGCAGGCCGACATCGCCTACGACAACTGGACCGGTTCCATCTACGATGAGAAGGGCAAGCGCGGCGTGATCGTCAACGGCTGGAAGGGCAAGGGCGAGAAGTTCTACAAAAAGGACGAGTGGAACCAGATTGAGCTGTCCGCGATTGGCGAAAACATCGTCATCAAGATCAACGGGCAGGTGACGAGTGAGTTGAAGGACACCTCCAAGCCGTCCGGCATCCTGGCCATTCAGCTGCACCGCGGCCCGGACATGAAGGTTGAGTTCCGGAATATCCGGCTGAAGGAAGGGAAAGCTACCAGGTAGCCGGCAGGCCTTAGGGTGAGCCGCCAAGCCGGGACCGTGGGTCTCGCGGGCGTGCCGTTGAGGGCCGGGAGGGTGCTGCCGCGCGCCGGAATAATGATCCCGGGCTGCCGCGATGGGCTGCGTCCTCCAGCCGTCCGGCCTCCAGGCGATGCCGCTGCACCGGGGCCCGGACATGAAGGTTGAGTTCCGGAATATCCGGCTGAAGGAAGGGGAGGCTACCAGGTGACCGGCAGGCCCGGGGTGAGCCGCCAGACCGGGACGTCCACGAGGGCCTGCAACTCCGCTGGCGTGCCGGTGAGAGGCGGGAAGGTGCCGTAGTGCGCCGGAATGATGATCTTGGGCTGCAGCAGACGGGCCGCCACGGCGGCCCCGCGCGGACTCATCGTGTACACGTCGCCGATGGGCAGCACGACTAGCTCCGGCGCGTGCAGTTCGCGGATCAAGGCCATATCGCCGAACACGTCGGTATCGCCCGCGAAGTAGACGGCGCGGCCGTCCTCGAGGCGCACGATGTAGCCGCCGGGATTCCCGCCGTAGATGTTGCGGCCGTCGGGCTGCTCGATGGCGCTCGAGTGCAGCGCCGGGGTCATGGTCACCGCGACGCCGCCGACGGCCATCGTGCCGCCGAAGTTCATCGGAACCGTGTTTTTGACCCCCTGGGCGTCCAGCCAGTTGCAGATCTCGTAGTTGGCCACCACCCGCGGCGCAAACTGCCCGGCCAGGCCCTGCACGCCGCTCAGATGGTCGCCGTGGCCGTGCGTGACGAGAATGGTATCGACGCGGGGGAACTCGTAGCCGGAGGGGAAACTGGGGTTTCCGGCGATAAAGGGATCGACGACGATCACCTCGCCCGAGGCGAGGGTCAGCGAGAAGGTGGAGTGGCCTAACCAGGTAATTTGCGGCATCACTCCACTGTTACCACTTTTTTGCCCGTCATCGGCGAATCGCCGAACAGGGCCCGAACGGCGGCGGTTTCGCTGGTGGCCGCCGGGCTGTAGGTGGTGAAGTAGGTGGAGATGTCGGGAAACGCGCGGATCAGGTAGGGATTGCCGAGGCCGATCAGAATGATGGGTTTGCCGGAGCGGGCGAGTTCGCTAACGAGCTCCGGATGGTTGCCCGGCAGCGGCGCGTTCCGCTCGCCGTAGCCGCCCGACTGGGCGTAGGCGCCGAGCACGATGGTACCGCATTCGGCTGGCGGCGTGACCGTGGGGGTCTGCGGGTCCAGCAACCGGACCGGGATCCGCGGGGCGCGGAGGGCCATTTCGTCCAGAAAGGCCTGACCGTGCGTGTTGCCCTGTCGTTCGACGAGCAGCAGGACGCAGGCGTTGGCGTTCTTGGCGAGCGGCAGCAGTCCGGCCTTGTCGCGGATGAGGGTGACGGCGCGGCTGGCGATCTGCTGCGCCTTTTCGGCCGCGCCCTGCGCGTCAAGAGCGTCCGGGAGTGTCTCGGGCGCCACGTAGCGGTTCTTGTCGAGGCCCAGGCGAAGCTTGGCGGCGAGAATCTTGCGGACACTGGCGTCGATGCGGGATTGTTTGAGGCGCCCGCTACGGACGGCGGCGAGAATGCCTTGGATGGCCGCTTCCGGATCGGAAGGGATGAGCAGGACATCGACACCGGCTTCGAGCGCCCGCACGGCGGCCTCGCCCGGTTGATAGCGGGCGGTGAGGCCGGCCATGTCCATGGCGTCGGTGGAGACAATACCGTCGAAGCCGAGTTCGCCGCGCAGCAGGCCCGTGATGACGGGCTTTGAGACCGTGGCGGGTTCGCCCGAAGGATCGACGGCGGGCAGGGCGATGTGGGCCGTCATGACGCTGTCGACGCCGGCGGCGATGCCAGCCCGGAACGGCACCAGTTCAACGCGGTTGAGCCGCGGGCGGTCCGCGTCGAGCCGGGGCATGCCGGCGTGTGAGTCCACAGCGGTGTCGCCGTGGCCGGGAAAGTGTTTGAGGGTGACGAGGACGGGGTGGGCGGGGTCGCTTCTGGCGCCTTCGACGTAGGCCTGGACATGCTGGGCTACAAGCTGGGGGTCCTCGCCGTAGGAGCGGATGTTGATGACGGGATTCTGCGGATTGTTGTTGACATCGGCATCGGGGGCGTAGATCCAGTGGACGCCGAGCGCCCGTGCTTCGCGGGCGGTGGCTCGTCCGAGTTCGCGGGAGAACTCCGGGCTGCCGGTGGCGGCGAAGGCCATCGCGTGGGGGTACTTGATGGTCCCGGCGACCCGCATGGAGGCGCCGCGCTCAAAGTCGCCGCCGATCAGCAACGGGACGCGGGCGAGCTTCTGCATCCGGTTGACAAACGAGACGATCTCGAAGGGCTCGGCGTTGACGGCGCCGGTGCGGGTCACCCGGTTGTTGATGATGATGCCGCCGACGCCATCGGTTTGCACGGACTTGAGGAAGGCGCGGTAGGAACGGGAGCGGGTGGGTGGCAGCACGCCGGTGCTCTTGATGATTACCAACTGGGCGGCCCGCTGGCGGGGCGTGAGGGCGGTCAGCCAGCGCTGCGCGGGGCTGGCTGACGCAGCACTCTTCCGGGGAGGAGCCCCCGACAGGACGGACGCACAAAGCAGGAGAGCAGGAAGCCAACGGGACATCCTGCCCATGCTATCAGGACCCGGAGGATTTCTTCAGCTTGAGAGAGCTTTTCGCCCGGGCGGGCTGCTTGGCCGCCGAGCGCTTGCTGAGCCGGTTCACGGCGCGGACCAGTTGCAGAACCTCGTTCGCACTTTTCATGATCACCACATCCGCGCCGCTGCTCTCCTCCGTCATGCCCATGGCGTCCACGAAGCCGGAGATGAGAACAACCCTCGTAGCGGGTGCGATTTCCCTGATCGCTTGAATCAATTCGACGCCGTTTTTGCCGGGCATCTTGTAGTCCGTGACCATCAACGGGAACGGACTCTGACGGAACAACTCTATGGCGCTTTCAGCATCAGGTGCGGTTGTGATCTCATAACCCAGTTCGGCCAGAACCATCTTCCGTGCCGCCAAACCGGAGGGATTATCGTCGACCAGCAGCAGAGAGGTGCCTGCCGGAGGAGTTCTTTCAGGTTTAGACTTCATTGAGGGAGCTAAGAACCCTGCGACAGTAACAGAGGTGTAAACGGAGTGTCAACAGACGTGTATCGGACTCAAAACGTGCCAGATGTTTCGCTTGACTATTCGACTTCTTTGGGGGCGTTGTAGCCGGCCTTGGCGATGATGGTGTACTTCATCGGCTTGCCCTTTTCGTCAACGATGCGCAAGGGCTCGTTGGTGGCCGGGTTGACGAGTTGGACGCGGATCTTGCGGAACTTGCCGTCCTTGGTCTGGTTGGTCGGGGTATAGGTGATGGCGTACTGGTTGCGCAGGGCCTGATGAATCTGCTGGTAAATATTCGGAAATTCGCCGAAAAAGCGAGGGAAATAAGATTGACCGCCGGTTTCGCGGGCGAAGGTGCGCATCTGGTTATCGGCCTGCAGGAAGTCGAGCCGCTCAATGGCGCCCATGAAGCCCCGGGCGTCCATCCACTCGCGGAGTGCCTGCATGATGCCGATGGCATAGATGGGCACGCCGCTCTGCTGGAGCGATTTGCGGGTCTTGTCAAAGGTGAGCTTTGAGAAGGTATCGACGCCGCTGGCGATGACGACGATGGCCTTGCGGCCTTCGATGGTTGACATCCGGTCGGCGGTGTCGGTCAGGGCGTCGTAGAGATTGCTTTCGCTGTAGGCGGCAATGCGGAGCCGCTGCATGGCTTCGTAGGCCTTACGCTTGTCGGTGGAGAAGTCGCTGAGGATTTCGCTGCGCAGGTCGTAGGCGACTACGGCCACGTAGTCTTCGGGCTTGAGCGTTTCAAGGAAGCCATAAGAAGCCTGCAGGGTTTCATACCAGCCGGAACTCCAGTATTGCTGGTAGAGGTTTGAAAATTCGATGACAAGGCAGACCGTCATTGGGGCCTCTCCCATCGTGAAGCCCCCAATGTTCTGCGGCACTTCGTCCTCGAGGACGCGGAAGTTGCCGCGGGGAATATTGGGAATGAAACGGCCGTTCTTGTCGAGTACCGCCACGTCGACGCTGACCGTCGCGACATCGCTCTTGAAGGTGGGCAGACCCTCAGGCAGCTGTTCGCCTTCCTTCTTTTTGAACTTCGATTCCACCTTCTGCTGTTCCGGCTCCGAGGGGGGCGCCCCATCAGCGGTTTTCTTGCGGGACTTGGCTTTGGTCTCCGAGCCGATGGGTCCAGGACCTTGTTGGCTCCAGACCACCGAGAAGGAGGCCACGAAGACGAAGGCGAGCAGGAAAAGGCGATTGCGCATGATGGTCACTTTACTCCTATTGGACGTCGAATGGGTCGCGGCCGCTTTTCCGCTTCATGTAGACCTGAAACTTCTTGCGGGCCCGCCGCAGCTTCCACTCCTTCCACTGTTTGCGAAACGAAGCCACCGGGTCCCAGCCGGGCCCAGGTTTGCCGCCGAGGCGCTGCAGCAGGCCGGTGCGGATGAGAAGCCACCCGGTCAATAAACCGCCGAGATGGGCGACATAGCTGACGCGGGAGCCGTCGAGGGCGATCGCCCCCAGCAGACTGATGGCGCCGAAAATCATCACAAAGTACCGGGCGGGAATGGCGCCGAAAAACAGCAGGTTCGGAAAGAGCACGCCGTAGGCGATCATCAGGCCGAAAATGGAGCCGCTGCAGCCGATGGTGGCCTGTTGCTGCGCACCCAGCGGGACGCTGGCCAGACAAACGAGCAGCGCGGCGCCGATGCCGGACAGAAGATAGTAGCGGAGGAAGCGGGGCGTGCCCCAGGCGCTTTCGAGCATCGGGCCGATGAAAAACAGCGACGCCATGTTGAAAAGAATGTGCTGGAAGCCGTTCACATCGTGAAGAAACTGATAGGTCACCAACTGCCAGAGGCTACCCGTGAAGACGTCCTCCGGGGTGAGTTTGAGAGCGGCGAACTGCCAGCCGAGGAAGGCTTTCGTCAGCAGGGCGAAGACAAATATCGAAGTGTTGCTGATCAGCAACACCTTCACGCCCGGGGTAACCAACCCCGAAGATGACGAACCCGACGAGAAGGAGCGAAACGGGGAGCCCATGGACATTTTCAGAATAGCAGCACTCGCTTACTGGCAGAGATGCATGCCGGGGCCGGCCGGTTCCCTATTCCGGTGATGGCGTGCCGTAGCGGTTGAGCAGCGCCGCGCCCGCCTGCAGAAACAGTCCGACGCCGATCCAGATCTGCCAGTGCGACAGCGGTCCATCGACGAACACAAACTCCTGCGCCCATTGCATGTCGGCCGCCAGACGCCAGAAGCCGAGCGCGAATGCCATGAGGGAAAAGGGGATCAGCAGGGCGGCGGCCGCCAGCGCGAGCCGCTGGTTCCGGGTACCTCTCCGCTTGACGCGCGGCCCGGAGCCCAAGCGAATTGTCAACTTCATCGGTAACTGTTAACAGCATAGCCTACTGTAAGATACAGTGAGGATATGAAAAAACTGACCACCGCAATCATCGGCACCGGGTTTATGGGCCGGGTTCACATTGAAGGCGTTCGCCGGCTGGGCAACGTGGAAGTCGTCGCTGTGGCCGGCTCCTCGGAGGCATCGGCCGAGAGCTTTGCGGCGTCCATGGGTGTGGAGCGTTCGACCGGCGACTACAAGACGCTGCTGGCCGATCCTTCGATCGACGCCGTCCATGTGCTGACGCCCAACGCGCTGCATTACCCGATGTCGATGGCCGCCCTCGAAGCCGGCAAAGCGGTGCTTTGCGAAAAGCCGCTGACGATGACCTCGAAGGAGGCCAAGGCGATGGTGGCGCTGGCCGCCAAGAACAACCTGGCCAACGCGGTCTGTCATAACCTGCGCTACTACCCGGTGGTACAGCACATCCGGCGCATGATCGAATCGGGCGAACTGGGCGAGATCCTGCACGTGCAGGGTACCTACTCGCAGGACTGGCTGCTCTACGAGACCGACTACAACTGGCGCATCGAGACCGAGCGCAACGGCGCGCTGCGCGCCATGGGCGATATCGGGTCGCACTGGATGGACATGATCCAGCACCTGACCGGGCTGCCCATCACGGGCGTCTGCGCCGACCTCGCTACCTTCCACAAGACGCGGAAGAAGCCGAAGGTGGCCATCCAGACCTTCGCCGGCAAGAAGCTGAAGCCCAAGGATTACGAGGACGTCGAGATCACGACCGACGACTGGGGCGCCGTCATGCTGCACCTCGGCGACCGCGCCCGGGGCGCTTTTACCGTGAGCCAGGTGGCCGCGGGCTGCAAGAACCGGTTTGCGTTTGAGATTTACGGCACCAAGGCCGGGGTGCAGTGGAACCAGGAGGAGCCGGACCGGCTGTGGATCGGCCACCGGAACCACCCGAACCAGGTGATCGTCAAGGACGGCTCGCTGCTGCATCCGAAAGCGGCCGAGTACGCCGAACTGCCCGGCGGCCACAGCGAGGGCTACGACGACTCGCACAAGGCGCTCTACAAGCGCTTCTACCGCAAGGTGGCCGATTCGTCGGCGCCGGTAGAGTACCCGACCTTCGAAGACGGCCTGCGCGGCATGATTCTGCTCGAAAAAGTGGCCGAATCGGCCAAGAAGCAGAAGTGGGTGAAGGTCTAAGGGAAGCGCGATGCGTTGGCTTCTGTTTTTCGTGGCCGGCTCACTGGGGGCGGTCGACTTTGCGACCGACGTGCACCCGATTCTTGCCTCGCGCTGCCTGGGCTGCCACAGCGGCGCGACGCCGCAGGGCGGCTTTTCGCTGGCGACGCGCGAAGGCGCGCTCAAGAGCAAGGGCGAGATTGTGGCCCGGGTGAAGGGTGAGGCCGGGTTGGCGATGCCGCCGACCGGCCAGAGCCTGGACGAAAAACAGATCGCCATTCTGGAGGCGTGGGTAAAGGAGGACCTGCCATGGACGGACGTCGCGAAACGGGCGCCCCGGACCTGGCAGGCTCCGCTCGAGCCGCGCGCCATCGCGCTGCCGGCCAGTGACCAAAAGAACCCAATCGATCAGCTGCTCGATAAAGGGATGCCGTGGCGGAAGGTGGTGCCGGACGCCGTCTTTGTCCGCCGGGTCTATCTGGACCTGTGGGGGATCACCCCGACGCCGGAGCAGTTGCGGGCCTTTGACGGCAACCGGGCCAGGCTGGTGGAGCAGTTGCTGGCCGACCGGAAGATGGTGACCGGCCACTGGATCAGCTTCTGGAACGACCTGCTGCGGGACGACCTGCGCGCCTACCACGGGGGCGAGAAGTCCATCCGGCCGTGGCTCATGAAAGCGCTGAACGCGAACATGCCCTACGACCAGATGGTGCGGGAACTGGTCAATCCCGTGGGACCCGATTCCCCGGAAGGCTTCCTGCTCGGCATCAACTGGCGCGGCGACGTCAACGCCAGCCAGCGGCCGATGATTCAGGCGGCGCAGAACACGGCGCAGGTGTTTCTCGGGGTGAACCTGAAGTGCGCCAGCTGCCATGACTCCTTCATCAACCACTACAAGCTGAAACAGGCTTACGGCATGGCGGCGCTGTTCAGTGAAGAGCGGGAACTCGACCTCTACCGCTGCGATGTGAAGACGGGCGAAAAGGTGGGGCCGCAGTTTCTGTTTCCGGCCGTGGGGCCGCCGGTGGGCGAGAACCGCCGGGCCGATGCCGCCGCGCTGTTCACGAGCCCGAAGAACGGGAGGCTGGCGCGCACCTTCGTCAACCGGATCTGGGCCAAACTGTTCGGGCGGGGCATTGTCGAGCCGGTGGATGACATGGACGCTGAGCCTTTTAACGCCGATCTGCTTGACTGGCTGGCGGTGGATTTTGCCCGTGACTATGACATTCACCGGCTGGTGAAGCTGATTCTGACGAGCCGCGCTTGGCAGCAGCCGGCCGAGGCCAACCTGACGAGCCAGTTCCGCGGCCCGCTGCCGCGGCGGCTGACGGCCGAGCAGGTAGTGGACACGCTATCGGCGATTACGGGCGAGTGGCGGGTGGTACAGACCGACACCTCCGCGCGGTTTGCGCGGGAGTGGGAGATGCGCAGCACGGCGCTGACGCGCGCGCTGGGCCGGCCGATTCGGGACCAGGTGATTACGACGCGAAACGCAGAAAACTCCACCCTGCAGGCGCTTGAGTTGGTCAACGGAACAACGATCCACCAACAGCTACGGCGCGGGGCGCAGCGACTGGTCGGCATGCTGCCGGCGCCGCCGCCGAGCTTGTGGGACAGTGCGGGTTTACGCCGGGAGGGTAAGCGCCCGTTCGAGGTGCAGGTGCGGGGGCCGGAGCTGCATTTCTTCGTGGACGACATCGGGAGCTTCGACCCCGAGCGGACGGTGGTGCGTTGGCTGGACGTGCAGGTGGACGGCAGGCCGCTGGCCGTCGAAGGAAAGCTGGGCGCGGTGGTGAAGGTGACGATCCCGGCGGGCGAGCACCGGTTGACCGGGGCTTTCGAGTTGGACGTTTCGGGCAAGCAGAGCGACATCAACAGCGCCGTGCGCGGCTACATCTTCCCGTCGGCGCCGGACCGGAACCTGCTGGCGCGGATTACGGATCCGCCGCCGGTGCCGCTGCGCAAGCCGGCAACGCTGATCGACGACCTCTTTCTGCAGACGCTGGGCCGGACGCCGGCACCCGCCGAGCGCAAGCTGGCGCAGCAGGCCGAGGTGGAAGATCTGCTGTGGATTTTGCTCAATCATCCGGAGTTTCAGTATGTCGATTGATCGCCGCTTTTTCCTTCGCCACGGGGCCGCGGCCACCCTGGCGGCGCTGCACGGGGCGAGTCCGCGCCTGGTTTCGGCTCCGCGTACGGGCAAGGCCGACAGCATGATTCTGCTGTGGATGGCCGGCGGCATGGCGCAGACCGAGACGTTCGACCCGAAGCGGTACACGCCGTTTTCGACGGGCCTGGCGAGCGACCGCGTCTTGTCGACCTTCAAGCCGATTCCCACGGCGGTTGATGGCGTGCAGATCTCCGAGGGTCTCGAAAAGATCGCCGGGGTGCTCGACCGGGGGACGCTGATCCGGTCGCACCGGGTGGGCGATTTGGGCTTTATTCTGCACTCGCGGCACCAGTACCACTGGCATACGGGCTATGCGCCGCCGCAGAGCGTGGCGTGTCCGCATTTCGGCGCGTTTGTGGCGCGGACGCTCGGCAAGAAGAACCCGGATATCCCGGCGTTTCTATCGATTGGACAGAACCTGGAGATTGGCGGGGAGTCCGATGCGGTGAAGGCGTTTCATACGGCGGGCTTTCTGGGCGCCGAGCACGGGCCGTTCCACATTGTGGACCCGCGGGACGCCGTGGCGGTGACGCGGCCGAATGAGTTGATCGGGCAGAGCCGGTTTGCGAGCCGGCGGGAGCTGTACCGGAAGATGCTGGCGGCTTCGCCGCTCGGGCAGGGAAGTGATGCGCAGAAGGAGAGCTTCCTGAACTCGCTCGACAACGCGCACCGGCTGCTGACCTCGCCGGCGGCCAAGGCGTTCGACCTGTCGCTTGAGCCGGAAAAGAGCTACCGGACCTACAACACGTCGCGGTTCGGGTTGGGCTGTCTGCTGGCGCGGCGGATGGTGGAGGCCGGGGCGCGGTTTATTGAAGTCACCACCGAGTACATCCCGTTCCGCTTCTGGGATACGCACGAGAACGGGCACGCGCGGGTGGAGGCGATGAAGCGGACGATTGACGCCCCGATTGCGCAGCTGATTCTGGATCTGGAGCAGCGCGGGCTGCTCGACAAGACGCTGGTGGTGGTGGCGACCGAGTTCGGCCGCGATATGATGACCGAGGGCAAGCCGGGCCTGGAGGTGAAAAACCAGGTGAATGTGCCCGAAGTGATGACCGAGACCAAGCACTACGGGATGCACCGGCACTTTACCGATGCCGTGAGCGTGCTGGCGTTTGGCGGCGGCATCCGGAAGGGATCTGTTTACGGGGAGACGGCGCCGGAGCGGCCGTGCAAGACGATTAAGGATCCGATCGGGATTGAAGACCTGCACGCGACGCTCTATTCGGCTCTGGGGATCGCTCCCGATACAAAATACGAAATCGAACAGCGCCCGTTTTACGTCACTAGAGATGGCAAGGGAAAGGTCCACGACCGGCTCTTTGCTTGAAAAAAATCATGACTTCTATTGCAACTCAGCTCGGCGATGACGGCCAGACCAGCCTCGTTGGGGGCCAACGTGTTTCAAAGGGCGCCTTGCGCGTTGAGTCCTACGGCACGGTGGACGAATTGAACGCCGCGTTGGGTTTTGCGCGGTCGATTTGTAGCGACGAGGGGATCGCCACGGCGACGCTGGCGATTCAGCGGGAGCTGTTTCAGGTGGCGGCGGCGCTGGCGACGCCGGCCGAGGCGCGCAAGGGCCAGGCGCCGGTGACGCAGGCGATGGTGGACGGGTTAACGGCGCAGGTGCATGCGCTCGAGGCGGTGAGCGGATTGCTGAGCGACTGGTCGGTGCCGGGGGGCGACCCGGCGGGGGCGTTTTACGATCTGGCGCGGACGGTTTGCCGGCGGGCGGAGCGGTGTGTGGTGCGGCTGGGCGAGGAGGAGGAGTTGGCGCCGCACGTGCTGGCGTACCTGAACCGGCTGAGTGATCTGCTGTGGCTTTTTGGCCGGAAGCTGGAGGTGGAGGCTAAGGCGCAGGCGGCTTTGCGGGAGCTAAACGATAAGCCGGGGCCGCGCTGGTCGCGGGCCTGGTAGGGGTCGATAACACCTCGGCAAGGTGTAACGAAAAAATTACTTATTTACAGCCTCTTGCAATCCGTTCCGGGTCCCTATACACTAAGAGGAGATGTCAGCCCCGGCGTACAGCTTTTCCTTCTTTCGATTTTGGCGCTATTGCCGCATCGAACGAGTGGCGTTGGCCCGGCGGTAGGACTCGAAAGTTCTCAATCCCCCAAACCAACCCACTCCGAGGAGTGGGTTTTCGTGTTTTCTGGAGATCCAGTTTTAGTTTAGTTGAGGCAGGACAGACCCATGATCATTTCGATGAAACTCCACAGCACCAAGGAAGATATTGAAGCCGTATGCGACCGCATCCGTCACTTCGGCTACAAGATACATGCCATTGAGGGAGAGGAGCGCTGCGTGATTGGCGTGGTCGGTGTTGGCGATGTCACCAACTGTCTCGAGTCGCTCGAGGCGATGCCGCAGGTGGAGAAGGCCGTGCGGATCTCGGCGCCCTACAAGTTTGTCTCGAAGGAGTACAAGGCGACGCCGACGGTGATTACGGTGCGGACGCACGCCGGTGCGGTGGAGATCGGCGGCGATGAGTTCGTGATGATGGCCGGCCCGTGTTCGGTCGAAAACGAGAAGCAGATCATGGAGTCGGCCTACGCCGTTGCCGAGGCCGGGGCGAAGGTGCTGCGCGGTGGGGCCTTCAAGCCGCGGACCTCGCCCTACGATTTCCAGGGCATGGAGGGCGACGGGCTGAAGCTGCTCGCCAAGGCGCGGGAGGCGACGGGCCTGGCGATCATCACTGAAGTGATGGCGGAAAAAGACGTCGAGCTGGTGGCCGAGTATGCGGACATCCTGCAGATCGGGGCTCGGAACATGCAGAACTTTTCGCTGCTCAAGCGTTTGGGATCGTGCGGGCGTCCGATTATGCTCAAGCGCGGCTTGAGCGCGCAGATTAAAGAGCTGCTGATGTCGGCCGAGTACATTGTGGCGCACGGGAACCCGAACATTATGTTGTGCGAACGGGGCATCCGGACGTTTGAGACGGCGACGCGGAACACGTGCGATATTACCGCGGTTTCGGTGCTCGATGAGCTGACGCATCTGCCGGTGGTGCTCGATCCGTCGCATGCCGTGGGCAAGCGCAGCCTGGTGCCGGCGTTGTGCCGAGCGGGAGTGGCGATTGGCGCGGACGGGTTGATTGTCGAAACGCATCCGTGTCCGGAGAAGGCGGTCAGCGACGGGGCGCAGAGCCTGACGCTTGATCAGTTCCGCAAGATGATGAAGGAGTTGGTGCCCTACATTGCCCTGTGGAAGAACTCGCGGACGGCGGACGCGATCGCTGTCTAGCGTTGTGAGCTGTTTCGATGCGTTTTCGCTGGCAGAACTGGATGGCGGCTCTGGTTATGGTGGCCGCCTGCGTGGCAGTGGGCGGCGGGGTGGTCTGGTACCGGTCCCGGTCATTGCCGTCGTTGGCGGAGCGGATGGAGCGGCTGCCGGCGGGTGCGAATGTGCTGTATCTGGATCTGGCGACCATGCGCCGGACGGGTTTGCTGGCGCTGCTGTCGGGTCAGAATGTGACCGAGGACGCCGACTACACTGCTTTTGTCGCCTCGACGGGATTCGACTACCGGGCGGACCTCGATTCGGTGCTGATCGGATGGGCAGGTGCGGATGTTTACATTCTGGCGACAGGCCGGTTTGACTGGAAGGCGATACAGGAGCACTCGGCGCGGTCGGGCGGCAAGTGCTGGAACGGCGTGTGCCGGATGCCGGGGTCGATGCCGCAGCGGATGGTGTCGTTTGCGCCGTTGAGCAACGGGATGGTCGGGATGGCGGTGTCAATGGATGAGTGGGCTGTCGTGAAGCTGCAAAACAAGGCGCCGAACCGGCTGACGGCGCCGGATGCGGTGGTGTGGGCGGGTGGCGTGGGGCGGAACTGGCGGGAGAGTGAGTCCCTGCCGGCGGGGACGCGGCTGTTTGCCAAGGCGTTGGGAGAAGCCGAGGTGGTGACGCTGGGGTTACACGTGGGGGTGGCGGGGGCGGAGGTGCGGCTGCGGGCGGAGTGTTTGAGCGAGAGCGCGGCCGGCGGTTTGGAGAGTCAGTTGCGGGGGGTGACGGGAGTCTTCCGGAAGTATCTGGAAAACGTCCAGCAGAAGCCCAACCCCGAGGATTTGAGCGGCATTCTGACGAGCGGGACTTTCAGTCGAGAGGGGGCGGTGGTGACGGGGAGATGGTCGGTGCAGCGCCCGTTTTTGGAGAAGCTGCTGAGCGGGCAGTTGTAGCGGCGGGGCTGATGCGGTTGCTGGTGCTGGGCAGTCTGGTGTGGGATGCGCTAGCGGGGCCGGTGGAGGGGCTGGAGTGGGAGACGACGCGGTGGGTGGAGTCGCTGACGGCCGGGCTGGGGGGAAACGGCGGCACGACGGCGTATACGTTTGCCCGTCTGACGCACGGGACGGGGCACGGGGTGGCGCTGGTGAGTGCGCGGGGGGATGACGCGGCGGGGGAGTGGTTGGAGCAGCGATTGGGCGAAGCTGGGGTGGATTGCCGTTGGGTGCAGCGGCTGGCCGGGGCGACGGCGTCGACGGTGGGGGTGTTTCATCCGGACGGGCGGCGGCAGCTGTTTCACCATCCCGGGGTGAACCGGGAGGTGGAGTTTACGCTGCCGGAGGGATTTAGCCATCTGCACGTGGCCAATCCGTTCGCGCTGCCGGACGTCCGGCGCCGGGCGCCGGCGCTGCTGCGGCAGGCGCGGGAGCGGGGGATGGGAACTTCGCTCGATTTAGGCTGGGACGGGTTGGGGGAGTGGGGCGAGGTGGTCGCGCCGTGTCTGCCGTATACCGATCTGCTGCTGGCGAACGAGGGGGAGGCGGCGCGGGTGCTGGGGCCGTATCCATGTCCGGTGGTGGTGAAGCGGGGGCGGGAGGGGTGTACCGTGGAGGGGGAGGTGGTCGAGGGCTTCCCGGTGGAAGCGCTCGATTCGACCGGTGCGGGGGACTGTTTTTGCGGAGCGTTTTTGGCGGGGCGGGCGCGCGGCTTGAGTGTCCGGGAGGCGGCCCGGATGGGGAACGCCGCCGGGGCGCTGAGCGTCCGGGTGGCGGGGGCGACGGGCGGGCTGCTCGACTGGGAGCCGATGACGGAGTGGGCGGCTCAGTTCAGAAAATAGGTGCGGTAGAGCGTATCGCGCTGCTTGGGAATGAAGCCGGCATCGCGGATGATGCGGCGGAGATCCTCTTCCGAGGCGTGAAAGTTGGCGCCGGCCTGCGAGACAACGTTCTCTTCGAGCATGATGCTACCGACATCGTTGCCGCCGAAGCGGAGGCCCAACTGGCAGACCTTGAGGCCCTGGGTGACCCAGGAGGTTTGGATGTTGACAATGTTGTCGAGAAACAAGCGGCAGACGGCGAGGGTGCGGAGGAACTCGACGCTGGTGGCCTCTTGCTTGACGAAGCGGCCGAGCGAGGTGTTATCGCGCTGAAAGCTCCAGGGGATGAAGGCGGTGAAGCCGCCGGTTTCGTCCTGCAGCCGGCGGAGGACGTTGAGGTGGTGAACGCGATGGTCTAAGGTCTCCCCGCAGCCCCACATCATGGTGGCTGTGGTGCGGACGCCGAGTTGATGAGCGGTGCGGTGGACGCTGAGCCACTCTTCGGTGTTGCACTTCAGGCGGGCGATGCGGTGGCGGACCTCGTCATGCAGGATTTCGACGCCGGCGCCGGGGATGGAGTCCATGCCGGCGTCGCGGAGGCGGGCGATGGTGTCGCGCAGGGAGAGACCGCTGATCTGAGCGATGTTGAGAATTTCGGGGGCGGAGAGGACGTGGAGGTGGACGGGGAAGCGTTTTTTGATGGCGGCGAAGAGCTCTTCGTACCATGTGATGGGGAGATCGGGGTGAAGTCCGCCCTGCATGAGGACGCCGGTGCCGCCGACGTCGATCGTTTCCTGGATTTTGGCGAAGATCACTTCCTGGGGGTGGACATAGGCTTCGGCGTGGCCTTTGGCGCGGTAGAAGGCGCAAAAGCTGCAATATTCGGTGCAGACGTTGGTGTAGTTGATATTCCGGTCGATGATGTAGGAGGCGATGTTGTGGGGGTGGTGGCGCCGGCGGGCCGCGTCGGCGGCCATGCCAAGGCCGATCAGGTCGTGGTCGGCGAACAGTTCGAGGGCTTCGTCGGTGGAGAGGCGGTGACTCATAGGCTGAGGGCGGGTTCGAGGGAGGCGGCCAGTTGGAGATAGGCTTCGAGGCCCTGCAGTTCGCGCGGGCCGATGGTAAAACGGATGTGGTTTTGAAGGTACTGGCGAACGAGGCCGCGAGGGAGACCGCGACGGTCGGCCTGGTGGTCGATGATCTCGGGGAGGCGTTCCTGGCCGTAGTGCCAGGAGCCGTCAAAGAGCGCCGGGGCATCGGCGGGCAGACGGGGGCCGGCCCAGCGGGCGAAGACCATGGGGAGTCCGGTGAGGTCGCGCCAGGCGGCGCCGAGGTCGAGGGATTCGTAGGGCTGCCGTTCCGGTTGGACGCGGAGGGCGGCATCGCCGATGAGGAGGGCGGCGTCGGCATCGGCGAGCATGGAGGGCAGGTGGGGGCGAATGGGTAGGCAGTCCGGTTCAACGCCGAAGCGTTCGCGCAGGAGGATCCGGGTGAGCATGACCGAGGTGCGGGAGCCGTGGTCGACAGCGAGGCGACGGATCTGCGTCCAGGGGGTTTTGGTGAACAGGAGAATACTGCGAACCGGTCCTTCGCAGGCGATGCCCGTCCCGGGGACGGCGGGAAGGTTCTGACGGGCGGCTTCGATCACGGGGATGAGGCCGATATCCGCGGAGCCATCGCGGAGGCGTTCCGCGCACTCGGCGGGAAGACAGAAGGAGAGATCGGCCGCGTCTTTTTGGGGACCCTGCAGCATGCCCCAAACCAGAGGGACGGTGTTCAAATAGCTGACAGCGGCGACGCGGGGCTTGGGCAGGGACATGGGACTACTCTCATAGATGATAGCGAAGTGGCCCCGCGGTGCACTGTCTTGCAGAAATCGAGCGAGAAAACCCCTCGATTTCACTCACTTCCTATCAAGTGTTATCCTCAGTTTGCCGATGGACATTCGCGGGAGGAGTTTCAGGCTGCGGCTTGTCCGGAGGCCGTTTGGGAATCCTATGAAATTTTTGAATCACTTGCGAATCGCCCTGCTGGGTCTTGTTGCCTTGGCCGGGTTGCCAATGCGGGGACAGATCCCGGTGGAATTGAGTCCGATTCCAGCCCGGACTTACGGGCACGCTCGTCAGACTTTGAACACAACGGAAGCGAATCTGGTTGAGGGGCGGGAGTTGAACACCCCGAGCGGGGTGGCCCTCGATACGAGCCAGAACCCGCCGATTACTTACGTTGCCGACACGGGGAACAACCGGGTTCTGTTCTGGCGGAACGCCCGGAGTGCGAACGGTCAGATGGCGGACGGCGTGATCGGACAGCGGGATCTGGTGACGACGTTTCCCGGGGGGCCGGGGTCGGGTTTTACGATCGGGTTTCGGTCGCCGACCGGCATCGCCGTTGATCGCAACGGCAATCTGTACGTGGCGGATACGGCGAACAACCGCATTTTGCGTTTCCCGCGACCGGCCCAGCAGACGGGGGATCTCATTCAGCCCGATTTCGTTATGGGCCAGACCAACTTTACCTCCAGCGCGGCCAATCAGAATGAGTTGAATGCCTCGGCCCGCACGCTTGCGTTCAGCCGGGACGGCCAAGTATACCGGGTTGCACTCCTGTTTGATCCCTCGGGCAATCTTTGGGTAACCGATCCGGGCAACCACCGGGTGCTCCGCTATCCGGCCGCGGTGCTGGCGCCGGGAAGCGGGAACGCTCCCGAGGCTGATTTAGTTTTGGGTCAGTCCGATTTTTCGTCGCGGAATACCTTTGAGTTGGGTACTCTGGGACCGTTGCAAAAGAGTGGTCTGCGGTTCCCTGGGACGTTGGCGCTTGATGGCGGCGGCCGGTTGTATGTAGGCGACCAGTTGGGCCGGGTATTGGTTTATACCGGTCCGTTGCGGACCGGGTTGGCGGCGAGTCGCGTATTGGGAATCGTGGTCAATGTGCAGGGGCAGCCGCCGCGGCCGCCGGTCAATGAATTTTCGCTTGAGACACCGGAAGGCATGTTTGTTTTCAACAACCACGTCTATGTTGTCGACACCCTGGTGAATCGGATTGTCCGCTATGACCCGTTTGAGTCCTGGGCCGAGGAGTCTGTCCTCGTCCCGTCACCACCCGCGCGGGCCGTGTTCGGTCAGCCTGATCTGCTGAGCTTCCGGGCTAACCGCGGAGGGCGGTCAGCGACCGACTCCTCCTTCTTTCGACCGACGAACGCCGCCGTGGTCGGAACGGACCTCTATCTCTGCGATTCGGCCAATCACCGCCTGTTGGTGATCCCGATCAGTTCGAACAATTTGATGCCGGCAGTCCGGGTGCAGGGGCAGTTGGGCATGACCTACAACTCCCGGAATCTGATCGAAGGCCGGGAGCTGTTTACCGTCACGGGCCTGTTAGATCTTCCCAATGGCGGCGGTCGCGCCATCCTGAGCGGGGGGGTCACGATTGACCGGACGAGTTCGCCGCCACGTCTCTATGTGGCTGATTCGGGCAACAACCGGATTCTTGGGTTTGCCAACGCGCTGACGGTGAAGCCGGGCGATTTGGCCGACATCATTATCGGGCAGGCGGACCGTTTCTCGGGAGTGGTGAACTCCCCGGCCAATGACGCGGATGTGCTCAACGATACCGGGCTGTTTAATCCGACCGGGATTATCACCGATGCGCAGGGCAATCTGTGGGTCGCTGATACCGGCAACGGGCGGGTGCTGCGTTTTGCGCGGCCCTTTGATCAGCCGCGGGACCGGCAGCAGCGGGCGAGCCTGGTGATTGGTCAGAGCAACTTCAACATCAAGCTCACCGACCCGACCCGCACGAACATGCGGTCGCCCTACGGGATCGCGCTCACGGTTGACGGTCACCTGATCGTGTCCGACTCGGCTCTAAACCGGCTGCTGTACTTCCGGCGTCCTCCGAACGGCGACTTTACTAACGGTCAAGCGGCGAACACCGTGTTTGGCCAACGCGATTTCACCTCCCAGGCCACGGCGGACGGAGATAGCCGGTTTAATGTACCCGGCCATTTGGCGACGGATACCGACGACCGCGTCTACGTCTGCGACATGGGCAAGAGCCGGATTGTTATTTTCGACCGCGTGCCAACGGCGGCGAACGATCCGGCGCCGGTGCTCGTGTTGCGTACGGCGTTGAACCCGAATGATGGGCTGCGGAACCCTCAGGGCATCACGGTGAGTGAGCGGACCGGAGAAATCTGGGTCGCGGACGGGCAGAACAACCGTCTGGTTCGCTTCCCCCGCTTCGACCTGCTCATTTTTAACCCTTTGGCCAACTTCCGGATCGATGCCCCTTCGCCCGTAGCCCTAGCTCTCGATCCTTTGGATAATCTGGTGGTGGCGGACGGGACGAACCGTCTGGCGTTCCACTACGCGCGCCTGGTGGCGATCAGTGCGGCGCACTACCTGGACCGCGATCTGTCGCCCGGTTTGGTGGCGACCATGGCGCCGCTGGGGATTCGGTTTACCGAGAATACGATGACGTTCTCGAGCGTTCCCATCCCAAAGGTGATGGATGACGTCGAGGTTTTGGTGAACGGCGAGGCCGCTCCGCTGTACTACATCTCGCCGACGATCATTAACTTCTACGTGCCGATGAGTACGCCCACCTCGGGAACGATCGACGTGCTGGTGCAGAAGAAGTCCACTGGTCAAATCCTGGCCAGTTCCGCGTTACCTGCGGCGGTGGCCACGCCAGGATTCTTCACGACGACGCAAAACGGCAGGGGTCAGATTGCCGCCCTGAACGAAGACAACACCGTAAACTCGGCCTCGAATCCGGTAGGCCGCGGCAGGGTCATCCAACTCTATGCCACCGGACAGGGATTCCTGCCCGATGCTCCGCCCGACGGAGAACCCGCACCCACCAACCGGTTGGTGTCGACACCCTTGCGACCGCGCGTCATCGTCAACACCACCGATGGCGAGGTGCTGTTCTCGGGCCTTGCGCCGGGCTTTGTCGGGGTATGGCAGCTCAATGTGAAGGTGCCGGAATCGGTGCCGCCTGGCAACAGTATCGTGGTCGCGATTCTGCATCTGGGGATTCCGAGTAACTCGAACCGGGGCGGCGGAACTCCGATTCAGACTACCATCGCGGTTCGCTAAATTTTGACGGCCGGCCGGCCTCAAGGGTACGGCCGGTCGTTATAAACTGGTGTCACATCTATGAAATATGGTCTTTCCATTCGTCCGGATGGCGGTCTTGATTTTGTCGCGCTCGGCGCGTTGATTCATCGCCTCGATCCGGGAGTAATTCCTTTCCGCAAGGCTACGGAGTGTCACATCCATGTGAGCGGTGGCGAATTCAACGTCGCCGCCAACCTTGCCGACTGCTTCGGTCTCCACACGGGTGTCGTCTCGGCTATGGTCGATTACCCGATCGGCGAACTGATTGCCGAACGGGTCAAAGCGATGGGGGTCAAAGCCTTCTACAAACGGTTCAAGCACGACGGGGTCCACGGTCCCAACATGGCGACCGTTTACAGTGATCGCGGCCAGGGGATGCGTGCGCCGGTCGTTTTCTACAACCGCTCGAATGAAGCGGCGGCGCAGTTGAAGCCGGGCGATTTCGACTGGCAGCATATCTTTTCGGGCGGAGTCCGCTGGTTCCACAGCGGTGGGATCTTTGCCGCCCTGTCGAAAACGACTCCCGAGTTAATCATCGAAGGCATGGAAGCAGCCCGGCAAGCCGGGGCCATTGTTTCTCTGGACCTGAACTACCGCGCCAAGCTGTGGAACATTCTCGGCGGGCACGAGCGTGCCCTTGAGGTCATTGGCCGCATCGTCAAAAATGTTGACGTGCTGATCGGCAACGAGGAGGACCTGCAACTCGGCTTGGGCATTCCGGGACCGGAAGTGGCGGCGACCTCCAAGCTCGATCCTTCGACCTTCTTCGGGATGATCGACCGGGTGCGGGAGCAGCATCCGCAGATCAAAGTCGTGGCGACGACGCTGCGCGAAGTCCATTCGACCAACCGTCACAGCTGGGGAGCGGTGGCCTGGATCGATGGCAAGACCTATGTCTCGCCGACTTGTGAGCTCGATGTTGTGGACCGCGTGGGCGGCGGTGACGGGTTTGCGGCCGGCCTGATCTTCGGTATGCTCTCGGGCGAAGAGCCGGAGGAGTGCGTCCGGCTTGGCTGGGCGCACGGCGCTCTGCTGACCACCTTCCCCGGCGATACCACCATGGCTACGGTCGAGCAGGTGCGCGCTCTGGCCAAGGGCGGTTCGGCGCGCATCCAGCGCTAGAGGCGGTAGCGGCGAGCGAGTTTCTCGTTCCAGGAGATCCCGAAGCCGGGGCGCGGTGGGATGTCCATCGCTCCGTTAGTGATCCGTTCGGGAGGATCGAGTAACTCGCCTCGCCAGCTCACTTCGCCCCACTGCAACTCGAGGATCTCGCAGTTGCCAAGTCCGGCGATCGCATGGAGACTGGCCACCGTGGCTACCGGGCCACTGGGATTATGAGGCGCGACCGCCACCTGGTGGGCCGCGGCCATGGCGGCGATGTGAGTTAACGCCAGTAGGCCGCCGCAATGTTTGACGTCCGGCATGATCACTGCTGCGGCCTTCTCCCGGCAGAGGGGCAGGAATCCATCGACTCCGAACAGAAACTCGCCGCCGGCGATGGGCTGGCGGATCTGGCGGGCGATCTCCACGGTCTCCGCCACCCGCGTCGGGGCCACCGGCTCTTCATACCAGCGCAGACGCAGGGACTCGAGCTCCCGGGCGACGCGCACGGCCTCGGCGACGGTGAAGTTGCTGTGCACATCCACCATCACGTCGACCGATGGACCGACCGCCTCGCGGATAGCACGGGTACAATCGATCCCCTGACGCGCTGAGATCCGGGGATAGCCGTCCCAGGGCGCCGCTTTCAATGCCGTGTAACCTTCCGCCACGGCTTGGCGCGCGGAGGAGGCAAAGCCGGCAGGCGAGCGATCGGTGGTTGCCCGGTTGATGTTGGCGTAGAGCGGAATCCGCTGGCGGAGGGCGCCGCCAAACAGGGTGTGGGTGGCGACGCCCAGCGTCTGTCCGGCCAGGTCCCACAGGGCCTGTTCGATGGCGCTGTAGGCGGTCGCGGCGAGCAGCCCACCGGCCCGCGCCAGCGGCTCGGCCGCCCGGCGGTAGGCCGCGATGGCAAGGGCTGACCGGCCTTCGACGAGGGCGGCGAAGCTGGCGAGCGCCTGCTCCATCTCGCGCGCCTGGGCGGCGGAAGTGGAGGCGAAACCGAAGGCATCCGAGGCCTCGCCGAGGCCGCTGATCCCGCTGTCGGTGTGCAGTTGGACGATCAGCCATACCGTTCGGGAGGTCGCCCGCACCGGCCACAGCGAATAGCCCTTGATCTTCGGCCTGGCCTGCCCGAGCAGCGGGATCGTCCCCGCGGCCAAAAGCGCCCGTCTGCTCCATTGCATCGCTCGATTATCCGCTATTTCCCGGTTGCGCCGCGCCTTGGTTACCCTGGGGGGATGCTCCGTTTTCGCCGCTACCGTTCCGCTGACCGGGAGGCCGTGCTGCGGGTGTTTCGCAGCAATGTGCCGGATTACTTTGCGGCGGCCGAAGAGCCCTGGCTGAAGCAGGTGTTGCGCGAGGCCGGCTGCCCGCTGTTCGTTCTGACCGAAGATCGGGACCTCATCGGCTTTGGCGGCTTTGAAGTGGCCGAGTTTGCCAACGTGGCGTACCTCGTTTTTGGTATGGTCGACCGCCGCCATCATGGGCGCGGTCTGGGCCGGCGCCTGCTCGAGTTCCGCCTCGCCCGGATTGCGGTGGCGCGGCGGGCCCCGCGCTATGTCGCGGTCGATACTACCCCCGCGATTGCCCCTTTCTTTGAGCACTGCGGATTTGATCGGATTGCCGAGTGGCCGGAGGGCTACCGCCACGGCTTCGACCGGATCGACTTGCGCTACGATTTCGCCAAGCGCGGGGTGTCGCCGCCAGCGGCCCGGTCGCGTCGTCCTGGGGCGGATTGACGCAGATGGCCGAGTGTCCGCGGGGCTACCGGCATGGCTCTGACCCGTTCGTGCCGTTCCACGAGTTTGCAGCGCGCCGTTCCTCGACCGGCGGCCCGCGCCCTTCTGAGTGCCGCTGCCGCGCCCGTGAGAGTTTCCCGTTACCGTGGGCTGTTTCCGCGGCCCACCGCCGTCTCTGTCTTCAGCGCGTTGCTCAGCTTTGGGGGCCGCCGGGGGGGCGGTCAATGCTCGCGATGGGGACCGATGCCGAGGACCGGCCGACTGGAGAGCTACCCGTCCGCCGCGCGCGGAGCGTTGCCGTCGGCGGCTTGGCCGCCGCGCTGAGCCTGTTTGGCGCGCAGCCGGGCCAGCGCCTCCTCCCCGGCGCGCCGGGCCTCGGACGTTAACGGCTCCGGCGATTCGGCGTACTCCCGGGCCGCCCCCGCCAGCCAGAACGCATAGCCGGAGGCCACCACCACACTGAAAACGCCGAAAGACACCGCTCCGATGCGCAAAATCGACAGCGCAAACCACGCCACGAGTCCGTATCCGGGCAGCGCGCCGAAAACAAGGATAAGAAGTTTTGTTTTCGGGCTCACAGTCGAACCCATCCCCCTTCCGCCGCCGACCGGAACACTCCCTCGATCACCCGCATGTTGTGCACCGCCTGCGCCGCCGGCACCGGAACCGGGGTCCCGGCCAGCACGGCTTCTGAAAACGCATCGAACTCCACAGTGTACTGATCGACAACCGGCAACTCGGTCGGGGCGCCGTTCAGGAAGATGCGGCTCGGCCGGTCCGGCGGCGCGTTGAACGGGATCTCGACTTCAATATGCCCCGCCGTGCCGTAGAAATGCATTTTCTGGTAAGGGTGCAGCTGCGTCGAGCAGGTGAAACTGGCCTGCACACCGTCAAAGTCGAGCAGGGCGGAGGTCAGCCGGTCGGTGCCGAAGACCGGATCCCGTTCGACCATCCCGAGCACGCGCACCGGTTCGCGCTCGCTGACAAAACGCGAGGTGAAGATCGGGTAGCAGCCGATATCCATCAGCGCCCCGCCGCCGGCCTCCACTTTGTTCCGGATGTTCGCCGGATCGACGTTGTGATAGCTGAAAAACCCTTGAATCGCCCGCAGTTGCCCGATTTTACCCGCGCGGACCCACTCGCGCACCTGCACCCACTGTGGGTGGGTGGCAACCATGAACGCCTCCCCGATCTGCACGCCGCACTCCCGCTGCACGGCGGCAAGCTGTTCGGCTTCGGCCACGTTCATGGCGATGGGCTTTTCGCACAGCACGTGCTTGCCGGCGCGGGCGGCGGCCGCGGCCCATTCGACGTGCAGGTGATTCGGCAGCGGGATGTAGACGGCGTCGATGGCCGGGTCGTTGAGAACGCCGGCGTAGGAGTCGAAAACGCGGGGAATCCCAAGCGTTTCGGCCTTGGCCACCTGGGCCGAGCCGATGGCCGTTAGGCGGGCGGTCCGGCAGTGCGCCAGAGCGGGTAGGACTTTGGTCAGAAAGAACTTAGACGTGCTGAGGACTCCCCAGCGGAGAATGGTGGCCACGTGAAAACTTTACCGCTTTTTGCCGGTGCCCCGCATCCACTCGATTATGCGGAATCTCGTCATCGTTCTGGGTGATCAACTGAACGATGATTCGTCGGCGTTTGATGGATTTGACCGGAACAAGGATGCCGTCTGGATGGCGGAGGTGGCCGAAGAGTCCACTCACGTCTGGTCGCACAAAGCGCGGATCGCCCTGTTCCTCGCCGCCATGCGGCATTTCGAGCAGCGGCTGACGCAGAAGGGCCACTGCGTGGTCTACCGGCGCCTGGACGATTTCAACAACACCCACTCCCTCCGCAAAGAGCTGCTCAAGGCCTGTGAACAGTTCCGTCCGGCGAAACTGATCCTGGTCGAGCCCGGTGACTACCGGGTGCGAGGCGAACTGCTGCAGGCGGCCAAGAAGGCCGGCGTACCGCTCGAAATCCGTCCGGACCGGAGCTTCTTCTGCTCAGTGGACGAGTTCAAGCGCTGGGCCGAAGGCCGTAAGCAGCTGCGCATGGAGTTTTTCTACCGCGAGATGCGCCGCAAGTTCGGTGTCCTGCTCGATGGCAGCGAACCCGAGGGCGGCCGCTGGAACTATGACGTCGAGAACCGCGGCTCCCTGCCCAAGTCCGGTCCCGGCCCGCTGCGCCCGCCGCTGCGCTTTGAACGGGACAACACGACGAAGTACGTCCTCGAACTGGTTGATTTCCGGTTCAGCCGCCACCCCGGCTCTCTCGACAACTTCGATTGGCCGGTGACGGCGGAGCAGGCCGACGCCGCCCTCGACGACTTCATTACCCATCGCCTCCCGCACTTCGGGCAGTATCAGGACGCCATGTGGACCAACGAACCCTGGCTCTACCATTCGCGCCTGTCGGCGGCGATGAACCTGAAACTGCTCGACCCCCGGAAGGTGGTTACCGCTGCCGAAGCGGCCTACCGGGCGGGCCAGGTGTCACTCGCGCAGGCCGAAGGCTTCATTCGGCAGGTTCTCGGCTGGCGCGAGTACGTGCGCGGCGTTTACTGGAGCTACATGCCCGAGTATGCTGACCGCAACGAGATGGGCGCTCACGAACCGCTACCCAAGTGGTTCTGGACCGGCAAGACCGAGATGAACTGCCTCAAGCAGACGCTGCGGCAGACGCTCGATTACGGCTACGCCCACCACATCCAGCGGCTCATGGTGACCGGTCTCTACTGCCTGCTCGCCGGGATCGATCCCCGGCAGGTCCACGAGTGGTATCTCGCCGTCTACGTTGACGCTGTCGAGTGGGTCGAACTGCCCAATACAATCGGCATGAGCCAGTACGCCGACGGCGGAGTGATGGCGTCGAAGCCCTACGTCGCCTCCGGCAAGTACATCGACAAAATGTCGAACTACTGCTCCGGCTGCCAGTACGACCCGGCCAAGCGCGAAGGCGAGGGCGCCTGTCCCTTCACCACGATGTACTGGCAATACCTGCAGCGCCACCGCGAGGTGCTCGCCAAAAATCCCCGCATGCTGCTGCAGATCAAGAATCTGAACCGGATGGATCTGCCTGGAGAAGAGGGTGTTGCCCCTTCGCCATCGCAGCCGGGTTCAGTGGAGGAGCGATCGTTGTGAACTACCTGATTTTCGGCGCCACCGGCGGCATCGGCACGGCGCTTTGTAAGCAACTGCAGGCGGCGGGCCACCGGGTGTTCGCCTCGGGACGGGATCCGCAGAAACTGGCAATTCTGGCGAGCGAACTGGGCACCCCTCCGCTGCTGGCCGACGCCACCGTTCCGGCCGAAGTCGCCGATGCCTTCGCGCAGGCGGGCCCGGTTGACGGCATCGCCAACTGCGTAGGCAGTCTGCTGTTGAAGCCGGCGCACATTACGACGGACGAAGAGTGGGCCGGGGTGCTGCGGACCAACCTCGATAGCGCCTTCTACATCCTCCGCGCCGCCGCCAAAGCCATGATGAGCACGGGCGGCAGCATCGTGCTGGTCTCCTCGGCGGCCGGTCGCCTGGGTTTGCAGAACCACGAGGCGATTGCCGCGGCCAAGGCCGGCATCATCGGCCTGATGCTGTCGGCGGCCGCCACCTACGCCCCGCGCAACATCCGCGTGAACTGCGTGGCGCCGGGCCTGACGGCGACCCCGCTCACCGCCCGCATCACCAACAACGAGACCGCCGCCAAAGCCTCCATGGCCATGCATCCGCTCGGCCGCCTCGGCACCGCCGAAGACGTCGCCGCCATGATCGCCTTCCTGCTACAGCCGCAGGCGGCGTGGATTACCGGGCAAACCTTCGGCGTCGATGGCGGCCTCGGCACCGTCCGCAGCAAATCCTGAACTCCTCATGCGCATCTTGCTCTACAGCGGTAAGGGCGGCGTCGGCAAGACCTCTGTCGCCGCCGCCACGGGTATCCATCTGGCGCGCCTCGGCTACCGCACGCTCGTCATGAGCGTCGACCCGGCCCACTCGCTCGCCGACTCCTTCGCCCTCAAGACCAGCCTGTTCGACGCCGCCACGGCCGACCCCTACGCCGTCCGCCCCAACCTCGACGTACAGGAGGTGAACATCCAACTCGAGATCAAACGCCATTGGCGCGAGATTTCTAGCTACGTCACCAGCGTCCTGCGCACCTCCGGCCTCTCCGATGTCGAAGCCGAGGAGATGGCCATCCTGCCCGGCATGGAGGAGTTGTCGGCCATGATGTACGTCAATCAGTATCGCCGCAGCGAGCGCTACGACGTCATCGTCCTCGACTGCGCCCCCACGGCCGAAAGCCTCCGCTTCATCTCCATGCCGACCACGCTCGAGTGGTACATGAAGCACATCTTTACCGTCGAACGGAACGTGCTCAAGGCCATCCGGCCCATCGCCAACAAGCTCTCGCCGGTGGAGTTGCCCAACGACTCCTACTTCGCCAACGTGCTCGAACTCTTCGGCCGCATCGAAGGCATCGATCAGCTGCTCGAAGACCCGCGGACGACCTCCGTCCGCCTCGTAACCAACGCCGAACGCATGGTGATGCGCGAAACGCAGCGGGCCTTCGTCTACTTCTCGCTGCACGGCCTGACCGTCGACAACATCATCGTCAACCGCGTGCTGCCGCCCGAAGCCGATGGCTTTTTCCGGGGCTGGCGCGAGGCGCAGAACGCCGTGATCGGCGAGATGACGGGCTACTTCGATCCCGTGCCGCTGCGGCAGGCGCCGCTGTTCGCCGAAGAGGTGATGGGCCTCGACCGGCTGGACCGGCTGGCCGAAGTGCTCTATAGCAATGACGAAGACCCGGCGCGGGTCACCCGCGACGAGCGGCCGTACTCGTTCGGCAAGAACGAGGTCCGCCTGCTGCTGCCGTTCGCCGTCAAGGGCGAGGTCGGGCTTTTCAAGAAGGGCGACGAACTGGTGGTGGAGATCGGTACGCTCCGCCGCCACGTCGGCCTGCCCACGTCGATGGCGGCGCTTGAGCCGGCCCGCGCCCGCCTCGAGGATCGTACACTCGTGGTGGAGATGCGCCCGCTTGCCTGAACGCCTTGCCTTTACCCACGGAACTTTGCTCACCGACGCGGGCGAGGTCCGCGATGCCCTGGTGCTGGTCGAGGCGGGCCACATCGCCTACGCCGGTCCGTGGACGGCGCCTCCCGCCGATGCCGCCGTCATCGATGCCGCCGGCCGGTACGTCGCCCCGGGCCTGATCGACATCCACATCCACGGCGGCGACGGCAGCGACTTCATGGACGCCACGCCGGAGGACGTCGACCGCATCTTCGCCTACCATGCCCGCCACGGCGTCACGGCGCTATGCCCCACGACGGCCACCGGCCCCCACGCCGAAATCCTCGCCTGTCTTGATTCGATCAACGCCTACCGCAGCCGCGGCAACCGCTACGGCCGCGCCCTCGGCGCCCACATCGAAGGCCCGTATCTGTGCCAGACCAAGCGCGGCTGCCATCTGCCCGAGTACGTCCGCAACCCGGTCGAGGCCGAGTGGAGCGAACTGCTCGAACGCGGGCCGCTGGCGACCATGACCCTGGCGCCGGAGTTGCCCGGCGCGCGGCCCTTGATCGAGGCGCTGCGCCGGCGCGGCGCCATCCCGTCGATCGGACACAGCGAGGCGCTGTATCACGAAATCGTCGAAGCGCTCGACTGGGGCGCGGCCCACGCCACGCATCTCTACTGCGCCATGACGGACGCGATGAACAACCGCTGGCGCGGCACGCCGAATCCGCGCACGGCCGGGATTGTCGAAGCGGTCTATCTCGAAGAGCGGCTGTCGAGCGAGCTGATCACCGATGGCAAGCACCTGTCGAAAGAGATGATGATTCTGGCGCTGCGCAACAAGGGCTACGACAAACTCGCCATCATCTCGGACGCCATGCGCGGCGCCGGCATGCCGGACGGCGAGTACACCTTTGGCCCGCGGCACGGCATGGTGGCCGTCGTCAAAAACCGCGAGGCGCGCATACCCGACGGCACCGCGCTCGCTTCGAGCGTTTACGCGATGGACGAGATGGTGCGCGTCTTCCGCGACGCGACCGGGGTGCCGCTCTGGCAGGCCGTCCGCATGGCCTCGCTGACGCCGGCCGAGATCCTGGGCGTCGACGATCAACTCGGCAGCCTGCGCCCGGGCAAGGCCGCCGACCTGATTCTGCTCGATGAGGCCTGCCAGGTCCACGGCACCTGGATGGCCGGCCGGAGGATAGACTGAGAGTATGAGCGATGATAAACCCCGCGGCAGTGCGTGCGGCTGCAACGCGGCAAGGATTGAACAGCATTTCCGCGCGGCCGGCGTGGAGTTCCTGAAGGGTCTCCGCCTGCTGATCGACACCTCGATTCAGGAACTCGAGCCGAAGCCGAAGACCGGCTCCAAGATCACCGTCGAATAAGACACAATAGGAGCTTCATGGATCCGACGAAGCTCCGCAGTTACTCCTGGTTCAACGGCAAGGAGTACTACAATTTCTCCCGCCGCGCCAACATTCGCGCCCTCGGCCTTTCGCGGCAGGCCTTCCACGGAAAGCCCGTCGTGGGCATCTGCAACTCGTTCAGCGAACTGAACAACTGTAACGCCCACCTGCGCCAAGTGGCCGATGCGGTCAAACGCGGGGTA
This sequence comes from Bryobacteraceae bacterium CoA2 C42, assembly GCA_019931245.1. Lineage (GTDB taxonomy): Bacteria > Acidobacteriota > Terriglobia > Bryobacterales > Bryobacteraceae. Next base: position 67,866 of record JAINDL010000057.1, read on the forward strand.
TGGGCCGCCGGCGGTTTCCCGCTCGAGTTTCCGGTCATCTCGCTCGGCGAGCAGTACATGAAACCCACGACGATGCTCTTCCGCAATCTGATGGCGATGGACGTCGAGGAGTCGGTGCGGGCCAATCCGCTCGACGGTGTCGTCATGCTGTGCGGCTGCGACAAGACCACCCCGGCCATGCTCATGGGCGCGGCCTCGGCCGACGTGCCGGCGCTGATTCTCACCGGCGGCCCCACGCTTTCGGGTAACTATAAAGGCCGCGCCATCGGGCAGGGAACCGACGGCCGCAAGATCTTCGACCTCTACCGAACCGGCGAGGTCTCCCCCGAACAGCTCGAAGAGATTGAAGGCTGCATGGTGCGCTCGGCCGGGCACTGCACGGTCATGGGCACCGCCTCTACGATGGCCATCATCGCCGAGGCGCTCGGCATGTCGCTGCCCGGCTCGGCCGCTATTCCGGCCCCGGATTCCCGGCGCCTCGCCATGGCTGAGATGGCCGGCCGGCGTATGGTCGAGATGATCGCCGAGGGGCTCAAACCCTCGCGCATCCTGACCCGCGAGGCCTTTGAAAACGCCGTGACGGTCGATATGGCCATCGGCGGATCGACCAACGCCGTGGTCCACCTGCTCGCCATCGCCGGCCGCACGCCGAACAAGCTGACGCTCGACGACTTCGACGCCATCTCCCGCCGCACGCCCTTCCTCGTTAATGTCCGCCCCTCGGGCCAGCACATGATGGAGGAGTTCTTCTACGCCGGTGGTGTCCCGGCCGTGATGCGGGAGCTGTTGCCGCAGTTGCACGGCAATGCGCTCACCGTCAACGGCAAGACCGTGGCGGAAAACGTTGCCGACGCGCCCAACCACAACACCGACGTCATTCGCCCGGCCGCGAACCCGCTCCATGCCGAAGGCGGCACCGTGGTCCTGCGCGGGAACCTCTCGCCACACGGCGCGGTGTTTAAACAGACCGCCGCCAGCCCCCACCTGTGCAAACACACCGGCCCGGCCTACGTCTTTGAAACCTACCAGCAGATGCACGACACAATCGACTCGATGGATCTCCCCATTGACGCCAACACCGTGCTCGTGATGAAAGGCTGCGGGCCGCACGGCGCGCCCGGGTTCCCCGAATGGGGCCATATCCCGATGCCCAAGGTCCTGCTCGCGCAGGGCGTTGCGGATTGCGTCCGCATCTCCGATGCCCGCATGTCCGGCACCAGCTTCGGCACCGTCGTGCTCCACGTCTCGCCCGAATCCGCCATCGGCGGCCCGCTGGCGATTGTTGAAACCGGGGACCTCATTACGCTCGACGTCGAGGCGCGGCAGCTGCATCTGCACCTGTCCGAGGAGGAGATCGCCCGCCGGCTGGCCGCCTGGAAACCCGCCCCGCCGCACTTTACCCGCGGCTACGGCAAGCTGTTCCTCTCGCACGTCACGCAGGCGCATCTCGGCTGCGACTTCGATTTCCTCGCCGCGGAATGAAGTGGCGTACCCCGGCCGCCTGGCTCATCCTGCTCTGGCTTCTTTGGGTGGTCAACAAAGGAGCCTGGGAGGGGTACTTCGCCGGCGATGATCTCGATTCGTTCGCCTGGATGCGCTGGGCGCGGCCCGGGACTTTTCTCGCCGGCTTCTTGTCGCCGTCCTTCTATGCCACGAACTTTCGGCCCGTAACCCACGCGCTGTTCACGGGTCTTTTCCACGCGGCCGGCTACGAGTTCCGCTGGTATGTGCTGGCGGTGCAGCTATTGCACGTGCTGAATCTCGGGTTGCTGAGCGGGCTGCTGGGCCGGCTGGGGGTGGGTTGGGCGGCGCGATGGTGCGGGCTGGGCCTGTTTGCCTTCCATGTCGCGTGTCTCGAAGCCTACTGGAAGCCGATGTTTCTCTATGACGTCGTGTGCGCCTCCTTCTGCCTGGCGACGCTCTGGGCCTGGGTGGCCGGCCGGCCTTGGTGGCAGCCGCTGCTGCTGTTCTGGTGCGCGTATAAGTCGAAGGAGCTGGCTGTTGGGCTGCCCGTGGTGCTGCTGGCCTATGAGCACTGGCTCGGCCAGCGGCGGTACCGCGCGCTGGCTCCCCTCTTCGCCGTGTCGCTGCTGTTCGGCGTGCAGGCGTTGTTCGTGCAAGGGGGCAGGGAAGGGGACTACGGGTTGCGCCTGACGCCGCTTTCCCTGGCGCAGACCGTGGACTTCTACGCGACGAAAATCCTGCTGCTGCCGCACGCCGGCTTCGCCCTGCTGGTGGTGCCACTGCTCAGCCGGGATAAACGCGTGCACTGGGGCCTGGCTGCCTTCCTGGTGTTGCTGGCGCCCATGTTCGTGGTGCCGAATCGTACCTTGTCCCCTTACCTCTACCTGCCGCTCGCGGGCTTGGCCGTGGCGCTGGCCGCGGTGGCCGAACGGTTCAGCTGGCGCCGTGTCGCGCCGCTGCTGGCTCTTTGGCTGGGCGTCAACTATATCCAAATGCGGCCTGTCCGCTCCACGCTGCTGGCCCAGGCGGCCGAGCATCGGGCCTACTTTACGGCCGTGCAGGCTTTCGCCCGCCAGCAGCCGGCGCTTCGCCGGTTTCTGATTGACAGCTATCCGCCGAGCCTGCACTGGTGGGGCGTCACCGGGTCGCTGCGCCTGGCCTTTGCCTCGAACGACCTCGACGCCTTCCCGGCCGAGGCGTTCTCGACGAAAGACCGGCCCGCCGGGGACGGCTCGCTGGCCCTGCTCTCCTGGGATGGCCCGGCGCGGCGCCTGGACTCGCTCGCCCGCGTGGCCGGCCAGCCCGAGGCCTCGTGGATCGACATGTCCGGGCTGACGCCGCTCTGGCAACTGGAGTCCGGCTGGTACGGCCGCGATGGCGCCTTCCGCTGGACCCATCCGGTGGCCACCGCCCGCCTGCACCGGCCCGCCGATGCGTCGGCCTTCGGGATGAGGCTGAACATCGGCCCGGACTACATCCGCGAGATCGGCGCGGTAACGCTCGAAACCCGCCTCGACGGCGCGTTGCTCGGCCGCCACACGTTTACCCGGCAGGGTTGGCAAACGGTTCGCTTTCCGCTGCCCGCGGCGCCCGCCGGGGCGGCGCGCGTCGAGTTTATCGTCACCCCGCCTTTCCGGCCATTGAACGGCGACCCCCGCCACCTTGGCATACCCATGGGCGCCTTCGGCTTCCGCTAGCGATAGACTAACGGTATGCACCGTTTTCTGCTCTCTGTTCTTCTGCTTCCCGCCCTGCTACTGGCCGATGGCGCCTCCGGCATCTCCTGGAAAATGCCCGCCGGTTGGAAGGCGATGCCGGAGCGCCCCATGCGCGCCGCCACCTACACCGTCCCCGGCACGCCGGAGGCGGGCGAGTGCGCCGTGTTCTATTTCGGCCCCGGGCAGGGGGGCGGCGTTGAAGCCAACATTACCCGCTGGGAGGGGCAGTTTCCCACCCGCACCGGTCAGACCAAGCGCAACGCGGGCACCGTGGCCGGGTTCAAGGTGACCTATCTCGACCTGGCGGGCACCTACGCCTGGTCGGCCTCCCCGATGTCGCCCGACAAGGTGATGAAGCCCGGCTACCGGATGCTCGGCGCGATTGTCGAAGCCCCCGATGGCAGCGTGTTCTTCAAGTTCACCGCCCCCGAGAAGGTGATCGCCGCGCACGAAGCGGCGTTCAAACAGATGATTCAGGGGATCACGAAGTGACCTCGCGCCGCCGCTTGCTGGCCGCCGCCGCCTCCGGACTCGTGGCCCGCGCCGCCGAATGGCCGCAGTGGCGCGGCGCGGGGCGCGACGGCAAGGCGAACGAATCGGGCTTGCTGCGGCAGTGGCCCGCCGGCGGGCCGAAGGTCGTGTGGACCGCGACGGGTCTCGGCGAAGGCTATTCGTCGTATTCGGTGGCCGGCGGCCGGCTCTTCACCCAGGGCCAGCAGGGCCGCACCGAGTTCGTCCTGGCCTACGACGTGGCCACGGGCCGGAAGCTGTGGGCAACGCCGGCCGGCGGCAGCTACAACGAGAGCCGCGGCAACGGGCCGCGCGGCACCCCGACCATCGACGGAACAATGCTCTATAGCATGTCGGCCGACGGCACCCTGACGGCGATCCGCAAAGCCGACGGGAAGAAGCAGTGGGAGCAGAACGTGGTCGACAAGTTCGGCGGCGCGGTGGCTCATTGGGGCATGAGCGAATCGCCGCTTATCGACGGCAATCAGGTGATCGTGCAGCCCGGCGGCCGCGGCGCCGCCGTCGTGGCGCTCGACAAGAGCAACGGGAAACTCCTGTGGAAGTCCGGCAGCGACCGCGCGGGATATGCCTCGGCGATCGCCTTTGATTTTGGGGGCATCCGCAACGTTGTCACCTTTACCGGCGAAGGCGTGGTGGGGATGAACGCCGCCACGGGCGAGCTGTTATGGCGCTACGACAAAGTGGCTAATCGAACGGCTAACATCGCCACGCCGCTCTATAGCAATGGCCATCTGTTTGTCAGCTCCGACTACGGCACCGGCTGCGCGCTGCTCCAGTTGAGCGGCGAGGGCGGCAAGGTGAAGGCGCAGGAGGTGTACTTCAACCGGGATATGCGCAACCACTACTGTTCGAGCGTGCTGGTGGGCGAGCATGTCTATGGGTTCTCGGCGAACATTCTGACCTGCATGAAGCTGTTGACCGGCGAGGTCGCCTGGCGGGACCGCAGCGTGGGCAAAGGCCAGCTGCTGTTTGCTGATGGCATGCTGTTTCTGCAAGGGGAAGAGGGCGTCCTGGCGCTGGCCGAGACCAGCCCGACGGGTTACCGGGAGTTGGCCCGGCATCGCACCGGGCGCGGCGAATATCCGGTCTGGACGCAGCCCGTGGTAGCCGATGGTCGGCTGTATGTCCGCGATCAGGACAAGCTCACCTGCTTTGCCGTGCGGGCTTAATAGTCCACGCGCACGAGATACAACCCCTGCCCGGGGACCGTATTCCCCGCCCGGGCCCGCTGCGGAGTAGCGAGCAATCCACGCACCCCGGCCGCCGAGAGATTCCCGCGGCCGACCTCAATCAAGGTCCCGACCAGATTTCGCACCATATGCTTCAAAAACCCGCTGCCTTCCACCCGGTAGAGCAGCAGAGGCCCCTCCTCGGCCATCTCCGAAACCCAAATGCGCCGGACCTTCGAATGTCCCAGGGCATCCTTGGCGTCGGCGGCTGAAAAGGAGGAAAAATCGTGCTCGCCGGAAAAAAGCGGCGCGGCGGCAATCATCGCCGGTACGTCGAGCGGGAACGGATGCGGGTAGACGTAGCGGGCTAGGTGGGGCGGGCAGATCCGCTCGCGCCAGATGCGGTACTCATACCGTTTCCCGCGCGCCGAGAAGCGGGCGTGAAACCCGGCGGGCGCCTCCTCGGCGGCTACAATGCGGATGGCCGGCGGCAGCAGACGGTTCACGGCCCGTTGCAGGTTTTCGGGGGGAATCGGATTCGTTGTGCGAAACGAAGCCACCTGACCGAGGGCGTGGACCCCGGCATCAGTGCGGCCGCTGCCGTGGATGGTGACCTTCTCTTTCGTGGCCTGCCAGAGCGCCCGCTCGATCTCGCTCTGAATCGTCACCTGGCCCGGTTGCACCTGCCAGCCGGCGTAGTCGGCCCCGTCGTAGGCGATGGTCAGTCGGAAGGTCCGGCCCTCAGACGACATTGCGCGAGCCGGGCTTGATGACCGGCAGGCCCTGCTGACACAGCGGACAGCTTTCGGGCTCCCACGCGGTCACCTGTAAGGTCGCCAGGGCAATCCGGGAGACGCCCACATCCGCCTGCCCCCCACTGCGGTCGATAATCGACCCGGCGCCCAGCACGGTGGCGCCGCAACCGTCCAGAATCCCGATCACCTCGCGCGTGCTGCCGCCGGTCGTAATCACGTCCTCCACAACGACAACGGTCTCGCCGGGCTCAATCGCAAAGCCGCGCCGCAGCGTCATCTGGCCCGTGGCGTCCCGTTCGGTGAAGACGAACCGGCAATCGAGCGCGCGCGCCGCCTCGTGCCCGATGATCAGTCCGCCCATGGCGGGGCTGACCACGGCATCAATCTTCTTCCCTCCCGCCATGGCCGCGAACTGCCGGCCGAGGGCGGTGCCAAAGGCGGCGGCGTGCACCGGATACTGCAGGACCTTGGCGCACTGCAGATACTCCGGGCTATGCAGCCCGCTCGTGAGCCGGAAATGGCCCCGCAGATAGGCGCCGGTAGCCTCAAAAACCGCCAGAACAGGATCAGACATTCCCCGACAGGATAACAGGAGCCGCCCGCAATTCCCAACCCGACCGCCCACCTCCCCAAGCCTGCCTAACCTAAAATGAAGGATGGGTAACTCTTGCGCTACCATAGACGTGTTTCCTGGAACAACGGCCCTGTAGACATCGTCTTCTTTCACATCCCTTTGCGATCCGACCCGAAATCCATGCATCTACTCCGACGTCCCCTTAGCCTACTCTGCGCTCTGCTGCTGGCTAGCCCGGCAGCGCTGCCCCAACAGACCAGGAAGTCCGGCTCCCTTGGCAACTGGTGGCAGGGCCGATTCACCGATCCGTACACCTGGCGGGATGTCGCCCCCTCCAGCCTGAGCAACTCCAATCGCCTCGAGCAACTGCTGCGCGCCGGCAAACTGTATCTCTCGTTGCAGGATACGATCGCCCTCGCGCTCGAAAACAATCTCGACATCGAACTGCAGCGTTACGGTCCGAGGATTTCGGAGGCCGATCTCAATCGTGCGATCTCCGGTGGCATCGCCCGGAATCAGGGTAACTTCATCAACACCGGGACTGTGCAGGTGGGAGGTGACGGCGGCGGCGGTGGCAATGGCATTGTGAGCAGCGGCGGCATTGAAAGCACCTCGCAGGCGGTCACGGCCGCAGCGACCGGTACCAGTCTGAACGTGGCGAATTTCGACCCCGTCTTCACCTCGACCATTCAGCACAGCAAGACCACCCAGCCGCAAACCACCCTGTTCAACACCGGCACCAGTTCGCTCATCTCGATTCGCGACACCTCGCAGTTTAGCGTCAGCAAGGCTTTCATCACGGGCACTACCGTCTCGATGGGCTTCAACAACTTCATTTCCGAGCAGAACTCCGGCCGTCTCGACTTCAACCCGGCACGCAACGTCAACGCCAGCATCCAGGTGCAGCAGCGTCTGTTGCAGGGCTTTGGCCTCGCCGTCAACAACCGGAATATCCGGATCGGCCGCAATAACCTGAAGGTCTCGGGTCTTGCCTTCAAACAGCAGGTGATTACCACCGTTGCCGGCGTTATCACCCGCTACTGGGAATTGGTGGCCGCCAACGAGGATGTGCTGGTCAAGCGGCAGGCGCTCGCGCTGAACCAGAAACTGTACGAGGACAACAAGAAACAGGTGGAAATCGGCACCCTCGCGCCGATCGAAATCATCCGCGCCGAGGCAGAAGTGGCGCGCAGCCAGCAGGAGTTGACCATCTCGGAAACCAACCTGCTGCAGCAGGAGACGATTCTCAAGAATGCTCTTTCGCGCACCGGCGTCGCCAGCGCCTCACTTGCCGACGCCCGGGTGATCGCCACGGACAAGATTCGTATTCCGGAAACCGAACCCATTGAACCGATTCAGGATCTGGTGGCCCGGGCCATGGAGAACCGGCCTGAAGTGGAGCAGTCTCGGATTAACATTGAAAGCGCCAAGATCGGCCTGGTCGGCACGAAGAACGCTCTGCGCCCCTCGATTGACGCCTTCGGGCGCTTTCAGAACAACGGTTTGTCCGGTTCGCTGAACGCGTTGCCGATTCCGCCGGTTCCGGGCGCGACGAATACGGCCTCGCTGATACGGAACCCGGCCTCGGTCGATGGCTTCTTCCTCGGCGGCTACGGGACCGCGCTCGGGCAGGTCCTCCGCCGCAATTTCCCGGATTACGCCGTGGGTGTCACCCTGAACGTCCCGCTGCGGAACCGGGCGGCGCAGTCGGACATGGTTCGTGAGCAACTCTCCGTCCGGCAGAGCGAAGTTCGTTTCCAGCAGCAGCAGAATCAGGTGCGGGTCGATGTCCAGAACGCACTGATCAGTTTGCAGCAGGCCCGGGCCCGCTATCAGACCGCGACCAAGAATCGCGTGCTGCAGGAGCAGACCCTCGATGCCGAGCAGAAAAAGTACGGGCTCGGTGCCTCGACCATTTTCTTTGTGATTCAGGCCCAGCGCGATCTGACCTCGGCTCAAGCAAACGAGGTGGCCGCGTTGAGCACCTATGCGCGCGCCCGGAACGATCTCGAACGGGCAACCGGCCAAACCCTGGCCGCCAACAATATCAATATGGAAGAGGCGATCCAGGGTGTCGTCTCCCGGCCGCCAAGTACCGTTCCAGGGGTCCAATAGGTCCCTGTTCCAAATTGGGATTCCCAAAAGGGAACACAGGACCGAAACTGCACTGGATTCGGCATCATCAGGGCGCCGGTATCCCCAAAACCGGGCTTCGAGGCGGGAAATCGACAGATTTCCCGCCCGTTGCGTTTGGCACGCTGTTTGCAAATAACAATAGCGTGATGAAGCCGGGAAGGGCTCAAGCGGTGATGGTTGTTCCTCGCTAGTTTCCTCAGTTGAACCCGCCAGTAAGCAGTAACCCCTTGAATCCCTCCATCAACCCCGCCCAACCGATCCGCCTGAGCCTTCAGCCTGGTTTTCGTCACCACGGTTTGTGTTTTTCCGAATGTGTTCACTCCGAAGTGTATTTTTTATTGCCTGTCTTCAAGAAAACCTGAAGACAGGCAATTTTTTTTCGATATGTTCCCCATGGAAAACGTTGGCATTCAATTTGACCTCATGAACCTCGCCATCGCGGTCGCGCAGCAGGAGAGCTTCTCGGCGACCTGCCTACCCGCCCTCCGCGATTCGCTGCAGGAACTAGCGAATCTTCCGGTTCCGCAGCCCGTCGCACCGGCAGCCCTGTCCAGCCGCTAGGCGCGTTCGGCAACGCCCCGGTCTTGTGCGGCCGAGATTATGCTGCCGGTCTTGTGCTGCCGCAATCGCAGTGACGGTACTATACTGAAGGAGTGCGGCTCCTCTTTGCGACTCTTCTGGTTTTGATCTCCTGCGCCAAGGCGCCCCAAACCAAAGAGGCCGTCAAGCAAGCCATTGTCGACTACCTGGCCAAGCGGGACGACATGATGGCCTCTTCGATGGAGGTCGAGGTTGTCAGTGTCGACTTCAAACAGAAAGAGGCCGAAGCGGTGGCGAGCATCGGCCCCAAAGGCTCACCGGGCTCCGGGATCCGGATCTCCTACACGCTCGAGGCCGAGGGGGCCAAGTGGGTCGTGAAACGGAAGCCCGGATCTGCTCCCGCAGCGTCCTCCAATCCGCATACGCCCTCCTCCCCGGTCCATGAAGGAATCGACGGCAGCGCGCCGGGCGGCAAAGACCTTCCGGCCGGTCATCCCCCGATCCCGGCTACTCCCGGAAAGCCGTGATCCGTTCGGTCGCCGTCCTCGGAGGGGGGCCTGCCGGTTCCATGGCAGCTGAACGGCTGGCCTCCGCCGGGTTTGAGACCCGCCTCATCGACGAAAAGCTGGCCTGGGAGAAACCGTGCGGTGGCGGCGTCACCTGGAAGGCCTATAGTCGCTACCCCTTTCTGCGCGACGCCGCATGCCATCCCGTCTCCGCCACTTTCCTCCACGCTGACGGCACCGGCCCGCTCCGGCTGGATCTCAATCATCCGCTGCTGATCTTCTCCCGCCGGGAGCTCAATCAGCTGCTGCTCGATCGCGCTGCCGCTGCCGGGGCCGACCTTCTGGCCACGCGCGTGACGGCCATCGACCGCCAGGGCGCCGGCTGGCGGATCACCACTCGCTCCGGTACCCCCTTGACGGCCGATTTCCTGGTCGTTGCCACCGGCGCGCGCAACCCCCTCCGCGAAGTCGGCACCGCCTGGACCGCCGCCGACGCGATGATCGCCCTCGGTTACTACATCCCGTCCGCCCAGAACCACGTCGATATCCGCTTTTTTACCGGTCTTGAGGGCTACATCTGGGTCTTTCCGCGCAACGGCCACCTGTCGGCCGGCATTTGCGGCAAGCAGGAGGCGGCGGCCGCCCTGCGCCAGCGCCTCGAACACTATCTCAGCGGCCGCGGCATCTCCTTTAAAGAGGCGCGCTTCTACGCGCACATGCTCCCCTCGCTGGACTCCGGCTCCTGGCCGGCGAACCGGCTTGCCGGCCCCGGTTGGCTCGCCGCGGGCGACGCCGCCGGACTCGTCGACCCAGTCACCGGCGAAGGCATCTACTACGCCATGCGCTCCGGCGATCTGGCCGGCCAACTGCTGGCCGATGGCCGGCCCGAAGAGTACACCGCCGCAGTGCACTCCGAGTTCGCCGACGATCTGGCCTACGCCGCCACCCTTGCGCAACGGGTCTACCTCGGCCGCTTCTGCGGCGGCTCCAACACGACCCGCCTGCTGCAGTTCGTCCGCCGTAGCCGCCACCTGCACGGCATCCTGCAGGAACTCTTCGCGGGCACCCTCAGCTACCAGAACCTGCGCACCCGCATTCGCGGAAATTTCCACTCCACCGTAGCCGAGATTGCCGTCAACGCCTTCCTGCGGCGCATGGTCACCCCCTGAATTCTTATGTCTACCACCCGTTCTGAAGCCCTGCTGGCCCGCGGCCAACACTTGATTCCCGGCGGTGTCAACTCGCCCGTCCGCGCCTTCCGCAGCGTCGGCGGCACGCCCCGCTTTATCGCCCGCGCCCAAGGCGCCCGCCTGTTCGACGTCGATGGCAACGAGTTCATCGACTACATCGGCTCCTGGGGCCCCATGCTGATCGGTCACCGCCATCCGGATATCCTCGCCGCGATCGAGAAGGCGCTTACCATCGGTACCTCCTTCGGCGCCCCCACCGAACTCGAAATCGAACTGGCCGAAGAGATCATCGACGCCGTCCCCAGCATGGAGATGCTTCGTCTGGTCAACTCCGGCACCGAGGCCACCATGTCGGCCCTGCGCGTTGCCCGCGGCTTCACCGGCCGCGACCTCACCATCAAGTTCGAGGGCTGCTACCACGGCCACGTCGACAGCCTCCTCGTCAAGGCCGGCAGCGGCATGGCCACCCTCGGCATCGCCGATACGCAGGGCGTCCCCAAGGGCTTTTCCGATACCACCCTCGCGCTGCCCTACAACTCGGTCGAAGCGCTCGAAGTCGCCTTCGCCGAACGCGGCGACCAGATCGCCGCCGTCATCCTCGAACCCGTCGTCGGCAACATGGGCTGCGTTGTTCCCACGCCCGAGTTCCTCGCCGCCCTCCAGCATCTCACGCAAAAGCATGGCGCCCTGCTGATCTTTGATGAGGTGATGACCGGCTTCCGCCTCGCCCGCGGCGGCGCGCAGGAGCGCTTCGGCATTCGGCCCGACCTGTCCACCTTCGGCAAAGTGATCGGCGGCGGTCTCCCCATTGGCGCCTACGGCGGCCGCCGGGACGTAATGAACAAAGTCGCGCCCGTGGGGCCCATCTACCAGGCCGGCACCCTCAGCGGCAATCCGCTCGCCGTTAGCGCCGGACTTGCCATGCTCCGGTACATCAAGGCCCATCCGGAGATCTACCCGTATCTTGAAAAGATCACCGCGCGCTTGTGCGAAGCCCCGCCGCCCGGGGTCACCGTCAACCGCGTGGGCAGCATGTTCACCATGTTCTTTACCGAAACCCCGGTAACCGACTACGAAACGGCCAAAACCTCCGACACCGGGCGCTTTGCCCGGTTCTTCCACCATCTGCTCGGCGAAGGGATCTATTTTGCCCCCAGTCAGTTCGAAGCCGGCTTCGTCAGCGTCGCGCACACCGAAGCGGATATTGAGACGTC
>JAINDL010000044.1 GCA_019931245.1 Bryobacteraceae bacterium CoA2 C42
CATTCGGTTCCGCCGGCTTTGGGGGGCCCGGGCTCCGTGCCCGCGGTTACTTTTTGGGGTCGAGCTGGCCGACGACGCGGGCGAGATAGTTTTCAACGTGCGCTTCGTTGCGGACGGCTTCGAGGAACGCCGAGCGAAACAGCTGATCCTTGCGGTTCATGAGCGTTTCGCGAATGGTCTGCTGTACGCGGGGATCGGAGAGTTCGCGCTGGCCGGCGGGCTCCTTCGACAGCAGCTTGAGAATCCGATAGCCTTCGCCGGTGTTGATGACCGGGGAGACCTGGCCGGGCTGCATTTCGCTGACCATGCGGCGCAGAGCGACATTGGCTTTTTCGAGCGCAGTTTCGGAGACGAAGCCGAGATCGCCGCCGTTGGCCGAGGAGCCGGGGTCCTCGGAGTAGTTCTGCGCCAGCATGGAGAAGTCCTCGCCGGCGCGGATGCGTTCGGCGATCTGTTGGATCTTGCGCTTGGCCTGATCGTCGTTCTGCGCCTTGTCGTTTTTCAGGTTGCGGACGTTGTTATCGGGCAGCGGCGTTGTGAGGATCTGCGCGAGGTGAACCTGGGGTTCGGCCAGATTGAAGTTCTGTTTGTTGGCCGCGTAGAAGTCGCTGACGTCCTTGTCGGTGATGTTGATCTTCGAGGTGATCTCTTTGGTGATCAGCTTTTCGATGCTGAGCTTCTTGCGGATATCGGCCTTGAGGTCTTCGGCCGTCATCTTCCGTTCCGCGAGGCGTTTTTTGAACTCCTCTTCGGTGAAGCTGCCCTTCAGTTTGGAGAACTCGGCGTCGACATCGGCCTGCTGCGCGAGAAGGCCGTTCTTCTCGGCCCGCTGCATCATAATCTCCTGGTCGATCATACTGCGCAGCACTTCGAGTTTGTTGATCATTGCCTGATCATCGTTCTCGGACTGGCCGGGCTCGCCGGGAAACTGCATTTTGAACTGCTTTTCGAGGTCAGTGAAGGTGATGGCGCGGTCGTTGACCGTGGCCGACACGTTGGCCGGCGGCGATTTCTTGCAGCCGGTGACGAGAACCGAGGCGATGGCCAGGGCGAGGAGCAGAGACAGGCGAGACATGGATAAAAACCTCTATTGTAGCTTGATCCCATCGCGGGTGATGGTTAACTCCTGCCAGCAGGACTCGGCGCCGTTGGCCTCGAGGGCGCGACGGAGGGGCAGCGAGAGCGACGGGGAGGCTGGCGGAGCGAACTTGGGATCGAGGATGCGGGCGATCTGCTCTTTGGCATCTTCGAGGAAGAGCCGGGTGGGGCGGTCGCTCGTGCGGGGGAGCGCGCGGGCGATCTCGCCGCTCAACGATTTGAGTTCCCCGCGGTAGAGCCAGCGGTGGGTGGGGGGCGCGGCGCCGCCGTTGACGCGGTTGTGCATGGCTTCGAGGTAGGTCTGCTGCAGGTTCCGGCGGAAGGCGTCGATCTTCGGCGCCGGGGCGGCCAGTTCGGTGAAGATGCCGCGGCGGAGGTCGGCGAGCAGGTCGAGGGGCTTGTAGGCTTTGTCGCCGTCGAGGACCTCCTGTTCGGTCATGCGCTGGACGCGGGTGGGCGTGAGCAGGCTTTCGAGCACGGACGACTGGGCGTTGCGGAGGCGGGCCAGCACCCCATCGGGTTCGATGCGGCGGAGGATGGCGGGGTCAACGAGGTAGGCGGGGGTGGCGAAGGCCTGGGCGCTGAGGAACTCGACGGCCTTGCGCTGGCGGGCGGCGGGGATGGTGGTGAAGAGCAGGCCCGCCTGGCCGCCGTTTTTCTGGTGGGAGTCCACGCCGCCGACGACGCCGGCGACGTGGAGCATTTCGCGCGTCCACTGGCCGAGGACGCGGCCGTACATGTCTTCGAGGTTCTCCCAGTCCTCTCCCTTCTTTTCGGTAGCCGGGAGCAGCATCTTCATGACGCGGGCGAGGTTCTTGACGCCGAGGCCGGTGGCTTGGACCGGGTCGGCATCGCCGACGGCTTCGGTGATTTCGCCGGGGTCGGCGCCGCGGGCGTTGGAGGTCATGAAGCGGAACCAGGGGGTCTGCTCCTGCTGCCGGGCCCATTCGTCGAGCACGGGTCGCTCTTCGGCGGGGGTGGTGGCGCCGGGGATGGGCTTGTAGCCCCAGGCGGTGGCCCAGATGTCATAGGGGCCAACGCGGGGGACGAGGTCGGCCGGGTCGATGCCGTCTTCAGGCTGGGCGACGTAGTTGAAGCGGGAGTAGTCCATGATGGACGGGGTGTGGCCCATCTTCTTGACCCAGGCTTTGTCGCGCACTTTGGCGGTCTCATACATGGATGAGGCCTTCATATTGTGGGGGAAGCCGAGGGTGTGGCCGACTTCGTGGGCGACGACGAATTGGACGATTTTTCCGAGAATATCGTCCGGCAGCGGAAGCTTGGCGGCGCGGGGGTTCAGCGGGCCGGACTGGATGAAGTACCAGGCGGAGGCCAGGCGCATGACGTTGTGGTACATCTGGATGTCGGAGTCGAGGATCTCGCCTGAGCGGGGATCGTTGACGTGGGGGCCAACGGCGTTTTCGGTTTCCGAAGGCAGCCAGCGGACGACCGAGTAGCGGGCGTCTTCCGGGCTCCAGGTGGGATCGTTCTTCGGGGCGTCCTTCGCCTGGATGGCGTTGCGGAAGCCGGCGGCTTCAAAGGCAACTTGCCACTCTTCGATGCCGGCTTTGACGTAGGGGACGAGTTTGGCCGGGGTGGCGGGATCGACGTAGTAGATGATGGGCTTGACGGGGTCGGAGAGGGCGGCGGCGGGGTCCTTCTTTTCAAGGCGCCAGCGGGTGATGTAGGCCACTTTGGGGGCGCGGGGTTCGTCGAGCGAGAAGTCGGTTTTGCGGACCTCGAAGAAGCCGACGCGTTCATCGAGCAGGCGGGGCATCATGGGCTTTTCGGGGAGCTTGACCATGGAGTAATGGAGGACAACGGTGGCGCTGTTGCCGCGCATGCCGGCGGGGGCGAAGGGGGAGGACGGGGCGGCGGCGGGGAAGTCGGGAGGGGCGATGTAGGTGTGCGTGGCTTCGACTTCGATGTTGGTGGGGAAGGCGGAGATGCGATCGAGGAAGCTGCGGGAGGGGTCGAAGCCGCGGGCGCGCAGGCGGGTGCGGGCGCTGAGTTCGGGCACTTCGGAGGAGAACAGGCGGGTGACTTCGATGACAACGGACTTTTTGTCTTTGTTTTCGGCGGCGATGTTGATGGCCTGGAGAATGGCGCTGACATTGGCGTCTTCGACGGCTTTGGCGATGGGGGCGCGGGGGTCGGCGACGATGTCATAGCGGATTTCGCGGAGCAGGATCTTGTTTTCGCGGCGCTCCCAGCGGATGACGCGGCTGCCGAGGGCTTGGCCGCCGTAGCCGACGCCGAGGGTGGTGCGGGCGATTTGCTGGACCCAAAGGAAGTCTTTGCCGAGTTCGGTAGTGGGGATCTCGTAGTAGTATTTGTCTTTCACCTGGTGGACGGTGAAGATGCCGGGGGTGGATTTGGCGTCCTTGGTGATGACGCGGTCGTAGGGTTGGATCTGGGGTTCGGCGGGACGGTCGGCGGGGCGTCCGTTGGGTGCGGGTTTGGCCGCTTCGGGCTTGGGAGAGTCGGGTTTAGGCGCGTCCGGTTTGGGGGGATCCTGGGCGAGAAGCAGCGAGGAGAGCGTGAAAAGGACGACTAGGCGGAACATTCTTCAAACGGTAACACAGTGACTCGGAGTTCTCCCTTACCCCACACGGTCTGGCGGCCAACGCCGGTCCATTGGGCGGCGATGAGGTAGGGGGCGAGGGCATCGAGGGGGCCGGAGTACTCGGCCCAGCCTTCGAATCCACCGATCGAGTGGTCGTTCTGATTGCGGACCGAACGGCGGGTTGGGCCAGGGTTGAAGTGGATGGACCGTGCTGTTTCCGTGACGGCGGCGGCCTGAGCGGTGAGGGCGGCGAAGTCGACCTGATCGGTGGCTTCGTTTTGATAAAACGCAAGCAGTGAGAGTACGCGGTCGCGGGCGCGGGCGGCGAGGGCGGGGAAGTCGGGAGCGCGGAGCACGGCGCCATTTTGCTTGAGTTCGGTGGGGGTAACGAACTCGACGCGGAGGCGGCGGGCGGGGAGGGGATCGAGGGGCCAATGGATGGTTTGTGGCTGGGTGTCGAGCAGGGCAGCGAGGCGGGGGACGAGGGCGGGGCTGAAGATGTGGATGGCGTGCGGACGAAGGACGAAGGGGCGAGGGCGGTCGTGCAGGCCGCTCGGGCCCGAGTCGGCTCTCGGGGAGAAGCACTCGTCGTAAAGCTGCCGGTCATAGTCATAGAGCCGCTTGCCGAACTGCCCCCGCCGCGCGTTGGGGGTGCCATTGGCGGCGGGCTGGGGCAGGACGGAGAGTTCGAGCTGCATCCGGTTCGGGCTAGAAGGTAATCCGAGCGCCGAGCTGGATCTTACGGCTGCTGCTGGCCACGGTGTTGCGGATGCGACCGAAGGTGGCGGCGTTGGCGGTGGTGGTGGGGAAGCCGAAGGTCGGGGTGTTGCTGAGGTTCGTCGCATCGGCGCGGATCTCGAGCTTCAGGCCTTCGCGCAGGCTGACGTCTTTCTGGAGCGAGGCGTCGAGGTTGAACTGGCCGTCGCCGGTGAAGAAGTTGCGGGGGGTGTTGCCCTGTTGTCCGGCGATGCCGCCGTCGAGTTTGAAGCGGCCGCGTTCGGTCTGGTCGAAGTAGAAGACGAAGCCCTGGCCGGGGTCGGTGAAGGCGCGACCCATATCAGCGGTGCAGCCGGTGCAGACGGCGGTGGACTGGACGGCGTTCGAGACGGTGTTGACGCCGGAGAAGACCGTGAAGGGGCGGCCGGAGGCGATGGTGAGGATGCCGGAGGCGCGCCAGCCGCCGAGGAGGCGGTCGACGACGCCGTTGGCGGCCGACAGGAAGCGGGCGCCGCGGCCGAAGGGGAGCTCATACGACCAGGTGGTTTTGTAGACGTGGGTGCGGTTGAAGTCGGAGATGCCGTAGTTGCCGCGGCGGTTGCGGATATCGAAGGGCGTGGAGGAGGCCGACTGGGCGGCGCCGCTGGCGGCGGTAGTAAAGACGGGGTCGAAGCTGCGGGTGTCGAGCGACTTGGACCAGGTGTAGTTGGCGTTGAGGTAGAAGCCTTTGGACAGGCGGCGTTCGAAGGTGAGTTCGAGGGCGTGGTAGGTGGAGAAGTCGTTCGAGTCGATGGTGACGACGCTGCCGAACTGGGGGAAGGGGTTGAAGAAGAAGGGTCCGGCCCCGGAGATGGCGGTGACGGAGCGGCCGTTCTGGATGCGGGTAGCGAGGCCGGAGGCGAGGCCGGCGACGTTGCCGGTGCGGAGGTCGCCGGGGAAGAGGCGGCGGATCATGGACGAGGCGGTTTCGCCGGCCTGAATGCGGGAGTCGCCCGCGAGGGCGCGGTTGATGACGGCCGACTGGCCGCCGGCGTTGATTTCGTTGAAGCCGGCGAGGAAGCCGTTCGCGAAGATGTCGGACTGGTTGGCGTTGTAGGCGCCGAACAGGTTGTAGCCGCGGCGGCCGATGTAGCTGGCTTCGATGACGGTGTTGCGGAAGACCTCGCGCTGGAGCGAGAAGGACCACTGGTGAGTGGTGGGGATCTTGAGGTTGGGGTCGACGACGGTGACGCCGGCGGCGCCGAAGGGGGCGGGGGTGGCCAGTTCGCGGGGATTGGCCGTGGGGGCGGTCAAGGCGGGCATGGTGGCGAGGCGGCCGCCGTTGATGCCGAACTGCTGCTCGGCAAGGCCGAAGGTTTCCCCGGGCATGTTGGGGAAGATGGTGGAGGCGAGCAGAAAGGTGGGCATCCGGTCGTAGGCGATGCGGTAGTTGGAGCGGACCGAGGTTTTGCCGGTGCCGAAGGGATCCCAGGCGAAGCCGACCGAGGGGCCGAAGTTGTTCATGCGGTCGGCGTGGAGCTGGCCGGGGACCCAGGTGGCGGAGTTTTGGGGGGCGGCGCCGTGGACGAAGAGCTGATCGGGGCGGCGGATGCGGTTGTCGACGTTGCTGGGGGCGGGCTTCATTTCGAGGCGCAGGCCGAGGTCGATACTGAAGTTGCGGCGGAGCTTGTAGGTGTCCTGGATGTAGAGGTCGTATTCGGGATAGTCGGTAACGAAGTCGAAGCGGCCGGCGACGAAGCGGTCGCCCTGGGAGATGAAGCCCTGGGAGCGCTGGCCGACGCGGCCGAGCAGGAAGTTGGTGTGGCCCTGGAGGGTGCCGAGGTCGAACTGCTGGTTGACGTCGGCGGGGAGGCCGAAGGTGCGCGGGTCAACGGGGTTGAGGGCGGTGGAGAAGTTGACGCTGGGGTTGGCGTTGAAGCCGCCCACGGTGCCGCGGTCGTCGTTCTGGCGCTGGAGGCGGATGTTGACGCCGAACTTGAGGGAGTGTTTGCCGGTGACCCAGGAGAGGTTGTCGACGATCTGGGCGGTGCGGACGCGGCGGTTGTTGCCGAACGAATAGTTGGCGATCAGATCGACGGGGCTCGATAGCGAGGGATTGGTGAGGGAGGCCAGCGGCTGGTTAAAGAAAAACTCGAACTGGTTGAAGCCGATGACGAATTCGTTGGTGACGGTGGTGGTGGGGTTAGTGCGCCAGTTGACGGCGAGGTTGCTGGGGGTGCGTTCGGTATCGACGAGGCAGGTGGTACCGGGGAAGATGGGGGCGCCGCCGTTGACGCGGTCGCAGTTGGTGTCCTGGCGGCCGAAGGAGTAGCGGAGGGAGACGGTGTTCTGGGGGTCGAAGATGTGGTCGATTTTGAAGGTGATATCGTGCTGGCGTTCGTTTTGGGGGGCGACGAAGGTGTAGCCGGCGGTGTTGAGGCCGTCGCCGAAGTCGAAGCGGTTGGGCAGGGGGGTGGCGGCGATGAGGGCGGCGATGGAGCGGTCGGCGCCGATGCGCTGGGGGTCGTTCTGGAAGATGTTGTAGGAGCCGATGTTGCCGAGGGGGTTGCCGGAGGGGTCGACCGAGGCGCCGGCGACGCCGGCCGGCAGGTTGCGGCCGGTGCGATTGTAGCGGTAGATGCCCTGGCGCATGGACTGGGTGTAGACCGAGCGGGTGACCTGGGCGGTTTCGAGGGCGCGGAGTCCTTGGCCGTTGGCGAAGAAGAAGGTTTGATTTTTGCGGATGGGTCCGCCGAGGGAGCCGCCGAAGATGGTTTGGACGAACTGGCGTTTGCCGAGGTTGTCGAGGTTGTTTTCCCACTCGTTGGCGTTGAAGCGGGGCGTGCGGTAGAACCAGAAGCCGGAGCCGTGCAGGTCGTTGGTACCGGACTTGGTGACCATGGCGACCTGGGCGCCGGAGTTGCGGCCGGAGTCGGCGGTGAAGTTACCGGTGATGACGCGGAATTCGGCGAGGGAGTCGGGGTTGGCGCGGATGGGGGAGAAGTTGGAGCCGCCGGCGGAGGTTTCGTTGGTGTCGATGCCGTCGAGGGTGTAATTCCAGGCGCGGTCGCGGGCGCCGTGGACGTGGATGCCGCCGCCGGTATTGGAGCCGGAGGTGATGCCGGGTTGAATGAGGACGAGGTCGAGGGGGTTGCGGCCGCGGGTACCGACGATGGGGAGGTCCTTGATGATTTTCTCTTCGAGGAGGTTGCCCATATTGCCGGAGGTGGAGGTTTGGACGGCCTCGTAGGCGCCGCTGACTTCGACGGTTTCGGTGACGGCGCCGAGTTGGAGGGTGACGTTGACGGTGGTCGGCTGGCCGATGGAGACGGCGTTGTTGCGGGCGGTGAACTTCTTGAAGCCGGGGCTTTCGACGAGGACGGTGTAGCGGCCGGAGGGGACGGATTCGAAGACGTAGGCGCCGGCGGCGGTGGTTTTGGTCTCAAAGACGGCATTGGTGCCCTCGTTTTTGAGGGTGACGGTGGCCCCGCCGACGATGGCGGCTGAGGAGTCAACGACCACGCCCTGGAGGCGGGAGGTGGTGCCTTGCGGTAAGGCGCTGAAAACCAGAATGAAAAAAGCGAGAGCGACCCGGGTAACCATGATGGCAGTGTAACATCGGAGTAAGCTTATGTTGATACTGGCTTCGCAATCACCGCGGCGGCGGGAGATATTGGAACGGGCGGGGATCGCGTTTACGGTCCGCGTGGCGGATGTGGACGAGAGTTTGCGGGAGGGGGAGGCGGCGCAGAGTTATGTGCGGCGTCTGGCAACGCGGAAGGCGGTGGCGGTGGGGCGGCCGGGGGAGGTGGTGCTGGGGGCGGATACGACGGTGGTGGTGGATGGGGAAATTTTTGGCAAGCCGGTGGACGCGGCGGATGCGGTGCGGATGCTGGGCCGGTTGGCGGGGCGGACGCACGAGGTGATTACGGGGATCTGTTTGAAGATAGGCGGGCAGCTCTATATTGACGCCGAGACAACGCTGGTGCGGTTTACGGCGATGAGCGAGGCGGAGATTACCGCGTACGTGGCGACGGGGGAGCCGATGGACAAGGCGGGGGCGTACGCGATTCAGGGCGGGGCGAGCCGGTACATCGACCGGATTGAGGGCTGTTACTGGAACGTGGTGGGGCTGCCGGTGGCGCGGGCATACGGGATCATGCGGCGCCAGGGCTTGATTTAGAGTTTGATTTTAGGGTAGCGGGCCTGGACCCAGTCGACGAACTCCGGCGGGCAGGGCATGGTGGAGAGGCGGCTTTGGCGGACGAGTGCGAACTGGGGGAACTGGCCGGAGTTTTTGACGTCGTGGAGGGTGGTGGGGGGATCGAGGCGGCGGAGGAAGGTGAGGTCGACAACGGCGGATTTCGAGTTGTTGGGATCGGGGCGGGGGGCGGAGTCGACGCGGGCGAGTCCGACTATGGCGGATTCGCCCATGCTGTGATAGATGAAAACTTTATCGCCCTTTTTCATATTGCGAATGGATTGAACGGCTTGGGCATTAGTCACGCCGTCCCAGACGGTTTTCTTTTCCTTTTCAAAGTCGGAGAGGCTGTAGGTATCCGGGTCGGTTTTAGCCAGATGGTACTGGGTCGAAGGCATACTTTTCTAATTCTAAACCTTTCGAGGGCGGAAGGTTAGCGGGAGAGTCCCGATGGGAGGACTGGAACCCTTGGGTCGAACGGGCTGGTATACAATATAGGGGAAATCGAGCAAACTGAAGAACGATTGCAAGGAACCGTTGCTACTCGGGCGGAGTGGCGAGGCTTGTGAGTGTTTTTCGGGCTCGGGAGTGTTTTTTTTGCTTGGCAACGTCTTTTGCTTGGCCATGTTTTCTACTGGGCAGTGTTTTTTGGATGAGAGGCTTTATGGAACTGCGGTATTTCCGGCGGATCGTGTTCGCCTTGGGCTTAGGACTGAGTATGTGGGGATTTCAGGCGCCGAGCGCGCCCAAGAGTGCGGCTCCGGCGCCTCCGGCGGTGGAGGATTCGAAGTCTCCGAATGCCAACGCCGCGCTGGATGCGCCCGCGCCGGTGGATCCAAAGGGCTACAAGCTGGGCCCCGAGGATGTGATCGGGGTGAAGGTATGGCGGGAGCCGGAGTTGAGCGGACAGTTCGTCGTGCGTCCGGACGGGCGGATCACGTTGCCGTTGAGTGGGGACATGGCGGTGGAGGGCAAGACGCTCGATGAAGTGAAGGAGATGATTAAAAAGGCTTACAGTGAGCAGTTAAACCGGCCCGAATTGACCGTAGCGCTGCTCCGGGTGGGGAGTAAAAAGTACTATCTGGTGGGAGAAGTCAATCGGACCGGCATGTTTCCGCTGGTTGTGCCGATAACGGTACTGGAAGCGCTGAACGCCGCCGGCGGTTTGCGTGAGTTTGCGAACAAAAAAAAGATTACGGTTTTGCGCGGGACGCAGCGGCTCAAATTCAACTATGACGAAGTGATGAAGGGCAAAAAACTCGAGCAGAATGTACAGATTGAGAACGGCGATCACATCGTCGTGCCTTGAGCCGCGTCCCGGGAAAGGGTCAGTAGAGAAGTCGAGCAGACGTAGAGAAGGCCTAGGGAAGTAGCAGGAAAGAAACAGGGAAGAAGCAGGAAAGAAGCAGAGAACATGATGCAAACGCAAGATCTGTACAGTGTCGGACGCCGCTCGATGGACACGGAGGACTATGTGGATGTCCTCCGCCGCCACAAATCATGGATTCTCGGCCCGTTTTTCGCCGGTTTGGTGATTGCAACGGTGGTGGCTTGTTTGTGGCCGGACACTTACGTCTCTTCCGCCGTGATCCGGGTTACTCCGCCCCAGGTTCCCGAGCGGTTTGTACAATCGGCACTGAACCAGATGCTGAACGAGCGCATAACCGGAATTTCGCAGCAGGTTCTGAGTCGGAGTGCATTGGTCAACATCATCCAGACATTCGATCTGTACGAGCGGGACCGTCGACGCCTACCCATGGAGGACATCGTGGATCGGATGCGGACCAAAGACATCAGCATTGGCACGGTTTCTTTGTCGGCGCAGTCGGCCCGGGGCGGCGCTTTTCCGGTCAGCTTCAAGTATGAGGACCGTTACAAGGCCCAAAAGGTGACCCAGGAGGTAGTGAGTCGCCTGATCAACGAGAACACGCGGGTGCAGTTGGGTGTGACGCAGAATACCACGGACTTTCTCACCGAAGAGGTGCAGAAGGCCAAGTTGAAGCTTGACCAGATTGAGCAGTCTTTGGCCAGTTTCCGGATGAAGAACGCGGGCCGGTTACCGGACGAGCGATCGATGAACTTTACGGCCTTGCAAGCGACGGAGACGCGGATTGCGACAATCAACGCTGCGCTGCAGCGGATCAATCAGGAGAGACTGATGACCGAGGCGCAGTTACGTCTGCAGCGGGAGCAGATGAATTTGGCGATGGCGGCCGCTGCAGCGTCGGCGAGCGGTTCGCGAGAGGTGGGGAAGACGCGGGCGGCCAACGAGCGGCTGATTGTGGCGGAGCGGGATATCCTGAGCGCGGAGCAGTCGCTGGCCCGTTTGCGGGAGCAGTACAAAGAGACTTACCCGGATGTGCAGCGGGCGAAAACCAATCTGCAGACTCTGCAACGGGAGCGGGATCGGTTGTTGAAGCAGGAGGAGGAGGCCAAGGCGGCCGAAGCGGCCGAAGCGGCAAAGCGCGGGGCGGCCAAGACGCCACCGGTATCGGTACCGGTCACCAAGGATATTCAGGCGATGCAGCTCTCCCTCAAGCAGATGGAGACGCTGGTGCAGGCCAAAACGGTAGAGGAGCAGGATTACAAGGCGGAGTTGGTGCGGTTGAACGGGCAGGTTCGGGAGTTTCAGGGCCGGATTGGGTCGACGCCGATTGCCGACCAGGAGTTTTCTGCGCTGACGCGGGACTATGATAGCGCCAAGATGGAGTATCAACAGCTGTTGGCCAAGCAGAGTGACGCGCGGCGGGGACAGGAGGTGGAGAAGCGCAATCAGGGTGAGACCCTAGAACTGCTCGATGCGGCTTCACTACCCGTTGAGCCGACCGAACCCAAGCGCCCGCTGATCATCCTGGGTGGGGCGCTGATGGGTTTGGTGCTGGGTCTGGTTTTGACCGGCGGCCGCGAGATGAAAGATACAACGCTCAAGAACCTGAAGGATGTGCGGGCGTACACCAATTTGACGGTACTGGGTTCGATTCCGCTGCTCGAAGACGATGTGGTGGTAATGCGCCGCAAGCGGCTGACGCTGCTGGCATGGTCAACCTCGATCCTGGTAGGTATCCTGGTGATGGCAGGATCCTATTACTACTACATTGCCACTAAGCCGTAAGGGCGACGGGAATTCAGAAAGAGAGAACGATTCGTATGAGCCGAGTTCATGATGCCCTTCGCCGCGCCGAGCGCGCGGGCTATATTCAGTCTCCCCCACCCGGGCAGCCGCCCCCATCGAGCATGGTGCCGGCTTACGCGCAGCAGGCGTTATCGACCCCCGGTTCGCTGACGGCGGACCCCGTGAATCTCCAGGGTTTGCTCGATAAGATCGAAGAGATTCCGTTCCGACCGCTGGCCGATGCGCACCTGATTGATCCGACGCGGCCGAGCGAGGCGCCGAGCGAAGAGTTTCGCAGTTTACGGACCCGTCTGAATCACATGCAGAGCCTCAGCCCGATTCACTCGATTGTGGTCACTTCCCCCTCGCCGGCGGAGGGGAAATCGTTCACGGCCGTCAATCTGGCTCTGGCGCAGTCCCATTTGGCGGGAAACCTGACTTTGCTGGCGGATTTCGATTTCCGGCGTCCGATTGTGCATTCGCTGTTTCAGGTCGATCGCAGTCCCGGGGCAACGGATTTCCTGCTGGGCCGGGCGAAGCTGCATGAGATTATCAAGCGGGTTTCGGGGACGAACCTGTACATCATGCCGGCGGGTGAAGCGGTGTTGAATCCTCTCGAGTTGTTAAATCTCCGGGAGGTCAAGAGCATGATTGACCGATTACCGACGCTGTTCAACTGGGTAATTTTTGACACGCCGCCGCTGCTGTTTGCCGCTGATGCCAACCTGCTGTCAACGATGTGTCACGGAACGCTGCTGGTGGTGCGCATCGGAACAACGACGATCGATTCCGTCACCCGGGCGATGCAGTCCCTTTGTGAGAACAACGTGCTGGGTACGTCGGTGAACGGTGCCCGTCGCGGGGAATTGTACAGCCGCTATACCTATTACCACTCCTACTACCATTCGACGGAAGCCAAGGCGCGCGAGGAGAACGAGTTGCAAGCGCCGCCCGACAGGGAAGCGGACGCCGAGAAACCGCCCGAGGCTTAAGCTGTCCTACGCAGGCACAGCGCGCTGTTCTTGCTGCCGAAAGCGATGCAATTGGCGACGGCCGCTTCGATGGCGAGGGGCCGTGCGGTGTGGGGTACGTAATCGAGATCGCAGTCCGGGTCGCTGACTTCCAGGTTGATGGTCGGGGGTACCTGGCCATCGCGCATGGCCAGCAGACAGACGGCAACGCCGGCGGCCCCGCTCGCGCCCTGCGGGTGGCCGATCATGCTCTTGACCGAGGACCCGCACAGCCGGTAGGCGTGCGGGCCGAAGGCCAAGCGCATGGCGCGGGATTCGATGCGATCGTTCAGTTGGGTCGAGGTGCCGTGGTAATGCACATATTGCACGGCTTCCGGCGCGAGGTCGGCCTCGCGCAGCGCCATTTGCATGGTCCGGGCCGGTTCTTCCCCGCACTCCTCGAGCCGGACCCGGTGGTAGGCTTCGCAGGTGGATCCGTAGCCGCTGATTTCGCCGAGGATCGCCGCGCCGCGGCACAGGGCGTGTTCGCGTTCTTCGAGGACAAACATCCAGGCTCCCTCGCCGAGGACAAAGCCGTCGCGATCGCCCGAAAAGGGCCGGGAACCGCGGTGCGGTTCGTGGTTCCAGCGCTGGGTCATGATGCGCATGAGTTGGAAGCCGCGCAGGATGAGGGGGGCAAGCGGGGCGTCGACGCCGCCGGCGAGCATGCAGTCGATCATGCCGCACTGGATCTGGCGGAAGGCGTAACCGATGGCGTCGGTGGAGGAGGTGCAGCCGGTGGAGATGATGTGGGACATCCCGCGCAAGCCGAAGTACATGGAGACTTCGCTGGCGAGCGTGCCGATCGTGGAGGTGGGAATGACGTAGACGCTGCACTGTTTGTGTTCGCCGGCGTACCAGTGGCGGTACTGCTGTTCGGTCCACTCCTGGCTACCGCCGCCGGAGCCGAGGACGATGCCGATTTCGCGGAGCTGGTCGCGGGTCATGCGGCTGGTATCGAGCCCGGCATGAGCGAGGGCTTCCCCGGCCGCGGCGCGGGCCAACGGTGTGGCGCGGGAGACATGGGGGCGTTCTTTGGGATCGGTCCAGGCGGCTTCGTCGAAATCGGTGATTTCGCCGGCGATCTGGACGCTGAAACCGTCCGGGTCGAACCGGGAGATGCGCCGGACGCCGCTGGTGCCGGCGAGGCAGGCGCGCCAGAAAGGCTCCCGTCCCAACCCGTTCGGACTCATGACCCCGAGGCCTGTTATGACCACCCGCCTAGCTTGCATACTGTTAGTATATAGTTTCGAATGGAGTCGCTTCCGCCGCCGCCTGCGCCTGTCCCGGACGAACTGCCGGAGCCGCCTCCCTTTGTGGTAATCCCGGCGCCGCCGGTTCGGGTTCCGGAGCCCGTGGCGGCGCCGATTCGGCCCACGGCGGTGCATCTGCTGCTGGCGGGGGCGGAGACCGGGGTGCTGGGGGCGCTGCTCATGATGATCTGGTTTGCGCTCGACTCGCTTGTCGAGCAGCAGCACTGGTGGGCGATCCTGAATCTGTGGGGAGCGGCGATTTATGGAGACGCGGTGTTCCGAATGGGACTGAGCAAAGCGAGCCTGGCGGGCGGGTCGCTGCACGTCGTTCTCGGTGGGCTGGCGGGTGCCGGGAGCGCACTGGTGCTTGGCCGCTTGCGCGGGTTCGGCAAGGTATTGCCGGCGGGGCTGCTGTTGGGTGCCCTTTGGTATGTGCTTCTGCAGCACGGGCTGCTCCGCGGGCTGCATCCTCTGATCGAACGGATGACCCCGCAGCCGGCTACGTTGCTGGCACATCTGCTGTACGCGGTGATGTTGACGCGGATTCCGGGGCGCGGTCTATGCCTGGCGCAGCATGCGCCCCGGAACAGAGATTAGAAGCCGCGGCTGGGCCGGTAGCCGGGACGGGCGCGGACACGGTACTTCTTGCCGATGTCGCCGACGATTTCGACGCCGATCTTCCGGAAACCGTCGTTGGGGTTGGTTTGCGGATAGTAGGTGACGGTGTAGGAGTTGCCGAGATCCTCGCGGATCGACTCAAACGCCTCCACCTGCTTCTGCCAGGTTTTGGCGAAATAAGCCTTGCCGCCCGTGCGGGTGGCGATGCGCTTGAAGACTCCGGCGGAGATGGCATCGCGGCTGGCTTCGGCCGTTGAGATGACATAGATAGGGATGCCTTCGTCTTCGGCCACGGCGCGGACATCGTCGGGGGCGACCATGCTGGCGTTGTCGGGGCCGTTGGAGAAAACGATGACGACCTTACGGCCGGGAACTTTGGCCGCATCGCGGAGGGTCAGCAGCAGACCGTTGTAGAGCGCCGAGTCGTCGCCGGCGACGGCCTTGCGGAGGCCGAGGATGGCGTTGTTGCGATCTTTGGTGAGATCGGCGGCGCGGGTGAGGTTGCGTGAGAAGGTGTAGACGGCGACCGAGTCGGCGCGGTCGAGGCCACGGACGAAGTCGGCGATGGCGTCCGAGGCGTAAACGAAGCCGCGGTACATGTAGTTGGACGTATCGAACAGGACGAAAACGTTGGTGCCGACGAAGGCATCGGATTTGACCTCGGGCCCGGCCTTTTCGGCATCACCGCCGGGGTTCAGCGGCCGCATGGTACCGTCTTCGAGCACCTGCATGACAGGCTTGTTGCCTTCGGCGAAGGTGTTCAGTTTCTGCACGATTCCGTCTTCGAGGATCCGGAAGTCGGACGGCTTCAGACCGTTGACGTACCGCCCTTTGCTGTCGGTGACCGTAAAGCCGAGCACGACCATGTCGACTTTGACGCGGAAGGTGGGGCGGTTGGAGTCCTGCGCCCAAAGGTAGACAGCCGTCCCGGCAAACAGCGACAGGCCAAGACCGAGGCTCCAAACAGTACGAAGAGATCTCACATCATCCTCCTGAGGTCAACTCCTGATCTTCGATTCTAGTCGAGTCCGGCGGCCGGGGCCACCTTGGCGCTTTTGCTGACGGCGTCGTGGCCGACTTGGCGGAGGCTCCGCAGCAGCGCCGGCCAGTCTTCAAGGTGGGTGGCGAAGATCCGTTCGACGGTACTCCGGGTCCACTCGGGAATGACCACGTTCAATTGGCCGGGCGTCATGTAAAGGGCGTCGGCGATAGAGGCGTAGTAAAGAGCGCTCGACTCCCAGCTTTCGGCCATGACGCGGCTCGAGTAGCCCATCAGCGTCGGGAAGGTCCGGAGGTAAAGCAGTTCCGGGAGGTAGCTGTTGGTGAGGGTGGGCTTGGGGGAGCCGAACAGGCGGCCGATGGCGGCGTAGTTAACCGAGTCGGGAGCGGATTTGGAGAGACGGCGGATCTCGCCGGCGAGGTCCGGATCGCCCGGGTCTCCGGCGGCGAGCATCCGCATGGCGAGCACAAATCCTTCGGCCGGGGTCACGTTTTCAAGCGCCTTGGCAATCTCTCCTTCGGCGAGCAGACGGCCGACGAGGCGGGCGCGAGCGGGCGGCGCCTGCTGCTGGAGCGTTTCGACGACGCGGTTCCGGAGCGGTTCGTTCAGCGCGGCTTCGGCGAGCAAGGCATCAGCGTAGCGGAGATGGAGCGCGGTGAAGTGAAGTTGATCGGGCGTGACTTCCCAGTAGCGGGGCACTTTGGCGCTCTGGACCATCTGCGGCACCAGGTCGCCCCAGATGAGCGCCTGTTCGCGGCTGGGGACGAGAAAGTTCTGCTCGGCTTCGGCGAGGGCGTAGGAGAGGCTAACGAGCGAGCCGACCAGCCGCCCGCCGGCGCTGGCCGGCCAGCCGGTGCCGACGACCTCGGTCTGGCGCCACGTCTGGGCGGCGCCCTGCATGCCGAGGAAGTCGTGGCTGCGGACGAAGATGGGATTGGTGTAGAGGATCTGGGCGCCGGGCGGCGCGTAGTGGGCGTAGTTCAGGCCGACGAGCGTGTCGCGGAGGAGGGGGGCGAGGTTGCCCTTGATTTCCGCCAGCCGCTCGGGGTTGCCGGCGGCCCGTTCGATGGCGGCGCGCAGGTTCAGCTTCCGCTGGTTTTCTATGTGGCGTTCGGAATAGTAGCCGAAGACGAGCGAGTTCTTTTCGACGCCCGAGAGTCCGGCCCGCGGCAGCTGGACATCGGCCAGGCGCTGGGCGACGCGGGCGATGATGGCCGGGTCGGGCTTCGACCCTTTGCCGATGGCGTCCAGGTGGTCCGCGAGGTCGAAAAGGGCCTTGAGCGAAACCAGGCGCTGCGACTCAAAAACCTTCATCAGGTCCTGCACGAGGGTGATGTGCGCTTCGCTTTCCAGTTCGGCGTCGAAGCCGGCCAGCAGGTCGAGCATGCGGTCCTGCGGCGAGACGTCGGGCCGGGACCTGGTGGCCGCCAGCAGCGCCTTTACTCCGTCTACACCGGCGGTAAACAACTCGCGTTCGGACTTGACCTTGGCAAACGGGGAGGTGATCTGATTGAACACTTTGTCGGCATCGGCTTGCGGAATGCTGCCTTGGCGCACGAAGATCTGCCAGAAGCTGACGAGGGATTGGAGCGTGCCGGCGGCGTCGGCGCGTACGCCCTGGTCGCGAATCGAGGCTTCGGCGGTCAGCAGGTCGAGATAGGCGATGATCGTTTCGTCGGTCAGGCGAGGCGTCTCGTTGAGCACCGGGTACTGGGCGCCGAACAGGCGGAAGTCGCGGGCCAGACGATCCACCGTGGCCGGCAGCAGCGGTTTGGCGCGGCGGCGATTCATATCGCTGAGGGCCATGTAGATGCGCAACGGCTCGTTCTCGACGGCCTTGCGGCTCAGGGCGAACAGGGCTTCAATCACGTCATCGGACTCTTTCCACCCTACCGCCGACTTGGTCAGCTTCCCGTCGTACTTGCCGTGCGGGTGTTTGACAAAGAGGTTCTTCCAGATCTCGACGCTGCCGGGAACGTGGGCCGTACCGTCGGCTTCGAGGCGCAGACGGGTGGTGAGCAGCAGCAGATCGGTATTGGCGCGGAAGACCGGGCGGGCAGGTCCAGGGCTGGTCAGCTTCCCCTTGACCGCTCCGTAGTAGCGGCGCAGGCGGGCGGGCTGGGTGAGGAACTCCTGCACGGGGCCGGAGATACGGGAGATGGAGTCAAAGTAGCTGCACAGCCACCCATCGTCCTTGGCGACGAGCCGTTCAAAGAAGGCCGCCGGGTCGGACGGAGAGGCGCCCGCCAACTCCGCCCAGATGGCCTCGGCCTTGGGGCCGCCGGGGACGACCGCTTTGCCATCGCGGATGTAGAACATGCCGCCGAAGAAGTCGAGGACGTGCGAGAACGCCTTGAGCCGCAGGACGGGAATCTTTGCTTTCATGACGTCCGCCGTTTCGCGATCGAGCTTGGAGACGCCGAGGTAGAGGCGGCACAACTGGGGGTCGCTCAGGAAGGCGTCGATGAACTCGCCCTGGACCTTCTCTTTGGCGCCGAGCCAGTATTCGGCGTTGTAGAGAATCGGCACGCTCGTGGAGCCATACAGATAGCTGAAGGGGCGGTTCGAACGCAGGGCGGTTTCGAGTTCGGCGAGGGGGAAGCCGGAGTCGATCGTCAGGAACGCGCGGGAAGCGTTGACCGTTTCGAGAACCACCTCCGCGCCGCAGGCACCGCGCATGCGGTATCCGAGCACTTTGAGCAGGTCGCCGGTGAGGGCCGACTCGCACTGGTCGATCTGGATCTTGCGTCCTTCTCCGGCGAGCTTGGCCAGCTCGCGAGCCTGGGTCAGGTAACGAACGACCAGTTTGAGAAACTCGGTCTGTTCGAGTCCTTCGGCGGAGTTGGCGGCCTGGTAGCCGTTGGTGACCACGTTGCGGGCCAGGGCAGGGAGGATCTCGTCGGCGGGCAGGTCGGGCGACAGGGCGGCCATGCGGTTGAAGGAGCGAAGGGGCCCGGGGATATCAATGGTCGACCACTCCTGTCCGGCGGTTCGCGGCTGGGGCTGGGGAATCGTGGCGCTAAAGTCCTGGCCGCCGGCGTTGCGGTAGACGGCCAGATGCCGGGTGGCGGCGGACCGATCTCCGTGCAGCAGGTCGAGAATGACCAAGCGGCGGGCGGTTTGCTTCCGGTCGCCACCGGATCTCTCCAACACTCCGAGGAGCTTGGCGTAGGCGTCGCGCGCGGCGGGGTCGCCGTGACGGTCCAGGAATTCAGCGTGAAACGAGAGCGAGACCGGGTCGTTGGGGGCGTTGCGCACCGCTTCGGCCAGCAGATCGCGCGCCGCCCGGCTGTTCCCCCTTGCTTCCAGATCGCGAATCTGCGTCGCCAGATTCTGAGCATTCGCGATTCCGACCAATCCTGCAACCGAATACAAAAGCAGAAGCCGCATCGTCATTCCTGTCCTCAAGACAATTTGAACAACCAACCGAGCTTTTACGATATCACCCCAAAAATGAGAAAGCGGACCTTCCCACGGGTAAGCTCCCTGATCACTGTAGAGTTAACAAGTTGGTGAGAGGGCGCAAAAAAGCGCAAAAAAAGGAGAGCACCCCTGAGGGCGCTCTCCCGAAGCGAGGAGGATGAAACGGTATTTTAATGAACCAGTTGCTCGCCGGAGCCTGAACCCGCCGTGGTCATCGGATCGGCGACGCGCGCCCGGTCCGGGACGACGAGCGCCTGGTAGCCCTGGGCGAGTTTGGTGCTGCCAAAGTCGCTGATGAAGGCGTAGCCGTGCGCAAACTGGAATTCGCAGTTCACCATCATGTAGCCCTGGAAGTTCGGCCGGGCGGACGAGACGGTAAACGTCCACTGCTCGCCGCCCTGGAGCACGGGTCCGGCCAGGGGCGGGAACTGCGCTTGGGTGGCGGCGTTGAACGGCGTTGGGAAGAAGGTGCTGGTGCAGCGGCCGGTTTGCGGCAGCGTGCCGAGCGTATCCCGGGAACTGTTCACGACCGAGACGCCGGTGTCAAAGCCGGCCTGGTTGGTCAGGAACTGGAAGAGCAGGGTCGTGCGGCAGGGGTTGAAGACGAACACCGGGAGGGGGGTCGAGGTGACGACGTGCCGCGGAATCTGATCGGTGGTGGTGGCTGACGCGCTGCCACCCTGAGGTCCGAGGCCCGACAGGACGTTGATGGTACCGGCGGTGGGCTGAGGCGAGCCGCTGAAGGCAACCACAACCCCGAACGAGACCGATTCGAGGCCAAGGACATCGTTCTCAAGAACCTCCCAGTTCACTTCGCCGCTGGCAGGTACGGGCACCAGACCGCCATCGGCGGTTGAACTGGCGGGAACGGCGACGAAAGGAAGATTCGGGTTGGCCGTCAGGCGGGCGGTGACGGTGGGGATTCCGCTGCTGTTGAGGGTAGAGCCGGCCGCGGTTTCGCGCGCGGTAACGAAAAGGCGGACGTTGGCGGGGATGTTCGAGAAGACGGCCCGGAGGATGGTGCCCGTGTCGGCGACGCCGACGCGGTTCAATCCGTTGGTGGTCGGGAAGCTGAGGTTCGAAAAGCCGCTTTCGTTGGGCAGGTTCTGGAGTGGCTCGTTCTGCGAACCGAGCGCGCCGGGATCGGCCGGCGTGGTGGCGGCGTTCCGTTTTTTGAAAGCGTTCGGCGAACCGGTGGCCTCCGAGAAGGTAAGCAGCAGGCTCCGACCGCCCGGGCTTGAGTACTGTGCGCCGGGGTTACCGGCTAGCTCAACGTTGTTGCCGGTGCAGGTGACAAAGGACTGCGGACCGGTGACCGCGGTGCCGGCGGCGTTGCGCAGTTCGGCGGTTACCCCGGTGCGAACGGTCCCCACGGTCTGTTGGGGGTTGACGAAGTTGGTTATCGTCGAGCCGGTCACCGAGAGAAAAACGATAGCCGCGCCCGACGAGGGCAGACTGTTCGTGTTCAGGCGGACGTTCTTGAAGCGGAGTACCCGCGTGCTGTTCGGGCCGGGCGGATTGAGCGGAATGTTGGACCAGGACAGGGAGTTGAACGACTCAAAGCGTCCCTGGAAGATGTTGTCGGTATTGTTGCAGACTGGCGTGGCGCAAGGGGCCTGCACGGCGGGGGCCGGGTTGTCCACGAGGAGAACGGCCTCCGAGATGGGAGGCGTAGTCGCTGCTACGATACGGCTGGTGACGGCCGTATTGAAGAACATGCTGATATTAACGGTGGGAAATGCTCCCGAGGTAACCGGCGTGCCGCCGGTGCAGTTGATCACGATATCACCGGCCAACTCTGCCACGCCGCCCTGGCGCATGGTGGAGGCCGCTGGAGGCGTGGTGGTGCAGGTCATGCCTTGCGCCCAGCCGGAGGCCGGGCATACCGCCAGGGCTGCCCCCAGAAGAAATAGTGGTTTCATGGACATAGCAAACTCCTTCCGGGGTCTTGCTGAACAGCGCACCCCTTCAGGCTTACTGTACCCTAAAACATTTCAGAATGGAATTGTTTGCTTACTGGGCGGCGCACCGGCGCTGCGTCGGTTACTGGGCCAGACGAAGAATCTCCGAGGCGATGCGGGCATAAGCGGCGCCGATTTGCGCCGTCGTGGGGGCATGTACGTAGATGCCGTTGACTCTGGTGCTGTCGTAGATGGGAGAAGCTAGGTCGTTAGACATCCGGCGTAACAGATTATGGTCGACGCCGGAGCCGAGACCTATGGCGTAGGTGACGATCCCGAGATCAGGATGGTTGCGGGCGGCGGCGGCGGCGTTATCGGATAGATTCATCGAGACCCGGGCGATGTTGTTGGGGCTGTCAACCCGGATCTGGCCCGTGTAAGGATGGCCCCCGGTGAAGCGCAGCAGACCGGAATCCATGTATCCGGAGGTGCTGACCCCGTTGACATCCAGCGCCGGGATGAAGGCGGCATCCTCGCGCAGACGCTCCGGGCGGACGCTCATCGCGCAGTCTGTTCTTTGCCCGGCCGCAATCATGGGTTCACCGGCACTGGGGCCGGTAGCCACTGGCTCGACGAGGCCCGGTGTGTCGCCCGTTGTAAAGCCGAGACCGCCGCCGCTGACGACCCCCATCTTGGGAACGAAGGTCCCCCACAGCGGGTCGCTGGAGAGGCGGTTGTTGTCGTCCCGGCAGGGGGATCTCGGGAAGCTGCACTGCCCGGCGGTGCCGCCGCCGCACAGATTGTTAAACCAGGAGCCGTACCGCACGTCGGCGACGGTCCGGATGGGGAATCGGGCGGTGATCGAGGTGGGAACGCCATCGGTGAAGAGGACGATCATGTTCAACGCCAGCGGCTGGTTAATCGCGACGAGTTCCTGATAGGCGTTCCAGTAGGCGGTGGGGGTGTTGGTCCAGCCGTTGCAGGTGACGAGGTCGATCGCGCTCAGGATGGACGACGTGGGGTTTTTGAAATCGGTGGACGGCGCATAGGCCCGGAAGACACTGGCTCCGTAGGTGATCATGCCCATGCGGTCCCGTCCGTTGACGAACAGGTTGGCGAAGGTTTTCGATGAGTTGATCATGGCCGTGCACGGGGCACCGGCCATCGAACCGGAGCGGTCGAGCACCAGAATGACGTTGACGTCGCGGCGGGAGGCCCGGCCCTCGGAACTGGTCAACTGTGCCGTGTTTCCCAGGATGCGCATGAAGTACAGGTTCGCAGAACCCGTGGCCGATGCGGTCACCGTGAGGGTACTGAGAGTGGTTTGGGCGACATTGATAGTAGGGGTAACGTTGCTGGTGCCCAAGTAGCCCGCGGGGAAGTTGGCATTGAAGAAGGCGGTGCCGCGAGCGATGGCGTTCGCCTGCTGATCTTCGAGAGTGAGTCCCAGGTTGAGGTTGCGGGCGGTGGCGAGGGCGGCGGCGTCGCACGCTGAACTCAGTTTTGAACGGACGAGGTAGAGAACGCCCGCGTCGATGGCCAGGCCTACGGCGGGGATCGTGAAGACGAGCAGAAAGGCGGTCAGCATCACGGCGATGCCGCGCTCGCGGGCGGACTTGGGAGTGGTGGGCTGCAGGGGTGGCATG
The DNA here is from genome assembly GCA_019931245.1 of Bryobacteraceae bacterium CoA2 C42. GTDB lineage: Bacteria > Acidobacteriota > Terriglobia > Bryobacterales > Bryobacteraceae. Next base: position 22,525 of record JAINDL010000044.1, read on the forward strand.
GCCATCGGGAGTTTTCTCGCTGAAATCAAAAGATGTTGCGCTGGTACACGAAGGTGTTGGTCCGGAACCCGGGCATGTCAAGATACGGGGTGCGAAAGTAGGCTTCCGAGATGAACGCTGTCTCGCCGTCGCCCAGGGTCATCAGGGCGTCGAAGGCATCGGCGCGGGCGGTGGCGTTTGCCAGGTAGTTGCTGGCCGAGATGGTGCCATCGGAGGCGACAATGCCCGCCGCAGGTGTCCCGAACGTGCTCGTCGTCAGGGTGGCGTTGCCGATGATGACCCGCCTGGTGATCACATTCCGGTCGAAATTGGGGCAGGCGGCCGTGTTGGGATACGGCGGGACGCACTGCGCCGCTCCAATGCGGAGGATCTGCGTCAGAATCACAGTACCGTCGCCGCCCGTTTCGGTCATGCCCATACCGCGGGCAATGCGAACAATGAGGGCTTTGTTCGAACTGAGTGAAAAGTCGACGTATCGCATGAACATCGACCCGGCGTCGCGCGCCACAACGGAGGCCTGTATGGACACGGTCAGGCTCATGCCGATCGAAATGACACCCAGCATGATCGGCACCAGGAACACGATGACGAGCGCGAACTCGACCAGGGAACTGCCCTGGGTGGCGCGTCTCCGGGATGAGGCGGATCGAGCTTCCATCCGAGATTCCTACCGGCAAGGCGGCGTCGTGGCGCCGCCTGGCAGACTTTCCGTCCGGTCCGCCGCCCGGACCGTGATGTTGAGGGGCGTGTTGGACCGCATCAGCGGGGCCATCCATCCGTAGTTGAAGTTTTCTACGGAGACCTCGACCACGTTACCGGCAGCATTGCTACCCGCTCCGACCAGCGTCAGGGAGAGATCGGTCGGAGGATGGTAGGTAATGGTGATGAGCGAGTTGTGGGCGTCTCCGAGGAAACCCGCCGACGAGTTCTTCACCACCTGCCGGATCGAAGCGTCCTGGCACATCCCCGACATGGTCTGATAGGTGACGGCGTAACGCACACCTTCGCGCACGGCGTGTTGAAAGGTGGAGCGCAGAAAAATAGCCATCGAGTAGTCCGTGATGGCGAACGCGATGGCCAGCAACGGTACGATGACAAAGCTGGTTTCGATAAAAGCGTGCCCCGCCTGCCTCTTCCGTCGCGTATTCACAGAGTACTGAACCATAGGGCCACAACGCACCTATGTCTGAGCTTAAACGTGAAGAGACGAGGGAGCCATGGGCTTGGCCCCTTAGTGAGGTCGGAAAACCGCCCTAACGGACGGGTCAGAGTAGCCGTATCCTACAGCGCTAGGCGGAGTACCTCCGAGGCGATGCGGGCATACGCGGCGTTGATCTGGTCCACCGTGGGCGCAAAAACGTACAGCCCGCTCACCCGGCTGCTATCAAAGCTGGGCGAGGCGGGGTCATTCGCCATGCGGCGCAAAATGTCGTGATCCACTTGGGTGCCCAAACCGACCGTGTAGGTGACCACCGGCATCGTGGGGTTGTTGCGAGCCGCCGCAGCGACGTTGTCGGACAGATTCATCGCCACCCGGGCGAGGTTGCTGGGATTGTCGGGTCGCACCTCACCTTCGTACGGATGCCCGGTCGGAAAACGTTCGAGGCCGGACTCCATGTATCCGCTGATATTGATGCCGTTCACGTCCTGCGCCGGGATGTAGCTGATATCTTCACGAATTCGCCGCTGATGCCCGGTCATGGCGCAGCCGACCCGGCCGGGCATCGGGATCATCGGCTCCCCACCCGCCGGCCCCGTCGCTTCTGGATTCAACAGGCCGAATGTATCGCCCGCGACCACGGTCAGCGATCCTCCGGTAAGCACCCCGAGTTTCGCCGCAAATACGCCCCAGGATGGATGGGTGCTCGGAAGACCGTTGTCATCCTGGCAGGAACTTTTGGGAATCATGCATTCCACGTATGCATTCGCTCCGCCGCAATACCATTTGGACGGGTTATCCCGCCGCACATCAGGAGTGGTCCGAATGGGAAACCGTGCCGTAAACGTGTTGGGAACTCCATCGGTGAACAGGACGATGACGTTCAGCGCCAGCGGTTGGTTTAGCGCCACCAGCTGCTGGTAGGCGCTCCAGTAGGCGTGCGGGGTGTTGGTCTGTCCGGTGCAGACTACCTCGTCGATGGCATCGTTCAAAGAGGATGACGGGTTCTTGAAGTCCCGGGTGGGAGCGTATGCGTTAAAAACCGTACCCCCGTAGGTGACCAGGCCAAGCCGGTCCCGGTCCTGAATGAACAGATCGGAGAAGGTTTTCGAGGCGACGATCATGGGGGTGCACGCGTTCGAAGCGTTCATCGATCCGGACCGGTCGAGTACTAACATCACATTCACATCCCGCCGCGATGCCCTGCCGATCGAACCCGTCAGCGTCGCGGACGTGCCGAGAACGCGCAGAAAGTATAGGTTTGCGGTCGCTGTGGCTGAGGTGGTCACCGAGAGCGTATTGAGCGAAGTCTGTTCGACGTTGATCGTCGGGGTGACGCTGGCGGTGCCCAGATAGCCGGGAGGGAAGTTGGCGTTGAAGAAAGCGGTACCCCGGACGGTCGCGTTCTCGATCTGTTCGCTGAGATCCATGCCAAGATTCAGATTGCGCGCCGTGGCGAGGGCGGCGGCGTCACACGCCGAACTCAATCGCGCCCGAATGAGGTACAGCAGACCGGCATCAATGGCAAGGCCGACGATCGGAATCGTCGTCACCAGCATCAGGGCCGTGAGCATGACAGCGATGCCCTTCTGCCGGGCGGCGCGGGATGGGGTTGTGGTTGGTGATAATGGCTTCACAAAACTCTCCTGCCTTAAAACACGCTTCGTTGGTAGACAAAAGTACCCGTTCGCACGCCGGGCATATCCAACTGCGGCGTGATGAAATAGGCTTCCGAAACGTAAGCAAACTCGCCGTCCCCAAGACTCATTAATGAATCGAAAGCATCGGCCCGCGCCGACGAATCGGCCAAATAGTCCGATTGCCCGATACTGCCATCGGCGGTGATGATCGATGGGCCCGGCGTACCGATGCTACTGGTGGTGAGCGCGGAGTTGCCGATAACGATCCGTTTGATGATGACGTGACGGTTAAAATTCGGACAAGCGGTCGTGTCGGCGTAGGGCGGAACGCATTGCGCGGCACCAACCTTCATGATCTGGGACAGAATCACGACGCCATTCCCGCCCGTCTCCGTCATCCCCATCCCCCGGGCGATGCGCACGATCAGCGCCTGGTTGGCCGGGACGGAGAAGTCCACGTAACGCATGAACATCGCGCCGGCATCGCGCGCCACAACGGCCGCCTGCACCGACAACGTCAGACTCATACCGATCGAGAAAACACCAAACAGGATCGGCACCAGGAACACAATCACGAGGGCAAACTCCACCAGAGCGTTTCCGTTCCTGGCGCGTTTCCGCATGGAGGACGTAGAGTTTCTCATAGGGATTACCGGCACGGCGGTGTCGTCGTACCGCTCGGTAAAGATTCGGTCTTGTCTGCCGCCCGCACTGTGATGCTCAGGGGCGTATCCGTCCGCATCAGAGGAGCGATCCAGCCGAAACTGAAATCCTCGACGGATACTTCCACGATGTTGCCTGCGGCGTTGCTGCCTACCCCGGTGGCGGTCTGGCTCAGGTCCGAAGGCGGATGGTAGGTTATGTTGATCAGCGAATCATGCGAGTCGTGGAGAAAGCCCGCCGAGGAATCCTTCACTACCTGCCGGATCGATTCGTCCTGGCACAATCCCGGCATGGTCTGGTAGGTAATCGCGTAGCGCACACCCTCCCGCACAGCGTGCTGGAACGTGGCGCGCATGAACATAGCCATCGAAAAATCGATGATCGCCAAAACGATTGCCATTAACGGCACGAAGACGAAACTGGATTCGACAAACGCGTTGCCAGCCTGCCGCCTCCTCCGTTTTCGGGGAGTTGTTTCTAACATTGGACTTGGAGGGGTATTCCTAAGAGTTATCTTGGGATATAGCCTCTTCGGATCCCATCCGATGATGGGCCTAGGCCTGTACCGAAAAAGACCTTAGCCGGGTACCTGTACCCCGCCCCGCGCCCCGCGCCACCAGGACCCCAAACCCACCAGCGCAAACCCCAGGCTCATCCATTGCGTCAGCGACAAGCCACCCTGCAGGCTCTGCTCGTGATGCCGCACAAACTCCACCAGAAAACGGACCACCGAGTAGGCCGTCAGGTACAGGCCGATCACCGTGCCCGGCCGCGGCATCCGCCCCGCCATCCGGTAGAGCACCGCGAAGAGCACCAACTCAGCCCCCGCCTCGTACAACTGCGTCGGATGCAGCGGTACCCCGAGCGGCGTACCGCTGATGGTGGCCGCGTCCGGGTTGGTGTAGCGCACGGCCCACGGCCGTTCGCAGTAGGCTCCGTAGCAGCACCCGGCGGCGAAGCACCCCAGCCGGCCGATGGCGTGGCCCAACGCCAACCCCGGCGCCAGAATGTCCGCCACGGGCAGAAACGCGAGTTTCTCCCGGCGGAGATGCCACCACGCGGCTACGACCGCCAGCGCCAGTCCGCCCTGAAATACCCCGGCGGCCTGCAGGGTGGCGAGGCTGAAAATCTCCCCGGGCCGCTGCGCGTAGTACTCCCAATCGAACAGAAACATGGCCAGTTTGGCGCCCAGCAGTCCGGCAAAGACGACGTAGAGGACGAGGTTGGTGAGCTTCTCGGTATCCATGCCCCGGCGCCGGGCCAGTCGCGTGGAGACCAGCAGACCGGCCAGCACCCCGGCGGCGACGAGCGCGCCGTAGGAGGGCAGAAAGAAGTCGCCGATCGAAAACAGCTTAGGAAACACGTTCCTCCCCACGCTGCCGCCAGATGTCGATCAGCAGCAGACCCGCGCCCACGCAGATGGCGCTATCGGCGACGTTAAACACCGGCCACTGGTAGTCGCCGACGTAGACGAGCAGGAAGTCGGTGACGTAGCCGCGCAGCACGCGGTCCCACATGTTGCCGAGCGCCCCGCTCAACACCAGCGCCAGGGCCAGCCGCACCCAGTCCGACTGCTTGTCGTTCGGACGGAACGAGAGCACCAGCATCCCGGCCACCAGCAGCGTCACCAGCCCGGAAAAGCCGACGAGGACGAGGGCGCGGATGTGGTCCGGCGCATCGTTCAACAGACTGAAGGCGGCCCCGCGGTTTTGCGCGTGCACGATGCTGAAGAAACCGGGGATCACCGGGTAGGCGTCCCAGAAGTTGACGTGCGTCTCAATCAGGCGTTTGGTGGCCCAATCGACCGCAAACAGCAGCGGCACGGTACTGACGATGGCGGCTTGCAGACGCGTCATAAACATAGGGCGGACCGGGTTAGGCGCCAAACATCTCCTTGACTGCGCTCGCGCAGGGCGCGCATACGGTGGGCAGGTCGGCATCGGCGCCGAGGGCGGCGACAAACTTCCAGCAGCGTTCGCACTTACTGCCCGCGGCGCGTTCCACTTCCACCGTCATGGGTCCGGCGCCGGAGCTGGCCAACTCGACCGCGGAGACGATGAAGAGTCCGGCCAGGTCGCTCTCGTGCGCCTTGAGCAGCGCGTAGGTCGCCTCGTCGGCCGTGATCCGGATCCTGGCTTCGAGCGGCGCCCCGATCAGATTCGCCTGCCGGGCGGCTTCAAGGGGCTTGGTGACCTCGGGGCGAAGAGCCATGAGCCGGTCCCAATCGGCCAGTGGCACGCGCTGCGCGGCCGGGATGCCAGCCGTCAGGTCCGCGGCGGCGGGGAAGTAAGCGAGGTGGACGCTCTCGGTATGGCCGAGGCTGCGCCAGATCTCTTCGCAGGTGAAGGTGAGAATGGGCGCGAGCAGGCGGACGAGGGCGTCCGTGAGCCGGTAGAGCGCCGTTTGCGCGCTGCGGCGGGCCGCCGAGCGGGTGGCCGCCGTGTACAGCCGGTCTTTGAGCACGTCGAAGTAGACGGCGCTCAGATCGGTGGTGCAGAAGGCGTAGCAGGCCTGATAGATGCGATGGAAGGCGTACTCTTCGTACCAGCCGCGACACTTGCCCACCAGCTCCTCGGCGCGCACCAGAATCCACTGATCGATCGGCGCGAGCGCCTCGGCGGGCACCGCGTCCGTGGCCGGGTTAAATCCGTGCAGGTTGCCGAGCGTGTAGCGGAAGGTGTTGCGGATCTTGCGGTAGGCATCGGTGAGCCGCTGCAGAATCTCGTCGCCCAGGCGGACGTCCTCCCAGAACTCGACCGAGCTGACCCAGAGCCGCAGAATCTCGGCGCCGGCCTGCTTGATCACCTTCTCCGGCTCAATCACGTTGCCGAGCGACTTCGACATCGCCCGGCCCTTCTCATCGAGCGCCCAACCGTTGGTGAGGCAGCCGCGGTAGGGCGCATCGCCCCGGGTGCCCACGCCCACCAGCAGCGAGGAGTGGAACCAGCCGCGGTACTGGTCGCCGCCTTCCAGGTACAGATCGGCCGGCCAGGGCAGGCCGTAGCGGTCGCACAGCACGGCCAGGTGGCTCGAGCCGCTGTCGAACCAGACGTCGAGAATGTCGTTTTCCTTCGAGAACTCGCCGCCGCCGCAGGAGGCGCAGCGGTAGCCCGGCGGCAGCAGTTCGGCCGCGGTCTTCTCGTACCAAAGGTCGGCCGAGTGGGTCTTGAACTGTTCGACGACGGCGTCGAGCACCGTGCGGTCCTGAACGAGTTTCTCGCAGCCCGTGCACGTGAACGCCACGATGGGAACGCCCCAGGTCCGCTGCCGCGAGATGCACCAGTCGGGCCGGCCGGCGATCATGTTCGAGATCCGCTCTTCGCCCCACGCCGGCATCCACTTCACGCGGCTGATGGCGGCGAGCGCCTCCTGCCGCAGATTGTTCTTCTCCATGCCGATGAACCACTGCTCGGTAGCCCGGAAGATGGTGGGCTTGTGGCAGCGCCAGCAGTGCGGGTAGGAGTGCTCAATCGTCCGGTGGCCGGCCAGCGCCCCGGCGGCGGTCAGAATCTCCATCACCTTGGCGTTGGCCTGCCAGACGGTGAGGCCGACGAGCTCTTCGGGCAGATGGCCGGGCTCGTTTTCGGTGTGGTAGAGCCGGCCGGCGCCATCAACCGGGCAGTAGACCGGCAGCCCGTTCTGCAGGCCGGCGATGTAGTCCTCCATGCCGTGGCCCGGGGCGGTGTGGACGATGCCGGTGCCCTGCTCGAGGGTGACGTGTTCGCCCAGAATGCCTTTGCTCGCGCGCTGCGCGAAGGGGTGGGCAAAGCTGGTTCCGTCGAGCTGCGAGCCGGAGAAGCGGGCGAGCACCGTGTGCGACTCCCAGCCGAGATCCTTGGCCACCTGCGCGAGCAGGCCGTCGGCGACGATCAGGACGCCCTGCGGCGACTCCACCGCCACGTACTCCAGACGCGGGTGGAAGCAGAGGCCGAGGTTGGCGGGAATCGTCCACGGGGTGGTCGTCCAGATGAGGCCGAACAGCTCGCGGCCGGCCAGAGCCGGGTCGATGGCGGCGGCCTCGGAGGTCAGCGCGAACTTCACCCAGATCGACGGGCTCTTGTGGTTCTCGTACTCGGTTTCGGCCTCGGCGAGCGCGGTGCGGCAGTTCAGGCACCAGTTCACCGGCTTGAGGCCGCGATAGATGTAGTCCTTGGCGTAGAAGTCGACGAAGGCGCCCGCGATGGCCGCCTGGTACTCGGGGGCCATGGTGAGATAGGGGTCGTCCCAGCGGCCGAAGACGCCGAGGCGCTGGAAGCTGGCCGACTGCAGGTTGACGTACTTCTGGGCGTAGGCGCGGCAGGCGCGGCGGATCTCCGCCGTCGACATCTGGGCCTTTTTGCTGCCGAGTTCGCCGTCCACTTTGATCTCAATCGGCAGGCCGTGGCAATCCCAGCCGGGCACGTAGGGCGCATCATAGCCGGCCATGGTCTTGGACTTGACGATGAAGTCCTTCAGCAGCTTGTTGAAGGCGTGGCCGAGATGGATGTTGCCGTTGGCATAGGGCGGGCCGTCGTGGAGGATGAAGCGCGGCTTGCCTGCCCGGCTCTCCCGAATTCGCTCGTAGAGTTTGCCCTCGGTCCATTCGCCGAGCAGCCGCGGCTCCAGCGTCGGCAGGTTGGCCTTCATCGAAAACGCCGTTTGGGGCAGGTTGACGGTCTTTTTGAGGTCGAGCGAACTCCAATCCATGGGTATTCTCCCATTATCGAACAGACCCGGCCCGATCCGTTAAGCGGCCCCGCTAGTCCGGGGCGAACGCGTTGTGATAGCTGCGGGCGAGAGCCGGATTCTGCTCCTCCTTGCGCAGGAAGCAGCGGCCGACGGCGAGCACTTCAATCCCGGTGCCGAGGAAGCAGTGGAAGGCGTCCTCCGGGGTGCCGACGATGGGTTCGCCGCGCACGTTGAAGCTGGTGTTGACGAGCACGGGCGAACCGGTCTTGGCGTGGAAGCGGCGGAGCAGGGCGTGGAAGATTGGGTTCGTTTCGCAATTTACGGTTTGCACGCGCGCCGAGTAGTCGACGTGGGTGACGGCCGGGATGGTGGACCGGGGCACGTTGAGCTTGGCGATGCCGAAAAGCTGCTCCTCTTCGGCGGTCATGGGCCGGCGGAGGCCGGCGCGGACCTCGGCGACGAGCAGCATGTAGGGGCTGTCCCCGGCGAGGTCGAACAGCTCGGCCGCGTGTTCGGCCAGCACGGCCGGGGCGAAGGGCCGGAAGCTCTCCCGGTACTTCACTTTCAGGTTCAGGGTCGACTGCATGCGCGGCGACCGCGCATCGGCCAGGATCGACCGGTTGCCGAGGGCGCGCGGGCCGAACTCCATCCGGCCCTGAAACCACCCGAGCGCCTGTTGGCGGGCGAGCGCCGCGGCGGCGGTATCGAGCAGTTCTTCCGGCGGGAGCACGCTGAAGACGGCCCCGGCGGCGCGCAGACGCTCTTCGATTTCGGCCTGCGAAAACTCGGGTCCGAGATACGACCCCTGCATGCCATCACTCCCGGGGCGCGGAGCGGGCGGCCGGGCGCGGCTCGCGGCCAGCGCGGCGCCCAGGGCGCCCCCGGCGTCACCGGCCGCGGGCTGAATCCACAGGCCGTCAAACTGCCCATCCCGGAGGATCTTGCCGTTGGCGACGCAGTTCAGCGCGACGCCGCCCGCCAGGCATAGGTTCCGGATGCCGAACTCGCGGCGGAGGCTGCGGGTGAGCCGGAGCATGACTTGGTCGAGCGTGGCCTGGATGGACGCGGCGACGTCCATGTGGAACTGCGTCAACGGCTCGTCGGGCCGGCGGGGCGGCTGGCCGAAGAGGGCGTCGAAGCGCCGGTTGGTCATGGTCAGGCCGGTGCAGTAGTCGAAGTAGTCGAGGTTTAGCCGGAAGCTGCCATCGGGCTTGACGTCGATCAGGTGTTCGCAGATGAGGTTTCGAAACCGCGGTTCGCCGTAGGGGGCCAGACCCATGAGCTTGTACTCGCCCGAGTTGACCCGGAAGCCCGTGTAATAGGTGAAGGCGGAGTAGAGCAGACCGAGCGAGTGCGGGAAGTGGATCTCGCGGACGATCTCCAACTGGCTGCCGCGGCCGATGGCTACCGAGGTGGTGGTCCATTCCCCGGCGCCGTCGAGGGTCAGAACGACGGCCTCTTGAAAGGGGCTCGCGAAGAAGGCGCTGGCGGCGTGGGCCTGGTGGTGTTCGGTAAAGCGGAGTTTACCGGAGCAGTCCACGTCCGGCGCCAACTGGCGGAGCTGCCGGAGCAGCAGGTTTTTCTGGTAGAGCTTCTCGCGCAGCCACAGCGGCAGGGCCTTTTGAAAGCTGGCGAGCCCGCGCGGGGCGAAGGCGAGGTAGGTTTCGAGCAGCCGTTCGAATTTGAGAAACGGCTTTTCGTAGAAGACGATCTGATCGATTCCCGCCAGGCCTTCGGGCACGAAGGTGAGGCAGTATTCAATGGCGTGTCGCGGGAAGCCCGCGTCGTGCTTGCGGCGAGTAAAACGCTCCTCCTGCGCGGCGGCGACGATCTCGCCGTCGACGACCAGCGCCGCGGCGCTGTCGTGATAAAAGGCCGAGATGCCCAGAACGCGCATGGGTTAGAAGAGCGTGTAGAGGAACGGCGCGATGGCCGAACTCTGCGCCAGGATCAGCAGGCCGCCCACCAGGGCCAGGGTGAGGAGGATCGGCAGCAGCCAGAACTTTTTCCGGTGGCGGATAAATGCCCAAAGCTCAACAAGGATTGACATAGGGTTCCTAAAACTGATTGGCCAGGCCGGCCGGATCGGGGCCGGGTGGATCGCGGGGCACCCAGTAGGAGGCGGCGGCCGGATCGCGCCGCAGGCGCAGCGCATCGCGGCCGGTGAGCCGGAAGAACAGCGCAAAGGGGGTGAAGACCAGATAGAACAGGAGCGCGGTGATCACTGGATTGGTCACGCGGCTGAGCAGGAGCGCGAGCCGCATCCACAGGACGTTCAGCCGGTGGGCGCGGTGCGGGGCGAGCAGGCCGAGCAGCAGGAAGGCCGCGGCCACGCCGAGCGCCCAGAGGCGGGGGCCGCCCGCCCACCCGAGTATCGCGAACCCGCCGGCGAAGACGTAGCAGAAGGACCGGTCCGACCCGATGGGCGCGGCGGCGTGTTCGACGAACGATTCATGGTGCCCGGAAGGTTTCATGGCAGGGAGCCTCGCTGCGAGGAAGAGGATAGCAGGGAACCGGCCAGCATCTCACCTACCAGGCGGTGGCCTTCGCGGTTCCAGTGGCCGTCCTCGAGAAAGTAGAGGGTCTCGCCCCGGGCGGCGCGCTCGCGGAGCCGGGAGGTGGGCGAGAGCAGCGGGATGCTTTGGCGGGCGCAAACTTCGGCGAGCTTCGATTCGGGAAGATGGATGTCCCAGTTGTCATCCATGCCGTAAACTTGTCTGGTTGCGGCCCACGAGGAATCGTAGATGGCGGCGACGGTGGGGACGTAGAAGACGGTGAGGCGATGGCCCGTGGCCTTTCGCAGGGCGGCGAGCAGGGCTTCGGTGAGTTGCCAGGCGGCGTCGATTTCCGGCGGCGCCGTGCGGCGGTAGGCAAGCAGTTCCGGCGCCAGGGCGGGCTTGCCGGCGGGGCCGACCGTGGAGCGGGCTTGGGCGAACAGTTGCAAGAGGCGCCAGGAGGGCGGGCAATCGGCGCAGGGTGCGGCCGCCGCGCGTTGGGCCGGGGACGGGACGGGGGTGCCGGTGAGCTGGAGTCCGGTGGGGGTGAGCGCAAAGGCCGGCTTCGGCGCGCGGTGTTCGACGGTGACGGAGTTGAACCAGATGTCGTTATCGAAAAAGAGCAGGACCACGTGTTGGGGGGCGATCCGGCCGGCGAGCCGTTGATAGAGCAGCAGGGCCTGATCGGTGCTGTAGCCGGCTACGCCGAGATTGACCGGGGCGAAGCGGCTCTGCCGCCGGGCGAAGACGGCGGAGAAGACCTCGTCGTCGTTGACGAGATAGCCCTCGCAGAAGGAGTCGCCCAGAAAGAGAACGCGCTCCCGGGCGTCGCCCGGCTCCGGGCCGCGGCCGCCGAAGGAGTTGGTGGTTTCCACGATGCGGCTGCCCATCCAGCGGTAGGTGGCGCTTGCGTTCGGGGCCTTGGTCCAGCCGATGGCGGGGTCGAAGCGCAGGAGCCGGGCGTGGCCGGCGGCGGCGTTCGGCCCCCAGCCCAGCCAGCGCAGGGCGAGTTCACAGGCGCCCAGGGTGAGCACCACGGAAACAACAACGGCGGCGAGGTTGGCAAAACGGGGCATCGATAAGGATGTTCTACCATCAATCGTATGCGGGCTCTTTTGTTTCTGGTTGCCTGGGCGGCCCCGGCGCAGGTGGTGACGCTCACGGTGCTGGGTTTTGACGGCGGGAACCGGCAGATCTGTTCCGAGACCGGGCGGCTGGCGAATGAACCGGGTGTGGTGGAGACGGCGCGGGCTTGTCTGCTGCGGGCCCGGCGGGTGGTGGCGCGGACGCCGGGCGGCAGCGAACTGTCCCTGGTTGCCGTGCGGGGTGACGATGTCGGGCGGGGGCAGGTGTTGTTGGCGTTTCAACTGCCGGCCGGGGGAAAGGAGATGCTGTTTTCGCCCCAGCCGGTGGCGGTGCAGACGCGTCCGCCCCAATCGCTTGCCGCCTGGCAGCAGGGGGTGGACCCGGTAGCCGAGGGGCACCTGCGGACCGCGGCGCCGCTGCTTGATCGGGGCAGCGCGGCCGCGGCGATTCCGCCTCTGCGGCGGGCGGTGGCCAAGAAGCCCGATTTCGCCGAGGCGTGGTACTTACTTGGTCAGGCTTACGAGCGGACGGGCGCGACGGAGGACAAGATTGCCGCCTGGGCGAAGGTGTGCGCGCTGGACCCGTTTCATGTCACCGCCGCGCGGCATCTGGTGGTGGCCTACCTGAACGAAAAGCGGACGGCCGAAGCGCAGGGGCTGGTCACCGCGGTGCAGAAGACGAGCCCCTTTGTGGCCACGCAGTTGCAGAACACGATCAATCTGTATCAGCTGGAGCAGTCGATTTCCGGCGCAGGGCTTCCCGTCCTGCTTCCAGCACCGCTGCAATAGCGTCGACATCGTAGACGCAGCCGCCCCAGGGCCCGCCGCTGACTTCCTGGAGCAGGCCCCACAGGCGCGTGTCTTTGGGCAGCAGCGGATCGGGGGCGATGCCGGGGTGGGGTTCGCGGCTGGCGAGCAGCAGGGTTCCGGCGGCGACCGTGCCGTCGGCGCCGAGCAGGTTGACGTGGCCTTCGAGACGGTTGCGGTCGATGACGATTTCAATGGTGTCGCCGTCGCGCAGGCGGCCGATGGGTCCGCCGGCGAGCGCTTCCGGAGAGACGTGGCCGATGCAGGCGCCGGTGGAGACGCCGCTGAAGCGGGCGTCGGTAATCAGCGCGACGTGTTTGCCGAAGGGCAGGTGCTTGAGGGCGCTGGTGACCTGATAGGTCTCCTCCATGCCCGAGCCCATGGGGCCGCGGGACATGAGCACCATGATGTCGCCGGCTTCGATCTTGCCGTTCTTTATGGCGGCGATGGCGGCCGGTTCGCTCGTGAAGACCTTGGCCGGGCCCTGCTTGCGGTAGACGTTGTCGGCGTCGATGACGGTGGGGTCGATCGAGGTGCTTTTGATGACGCTGCCGTCGGGCGAGAGGTTGCCGGTGGGGAAGCAGACGGTGGAGCCGATGCCGCGGGAGCGGGCCACGTCGGCCGAGAAGATGACGTTTTCCGGGTCGACGCCATCGCGGTCGCGGAGGACTTTGTGCAGGGCGGCGCGGCGTTCGCTCTGCTCCCACCAGTTGAGCGAATCGTCGAGGGTGCCGCCGGCGGCGGTTTTCGCATCGAGGCGCAGCAGGCCCATGCGGCGCAGGTGCAGCATGACCTCCGGGACGGCGCCGGCGAGGAAGACCTGCACGGTGGGATGATTGCGGGGGCCGTTGGGCAGGGCGTCGACCAGGCGGGGGACGAGTTTGTTGATGCGGGACCAGTCGTCGACGGTGGGGCGGCGGAGGCCGGCCTGGTGGGCGACGGCGGGGATGTGCAGGATCAGGTTGGTGGAGCCGCCAAAGGCCGCGTGGGTGACCATGGCGTTTTCAAGAGCGGCGCTCGTGAGGATGGTGGACATGGTCCAGCCCAGCTTGCCGAGTTCGAGGACGGCGCGGCCGCTGCGGGTGGCCATGTCGAGCCAGATGGGGTGGCCGGAGGGGGCGAGCGCCGAGTGCGGCAGGCTCATGCCGAGGGCTTCGGCGACAACCTGGGCCGTGGCCGCGGTGCCGAGGAACTGGCAGCCGCCGCCGGGCGAGGCGCAGGCGCGGCAGCCCATGTCGGCGGCCTCTTCGAGGGTGATCTGGCCGTGCGAGTAGCGGGCGCCGATGGTTTGCACCTTGCCCGCGTCTTCGCCGTCTTCGGCCAGCAGCGTGACGCCGCCGGGGACGAGCACGCAGGGCATATCGTGCTGGGCGGCGAGGGCCATCATCATGGCGGGCAGGCCCTTGTCGCAGGTGGCCACGCCGATGACGCCGCGGCGCGTGGGCAGGCTGCGGATGAGGCGGCGGAGGACCATCGAGGCATCGTTGCGGTAGGGCAGGGAATCGAACATGCCGGGCGTGCCCTGGCTGCGGCCGTCGCAGGGGTCGGTGCAGGCGCCGGCGAAGGGGACGGCGCCGAGGCGGCTGAGTTCTTTGGCGGCGGCTTCGACGAGCAGGCCGACCTCCCAGTGGCCGGTGTGGTAGCCGAGGGCGACGGGTGTGCCGTCGGGACGGCGGATGCCGCCGTGGGTGGACAGCAGCAGCACTTCGCGGCCACCAAGCTTGGCGGGGTCCCAGCCCATGCCGGCGTTGAGCGTCCAGCCGAACAGGTCGCCGGAGGGGCGGGTGAGTAGCATCTCGGGGGTAATGGGCAGCTGGCCTTTCGGGCCGGGAACTTTGGTGCGGATATCGTAGAGCGACGGGTCGCCGGAATCAAAGAGAGTGGACATGGGCTAAACCGACAGTCTATCGTGAGCGGCCGGCCACCGGCAGTGATATGATCGGCGCCATGTCGAGTTCCCGCCGCTTTTTCCTGGGCGCCGCCACGGCCGCCGCCGCCACCCGTGTCTGGGGGGCGAACGATCGCCTGCAGGTAGGCTTTATCGGCTATGGGCTGATTGGCGCGCAGCATGTTTTTGATTTCAAGAATCAGCGCGATGTGGATATGGCCGCGATGGCCGAGGCCTACCAGCCGCGCCTCGAAGAGGGCCTGCAGGCGATGGGCGGCAAGCCCCGGGCCTATAACGATTTTCGCAAGCTGCTCGACGATAAAGAGCTGCAGGCCGTGGTGGTTTCAACGCCCGACCACTGGCACGCGCTGATGACCATCATGGCGTGCGGCGCCGGCAAGGACGTGTATGTCGAAAAGCCGATGACGCTCTTTCACGCCGAAGGGCAGTGGATGATCAAAGCGGCGCGTAAGTATAACCGCGTCGTGCAGGTGGGCACGCAGCAGCGCTCCGGTCGGCACTATCAGAAGGCCCGGGACCTACTGCGCGAGGGCGCTATCGGCAAGATTCACCACGTGCGGATGCAGGCCACGCGTAATGTGATGCCGGGCTTTGGCACGCCGCCGGGGGGCGCGGCGCCGTCCAACTTCGACTACGACATGTGGCTGGGGCCGGCGCCGAAGAGGCCGTACTCGCCGCACCGCGGCATTTACCATTTCCGCTGGTTCTGGGATTTTTCGGGCGGCCAGATGACGAACCTGGCGGCGCACTCGCTCGACATCATGTACTTCGCGCTGGCTCCGAAGGGGCCGCAGTCGGTGGTCAGCATCGGCGGCCGCTATGCGCTCGAGGACGATGGCGAGACGCCGGATACACAGGACGCACTGTTTGCCTTTCCGGGTTGGTCGGCGGCGTGGCACCACCGCGAGGCTTCGCGCGGGACGCCGCGGAGCGGGTCGCTCGAGTTCTTTGGCACGAAGGGTTCGCTGGTGATCGACCGGGGCGGCTTTCAGATTGTGCCGGACACGAAGTCGGATCCGGCCAACAGCATTCCGCGGTTCAAAGGGACGCCCGGGGGCGGACCGCAGCGGAGCGCTGCCGCGGCCGAGCCGTGGACGCAGGCGATGAAGGTGCCGGGTTCGTCCGATGAGCAGTTCGACCTGCACGTGCGGAACTTCCTTGATTGCGTGAAGACGCGGCAGCGGCCCATTGCCGATGTTGCCGATGGCCACGCCGTGGCGACGGCCTGCCACCTCGCCAACATCTCGCTGCGGGTGGGGCGGAAGCTGACCTGGGACGCCGAGAAAGAGACGATTGTGGGCGATGCCGAAGCGGCGCGGATGTTGACGCGGCCCTACCGGAAGCCGTGGGATCAGGTGCTGGCCAGCTACAAGCTTTAGTTGGCGAGCTTTTCGAGCGCCGCGCGCGAATCCAGGAGTTGGGCGATGCGGCCTTCGGCGTCGACGAGGACGGCGCGGGGCCGCTTGCCTTGGCGGAGCCAGGGGAACTGCGAGCGGATGTCGGACTGCATGACGCGGCCGGAGACAAAGGGCCGCGGCTTGCCGGAGAGGTCCTTGAGGATGGCGTAGCGCTTCTCGTCACTGAGGGCGAGGACGGTGTACCTGGCGGCCAGGCGGGCGGCGAGGCCGGTGTCGCCGAGGTCGTAGAAGTAGACGAGGAAGGGTTTGCCGAGGTAGGAGGAGAGGTCGTCTTTCTTTTCGGGGCTCGTGAGTTCGTAGCGAAGCGGCGGCATGGGGTCGCCGACGGCGAAAGTGGCGAAGGTGTTGATGGGTACGCCGGGCTTCTGCTTGGCGATGCGGACTCCCATCCAGATGGCGCCGCCATAGAAGACAATGGCGGCGACCAGTCCGGCGAGGGCGAGTTCTTGCCACTTAGGCAAGGAGTTTCTCGAGTTTAGAGCCGGGGACGATGATGGTTTCGTTGCGCTCCGGGCCGACCGAGACGCAGCCCACTTCGACGCCGGTCTGTGCGGCGAGGAAGTCGAGATAGCGGCGGGCGGCGGCGGGCAGGTCCTCAAGACGGGTGGTGCCGCGGGTGACGGTCTGCCAGCCGGGCAGCGTTTCATAAACCGGCTGAATGCGCTCGACCTGGTTGTTGGCCGCGGGCATGGTTTCGAGCCGCTGGCCGTCGAGTTGGTAGCCGACGCAGACCGGAATTTCGGCCAGTTCGTCGAGCACGTCCATTTTGGTGATCACCAGACTGTCGAAGCCGTTGACGGCGGCCGTGTAGCGCAGCAGCGGCACGTCGAACCAGCCGCAGCGGCGGGGCCGGCCGGTGACCGCGCCGAACTCCTTGCCGGCTTTGCGAATCTGCTCGCCGACGGCCGTATGGTCTTCCGTGGGGAAGGGGCCGCCGCCAACGCGGGTGATATAAGCTTTCGAGACGCCGATGACGCCCTGGATGCGCGTGGGCGCGACGCCGGCCCCGGTGCAGGCTCCGCCGGCGGCGGCCGAGGAGGAGGTGACGAAGGGATAGGTGCCGTGGTCGATGTCGAGCATGGTGCCTTGCGCGCCTTCAAAGAGCACGCGGCGGCCGCCCTGCATGGCGCGGGCGAGCAGCAGCGAGGTATCGCAGACCATGGGCCGGATGCGTTCGGCAAAGCCTTCGTACTGGTCGCGGACGGCGGCGACGTCGATGTCCCAGGGGATGCCGAAGGCGTCGGCAATCGTCTTCTTGTCTTCGGCGAGAGTGGCAAAGAGGGTGCGGAAGACGTCGCGGTCGCACAGGTCGGCGACGCGGATGCCGCGGCGGCCGATCTTATCTTCATAGCAGGGGCCGATGCCGCGGGAGGTGGTGCCGATGGCGGTTCTGTCCGCACGGGCCTCGCTCATCTTCTCGACAATGCGATGGAAGGGGAAGATGACGTGGGCGCGGTCGGAGATACGCAGTTGGTCGGAAACGGGCAGGCCCGCCTTTTCGAGCGTGGCGATCTCGTCGAGCAGGGCCGCCGGGTCGATGACAACGCCGTTGGCGATGACGGCCTGTACGCCGGGGCGGAGAATGCCGCTCGGAATCAGTTTGAGGACGAACTTCTGTTCGCCGATATAGACGGTGTGGCCGGCGTTGTGGCCACCCTGATAGCGGGTCACCAGGTCGAAGCGTTCGGAGAACAGGTCGACCATCTTGCCTTTCCCCTCGTCGCCCCACTGGGCACCCAATACGATAATGTTACTCATGAGCAAACCAAATCTTTAATTCTAGCGCACTATGCTACGCTCGAAAGGATGCAGCTTTGCGACATTTATCTGGGGCTGGGCGAAGCCACGTTCCGGGATCTGCTGAAACAAATCAGCCTGGGGAAGCTTCGGACCTATCAGTTGTTTGAACGGATGAAATTCCGTTTGCGGGTGGCGAAACTGAACGGCGAATCGCTGATGAAGAGCGCGCCGCGCCAGTGGGCCCGGTTGCGGGACGAGAGCGACGGCGACCTGGCGATGGACCTGGCGCAGGCCATTCTGGTGTGCCACGTCGATTCGCTGATTGTGCCGGTGCTCGACTTTTTGGGCGTACCGCACAAGGAAGGTTTCTTTGAGAAGGACGCGGATGTTTCGTCGCACCTGACGGCGGGCTGGCAGCAGCGCGTATGGGACCGCTTCGCGGCGGAGATGCCCAAGAGCGTGCTGGTGTTCTACTTGAACCATCTGGCGATGGAGATGTCCGAGGGCGCCGCGCTGTTCGTGCCCGCCGGGCAGGAAGGCCAGTAGGCATGTCTCCGGCGCAGGCCCTGCACGCCGCGATTCAATCCGGCGACGAGGCCCGCATCGCGGAACTGCTCGATGCGGATGCTTCTTTGGTTCATGGGGGCGGCGCGGCGGGTATGCCGCCACTGTTGCGGGCGGCCTACAGCGGCAAGCGCGCCATTGCGGCGATGCTGATTGCGCGGGGGGCCGTGCTCGACCAGTTCGCGGCCGCGGCGCTGGGGCATGTGACGGTGCTGCGAGAGCTGTTGAGCGGGCCGGATAAGCCGGTGAATCTGCATAGTTCCGATGGCTGGACGGCGCTGCATCTGGCGTGCTTCTTCGGCCAGTTCGATTGTGTGGAGGCGCTGCTCGAGTTGGGCGCGAGCGTGAAGATGCGGAGCGCCAACACCATGGGCAACGCGCCGCTGCACGCCGCGGCGGCCGGCCGGCACCGGGAGATCTGCGCGCTGCTGCTGTCGCACAACGCCGAGGTCAACGCCGAGCAGGCCGGTTTGTATACGCCGCTGCACGCGGCGGCGGCGAGCGGCGATGAGGACCTGGTCCGTCTGCTGCTGGCGCACGAGGCCAACACGAAGGCGAAATCTGAGAAAGGGGAAACGGCGCTCGATATGGCGCGCGCGCGAAACCATGCCGGGGTCGTGGCGCTGCTCGAGCGGATAGGGCAATGATCGAAACGCAGCTTTCTGAACTGGCGGCCGCGACCGCGGCACGCATCGCCGCGGCGGCGACGGCCGAAGAGCTTGAGGTGATTCGCGTCGAGGTGCTGGGCCGGAAGGGCCGGCTGGCTGAGGTGTCGAAAGACATGGGCAAGCTGTCGCCGGAGCAGCGGGGCGCGGTGGGCAAGCAGCTGAACGCCGCCAAGCAGACGCTCGAGGCGGCGCTCACGGCGCGGAAGACCGCGTTTGACGAGGCCGCGCTGCGGGCGCGGCTCGACCGGGAGTGGCTCGACCTGACGGCGCCGGCCGCGGGGCCGGGCCTCGGCAGTTTGCACCCGCTGACGCAGATTCAGGCCGAGATTGAAGACCTGTTCGTTTCGCTGGGGTTCACGGTGCTCGACGGGCCGGAGGTGGAGACCGAGTTCAACAACTTCGACGCGCTGAACATTCCGCCCGACCATCCGGCGCGCGATATGCAGGATACGTTCTGGCTGTCCAACGGGCACCTGCTGCGGACGCACACCTCGCCCGTGCAGGTGCGCGGCATGAAGAAGCTGGGGCCGCCGCTGCGCATGATCGCGCCGGGGCGCGTGTTCCGGAACGAGGAGGTGGACGCCTCGCACGAGCACACCTTCTATCAGCTCGAAGGCATGATGGTGGACAAGGACGTGTCGGTGGCGCACCTGATCTATTTCATGAAGACGCTGCTTTCGGCCATCTTCAAGCGCGATGTGACGGTGCGGCTGCGGCCGGGCTACTTCCCGTTCGTCGAGCCGGGATTTGAGCTCGATATTCAGTGTCTGATCTGCCAGGGCGCCGGGTGCCCGGTGTGTAAGCAGTCGGGTTGGGTGGAGCTGCTGCCTTGCGGCCTGGTCCATCCGAACGTGCTGCGGCTGGGCGGGATTGACCCCGAGGAGTACAGCGGCTTTGCCTTTGGCCTGGGGCTGACGCGTCTGGTGATGATGCGCTACGCCATTGACGACATCCGGCAGTTGCAGGGCGGGGACCTCCGCTTTTTGACCCAATTCTAAGGACGCCATGAAGTTCTCCTACAACTGGCTCGCTGAGCACATTGACGGGTTGACCGTTCCGCCGGCCGAGATCGGCAAGCTGATTACGATGAAGACGGCCGAGTGCGAGGGCGTCGAGGCGCACGGGGCGCATTTTGAGCACGTGGTGGTGGCGCGGGTTTTGACGGCCGAGCCGATTCCCGGGACGCACCTGTCGGTGACTTCGGTGGATACGGGGCGCTATGGCGTCAAGCAGGTGGTGTGCGGGGCGCCGAACTGCCGGGCCGGGATGTTGACGGCCTACGTGCCGCCGGGGCAGTTGGGCGTGACGACGGCGAAGCTGCGGGGCGTCGATAGCGACGGGATGCTGGCTTCGGCCAAAGAGCTGGGCATTTCGGCCGAGGACGAAGGGATTATTGAGTTCGCGGCGGGGGAGCCGGGCGCGGCGATGGCCGGGTGTACGGCCGATACGATCGTCGAGATCGACAATAAGTCGCTGACGCACCGTCCGGACCTGTGGGGCCACCACGGGATGGCGCGCGAGGTGGCGGCGATTGCGGGGCGGCCGCTCAAGCCGATTGCGGCGGAGCTGCCGGCGGGCGCGCCGGCGGTGGAGATTGAGATTCGCGATGCGAAGCTGTGTCCGCGGTTTTCGGCGCTGCGCTTTGAGAACGTGACTGTGCAGCCTTCGCCGCTGTGGCTGCAACAGCGGCTCGAGTCGGTGGGGCTGAACCCGATCAACAACATCGTCGATGTGACGAACTACCTGATGGCGGAGTTGGCGCAGCCGATGCACGCCTACGACGCGGCGAAGCTGCAGGGCGGCAGGATTATTGTCCGGGTGGCCGAAGAGGGTGAGTTGTGCCCGGCGTTGAACGGGCAGACGTATACGCTGGACGCGGGTAATCTGGTGATTGCCGATGCCGGGGGGCCGGTGGGCATTGCCGGGGTGATTGGCGGCGGGCCTTCGGCGATTGGCGAGGGGACGACGACGATTCTGCTGGAGGCGGCCAACTTCCATGCGGCGTCGATTCGCCGGACCTCGACGAAGTTGAAGCTGCGGACCGATGCGTCGATGCGGTTTGAGAAGTCGCAGGATCCGGAGAATACGGTGCGGGCGCTGGCGCGGGCGAAGTGGCTGCTCGAGCAGGTGTCGCCGGGGATCCGGCTGGTGGGCGGGTTGGCGGATGACTATCATCCGCTGCCGGCGGTGGCGCCGATTGAATTTGACCTCGTGTGGATGCGGCGGAAGCTGGGCAAGCCGGACTTGACGGCGGCCGAGGTGACGGCGATTCTGCGTTCGCTTGCCTTTGGCGTTGCGGAGACCGAGGGACGGTTTACGGTGACGGTGCCGAGCTGGCGCGCGACCAAGGATGTCTCGCTGAAGGACGACCTGGTGGAAGAGGTGGGGCGGATGATCGGCTACGGGAACCTGACGCCGGCGCCGCCGCTGGTGCCGAGCGTGGTGCCGCCGCTTCCTCCCGAGCGGAGTTACCTGCGGGGGCTGCGGCAGCTGCTGACGGCGCAGGGCTACACCGAGGTTTACAACTACTCGTTTGTGAACGAGGCGCAGGCGGCCGAGTTGGGGCTGCCGCTCGAGGACCATGTGCGGGTGGTGAACCCGATTGCGCAGGGGCAGGAGCTGCTGCGGACGAGTCTGCTGCCGAATATCAAGCGCAATATCAACGACAATGCGCGGGAGTTTGAGTCCTTCCGGTGCTTTGAGATCGGCAAGGAGATTCACGCCCGCGGGCGGGAGCTGCCCGAGGAGATTCCGCACCTGGCGGCGGTGAGTTTCGATAAGCACGGCGACGGGGCGGCGAACCTGTTTGAGCTGAAGCGGCTGGCGGGGACCATTGCGCCGGGGTGTACGGTGGAGCCGGCCGAGGCGCGGGGGTATGAGCATCCGAACCGGGCGGCGATAGTCATTTTGCGAAACGAAGCCATTGGGCGGCTGTTTGAGTTCCACCCGGCGATGGTGGAGACGGGGCGGGCGGCAGTGCTCGATCTGGACCTGACGAAGGTGCAGGCGCTGCGGACGGCGGCGGGCAAGTATAAGCCGCTGCGGCGGTTTCCGACGAGCGCCTTTGATGTGACGGTGCCGGTGGCGGAACGGGAGCTGGCCGGGAATGTGCTGGCGCGGCTGCGGGAGGGGGCGGGGGAATTGGCGCTAGATATTCGCTATCTGTATGATTACAAAGGAGATAGCGGACGGAGTATGAGCTTCCGGATTACGCTGGGGGCGGCGGACCGGACGTTGACGGGCGAGGAGGTAACGGCGGTGCGATCTCAGGTGATGAGTTGGATGGGTTTGTAGGCACTGGTTGGACTATAAGCCGGTTTCTGTACTCCGTCTGGCGACGAAGTGGCAGTCATTCGTCTCGACCTGCTATTGCTAGCAGGCTCTAGCTGCCTACCCGGGGATTGTAACGGGACGGGCCGCCCCTCTCCCCCTATTTGGCATTGCTCCGCGTGGGGTTTGCCCTGCCATCGACGTTACCGCCGACGCGGTGCGCTCTTACCGCACCTTTTCACCCTTACCCGGCCAAAAGACCGGGCGGTATATTCTCTGTGGCACTTTCCGTAAAGCCGCCTTGACGCGGCCCCCCCGGCCGTTAGCCGGCACGTCACCCTGTGGAGACCGGACTTTCCTCCAGGCGATCTCTGCAAGCAGAGAAAACCCAGCGACTGCCCGTCCAACCAGTGCTCTCTTTATAATGACACACTGAAACGTATGCGGAAGTTATTGTTTATACTCCCCTTCTTGCTGGGCGCGCAGGAGCCGATTGCGGAGGACCGGGGGGCGGCCGGGATGCGGCGGGCGCAGCTTTCGGCCAAGACCTCGATCCGGGCGATGCACATTGCGGCGCATCCGGACGATGAGGACGGGGCGACGATCACCATGCTGGCGCGGAAGTACGGCGTGAACATGTCGATGTTGATTCTGAACCGGGGCGAGAGCGGGGCGAACCTGGTGACGAACGACTTTTTTGACGCGCTCGGGGCGCTGCGGACGGTGGAGGTGCTGAAGTCGGCCGAATATTACGGCGCGCGGGTGTTTTTCACGCGGTTTATCGACTACGGGTATTCGAAGAACGTTGGGGAGACGTTCCGTCAGTGGAAGCGGGAGGAGGTGCTGGCGGACATGGTGCGGATTATTCGGGCCGAGCGGCCGCACATTCTGATTTCGCGGTGGTCGGGGACGCCGCAGGATGGCCACGGGAACCACGAGGCGTCGGGGATTCTGGCGCAGGAGGCGTTTGCGGCGGCGGCGGATGGGCACCGGTTTCCGGAGGCGGGGCCGGCGTGGCAGCCGTTGAAGCTGTACGTGGGGACGCGGAACCCGTTTGACGGGTACACGATCAAGACCGAGACGGGGGAGTACGACCCGGTGCTGGGGCGGAGCTACGCGCAGATTGCGCGGGAGGGGCTGCGGTTTCAGCGGTCGCAGGCGACGGGCGGGGCGGTGGGGCGGCCGGGACCGCAGTCGACTTACTACCGGCTGACGCAGTCGAAGGTGGGGATGGCGGAGAAGGAGCAGAGCTTTCTGGAGCGGATTCCGGACGGGCCGAACGCGGCGCCGTGGCCGGAGCCGGGGTTGACGGTGGAGGCGCGGGTGGATCCGCGGAGTCCGGCGACGGGTCCGTTTGCGGCGTTCCGGCCGGCGGAGACGTTTGCGGTGGCGGTGCCGGGGCAGATGTTTCAGGCGACGGTGAAGCTGCACGGGGCGGTGGCGAGGAAGATTGAGTTGCTGGCGGGGCCGGGGTATCAGATTACCGAGTACGAGCCGGGGCGGTTTCGGGTGAAGGTGCCGGAGGATGCTCCTTATACGAAGGCGTATTGGAGCCGGGCGTCGATTCGGGAGCCGAAGTATGAGCTGGCGGGCGATTTTGGGAGTCCGCTGCCGGCGCCGCCGGTACGGGTGCGGGTGCATCATGACAAGGGGGTGATCGAGACGACGCTGAAGACGTCGTCGGTGGACGCGACACAGATTGAGCATCTGCACGAGTTGGCGGTGGGGCCGCCGATTGCGCTGCAGTTTCCGACCGAGGCGGGGATTCTGCCGTTGACGAAGCGAACCCATGCGGTACAGGTGCTGGTGGGGACGAACGTGGATGGGCCGGCGGCGGGGACGGTGCGGCTGGCGCTGCCGGCGGGGTGGCGGGCCGAGCCGGCGGAGGCGCCGTTTTCCTTCGCGCGGGAGGGCGAGCAGATGAAGGTGAACTTTACACTGACGCCGCCGGCGGGGTTGGGGGCGGGGGAGGTGGAGGTGCGGGCGGTGGCGCGGTATCAGGGCCGGGAGTACGCAGCGAGTTTTCAGCGGGTGACGTATCCGGGGCTGCGGACGGTGTATTTGTCGAAGCCGGCGGTGCACCGGGTGCGGGCGATGGATGTGCGGGTGCGGAGCGGGCTGCGGGTGGGTTACATCATGGGTTCCGGGGATGATGTGCCGGAGGCGCTGGGGCAGTTGGGGGTGCCGTATGACCTGATTCCGCCGGGGGCGGACTTCAGCAAGTACACGACGATTCTGCTGGGGATCCGGGCGTATGCGGTGCGGCCGGAGCTGCCGGCGAACAATGCGCGGTTGCTGGAGTTTGCGCGCAACGGGGGGACAGTGATTGTGCAGTACAACACGCCGGAGTTTGACAAGAATTACGGGCCGTATCCGTACACGATGGGGCGGAATCCGGAGGAGGTGAGCGAGGAGGACAGTCCGGTGCGGATGCTCGAGCCGGGGGCGGCGGTGTTCCGGGAGCCGAACGGAATTACGCCGGCCGAGTTTGACGGTTGGGTGGAGCAGCGGGGGAGTAAGTTTTTCGCCAGTTGGGATGCGCAGTACCGGCCGCTCCTCGAGACGCAGGATACGGGGCAGAAGCCGCAGCGGGGGATTTGGCTGGAGGCCAGTTACGGGAAGGGCAAGTGGATCTACTGTGCGCTGGCGTGGTACCGGCAGCTGCCGTACGCGGTGCCGGGGGCGACGCGCATTTTTGCGAACCTGATCTCGCAGTAGCCGCGGCTATTTGACAGGTTTGGGTTGGCCACGATAGCGTTAGAGATTCCTTCCCCGTCGAAGAGTTTGCGGCTGATTCTTATGACGATGACTGGCGGGGCTGCTGAGCGGCCAACATTCCCGGCACCCTTTGCGAACTACGAGCTTGGCGCTCCGTACGATGAGATGTTTCACGCATCTGGTTTGTCGCGGGAGCACTATCGGGAGATCTACGATTTTCTGCAGCAGCTGCCGGCCGAGGAGCTGCGGCTGCACAAGCAGGCGGCGGACCAGACGTTTCTGCACCAGGGGATTACGTTTACGGTTTATGGCCGGGACGAGGGCACCGAGAGGATCATTCCGCACGACCTGTTGCCGCGGATTATCACGGCGCAGGAGTGGGGGAAGGTGGAGGCGGGGCTGGAGCAGCGGATTCACGCGCTGAATCTGTTTTTGAGAGACATTTATCACGAAGGGCGGATTTTGGCGGACGGGGTGGTTCCGCGCGAGATTATTTACAGCTGTAAACATTTTCGGCGGGAGATGCGCGGGGTGCACGTGCCGAAGGGGAACTACCTGACGGTGGTGGGGACGGACCTGATCCGGCTGCCGGACGGGGAGTTTGTGGTGCTGGAGGATAATTTGCGGGTGCCTTCCGGGGTGAGCTACATGCTGACATCGCGGCAGGTGTTGAAGCGGATCTTTCCGAAGCTGTACCAGGCGTGCGGGGTGCGGCCGATTGATCATTACGGGCAGGCGCTGTTGGCGACGCTGCGGAATTTGAGTCCGGAGGGGCGGCCGGAACCGACGGTGGTGTTGTTGAGTCCGGGGGTGTACAACAGCGCTTATTTTGAGCACTCGTTTCTGGCGCGGCAGATGGGGATTCAGTTGGTGGAAGGCCGGGACCTGGTGGTTCACGACAACATTGTTTATATGCGGACGACGTCGGGTTTGCGGCGGGTGGATGTGATCTACCGGCGGATTGACGATGACTTTATTGATCCGCTGTCGTTCCGGCGGGATTCGATTTTAGGGGTGCCGGGATTGTTCAACGCCTACCGGACGGGGAATGTGACGCTGGCGAACGCGATTGGCACGGGGGTGGCGGATGATAAGGCGCTGTATGCGTACGTACCGAAGATCATTAAGTACTATCTGGGTCAGGAGCCGGTTTTACAGAACGTAGAGACGTTTTTGGCCTCTGATGCGGTGGAGCGGCAGCATATTCTGGCCAATCTGGACAAGTTTGTGGTGAAGGCGGTGGGGGAATCGGGCGGTTACGGGATGTTGATCGGGCCGCACTCGACGCGGGAGCAGCGGGAGGAGTTTGGGCGGAAGATTGTTGAAGACCCGCGGAATTTCATTGCGCAGCCGACGATTAGTTTGTCGACGGCGCCTTGTTTTGTCGAGGGGGGGAATATTGAACCGCGGCATATCGATTTGCGCCCGTACATTTTGTACCAGGGGGAGCGGTCGGTGATTGTGCCGGGGGGCTTGACGCGGGTGGCGCTGCGGAAGGGTTCGCTGGTGGTGAACTCTTCGCAGGGAGGCGGCAGTAAGGATACCTGGGTGTTGAACTGATGGATATGCTTTCGCGGGTTTGTGATTCGCTGTACTGGATGTCGCGGTATCTGGAGCGGGCCGAGCACACGGCGCGGGTGTTGGAGGTGCATTTGGGGCTGCAGCTGGAGTCGTTTTCGGCGGCAAGCCAGCGGCACTGGCAGCGGATGATCACGTCGTTGGGTTTGGAGCCGCCGGAGGGGTTGAGCGATCCGGAGTTGGTGCAGTGGGTGTGTTTTGACCCGTCGAACCGGTTGTCGATTGTGTCGAGCATCACGTTTGCGCGGGATAATGCGCGGCAGGTGCGGGAGCATACGAGTTCGGAGATGTGGGAGCAGATTAACATTCTGTTTCACCATGTGCGGTCGCATGCGGTGCAGGAGGATTGGGAGGGGGAGCCGGCGGATTTTCTGCGGAGCGTGCGGGATGGCGCCCACCTGTTTCAGGGGATTACGGACTCGACGATGAGTCATGGGCAGGGCTGGCAGTTCATTCAACTGGGCCGGTACATTGAGCGGGTGAATGCGGCGTCGTTGCTGCTTGATCACCATTTTCGTCATTTTGAGGCCGAAGGGGCGGAGACGATCGATTTTGAGGAGCACTCGGAGTGGATTGGTCTGTTGAAGTCGCTGACGGCGTTTGAGGCATATTGCAAGGTGTACACGGCGGATTTGAAGCCGGCGCGGGTGGCGGAGTTTTTGTTGCTGAGCGGGGAGTTTCCGCACGCGATCCGGTTTGCGGTGGACCAGATTGACACGGTGATGCGGGCGCTGCCGGAGGCGATGCGTCCGGCGGGGAACCGGCCGGCGCGGCTGGCTGGCAAGCTGCGGGCGATGTTGAGCTACACGCAGATGGACGAGATTGCAGCGGGCGGCATGCACGACTTTCTTGATGATGTGCAGCGGCAGTGCACGCAGATTCATAATGCGGTGCAGCAGGTGTATATTGACTATCCGATCGATGCGGCGGTGGAGGCCTAGCAGCGTTCAGCCATGTTTTATTCGATTCGACACGTTACCCGATTTCAGTACAGTTCGCCGGTGAGCGAGAGCGTGATGGAGGTGCGGATGCGGCCGCGGAGCGAGCTGCAGCAGCAGTGTTTGAAGTTTGCGCTGCATGTGACGCCGCGGGCGCGGGTACAGTTTTACCGGGATTATCTGGGCAACACGGTGCATTACTTTGACGTGCCGGGGCAGCATAACCGGTTGGCGGTGATTGCCGAGGCGGTGGTGGAGGTGGAGGCGCCGCGGGATATCCCGGAGGCGGTGCCGATGGCGGCGTGGGAGGCGCTGGACGCGGTGCGCGCTTCGGGGGAGCTGTACGAGTTTCAGACGCCGAGCCATTTTGCGCAGCCGTCGGCGGAGTTGGCCAAGCTGGTGAAGGAGTTGGGGGTGGACCGGCGGGAGAATCCGCTGACGCTGCTGCGGGGGCTGAATGAGAAGCTCTTCGGGGCGTTTGAGTATGCTCCGAAGGTGACGCGGGTGGATTCGCCGATTGATGAGGCACTTGCGAAGCGGAAGGGGGTTTGCCAGGATCTTTCGCACATTATGATTGCGCTGGCGCGGGAATTGGGGATTCCGTGCCGTTATGTGAGCGGGTATCTGTATCCGCGGGCGGGGCAGGATAACCTGGCCATGGCGCTGGCGACGCATTCGTGGGTGGAGGCGTGGATACCGGGGATTGGGGCGCAGCAGCAGGGTTTATGGGTGGGGTTTGACCCGACGAGCAACTGTGTGTGCGGCGACCGGCACATTCGGGCGGCGATTGGGCGGGACTATGCGGACGTGCCGCCGACGAAGGGGGTGTACAAGGGCAGCGCGGTGAGCGAGTTGTCGGTAGCGGTGCGGGTGCAGCCGACCAATGCGCCGGCCGATGACCGGGAGGAGATGGTGCTGGTGCCGGTGGGCAACAGCGGGTCGGCGCCTTTGGCGGATCAGCACTGGGAGCAGATGCAGCAGCAGCAGCAGCAGTAGGCGGCCGATTTCGGGAACAAATTCAAAAAAGCTCCGTTATACTCATCACAGGCAACGATCCGCATGGGTATCAACGACTTTCTGAAGGGTTCCGGATTTAAAGACTTCATCAAGAAGCAGTTTATTGATGTTCTCCAGTATGTGGAGAACGAGGACGGTGTGTTGGCATACCGCTTCCCGATGATGGACATGGAGATCCAGAACGGGGCGTCGCTGACGGTGCGGGAGTCGCAGATGGCGGCTTTTGTGAACGAGGGGCGGATGGCGGACACCTTCGGCCCCGGAACGTATAAGGTGACGACGCAGAATATTCCGCTGCTGACGAACCTGATGAACTGGGACAAGATGTTTGAGAGCCCGTTCAAGAGCGATGTCTACTTCTTTTCGACGCGGCAGCAACTGAATCAAAAGTGGGGTACGCCGAACCCGATTACGATCCGGGATCGCGAGTTTGGGGCGGTGCGGGTGCGGGGCAACGGGGTGTACGCGTGGCATCTGGCCGATCCGCGGACATTTCACCAGAAGGTGAGCGGGACGCGGGAGCTATACCGGGTGGCGGAGCTCGAAGGGCAGTTGCGGGATGTGGTGATCGGGCACATGGCGGATGCGTTTGCGCAGAGCCAGATTCCGTTTTTGGACATGATCGCCAATCAGGTGGAGTTGGGCGCGCAGATTTTAAAGGCGCTGCAGCCATCCTTCAACGAACTGGGCTTGCAGCTCGATACGTTCGTGGTGCGGGAGTTGAGTCTGCCCGAGGAGTTGCAGAAGCGGCTGGACGAGCGGATTTCGATGAACATGATTGGAGATATGGGCCGGTACACGCAGTTTCAGGTGGCGCAGTCGATTCCGATTGCGGCGGCCAACGAGGGGGGCATTGCCGGGATTGGGGCGGGTTTGAGCGCGGGATACGGGATGGCGCAGGCGATGACGGGGGCGATGGCGCAGGCGTATCAGCAGCCGCCGATGGCTCCACCGCCTTCTGTTCCTCCGCCTGCTGCTCCTCCGGCCGTGGTTCCGGCTGCTGGTCCTCCGCCGGTGGGGGCGGTGGGCGCGGCGGGGGAGACGAAGTTCTGCTTTAATTGCGGCACGAAGATTCCTCGCGCGGCGAAGTTCTGCGGCGAGTGCGGCACGGCGCAGCCTGCGGTATAGTCTTGAGATTATGGCCATGGCGGGGTGCGAATGGGTGATTGAGGCGCTGGGCTGCGAGGCCGGGCGCCTGAAGGATCCCATGGCGCTGCAAGCGATGTTCACGGATCTGATTGCGGGATTGGAGTTGCACCCGGTGGGGGAGACGCAGTGGCACCAGTTTCCCGGGCCGGGCGGGATTACGGGGTTGTGTCTGCTGGCGGAGTCGCACCTGGCATGCCACACGTTTCCTGAGTTCGGCAGCCTGTGCTTGAACGTGTTTTGTTGCCGGCCGCGCCCGGATTGGGACTTCGGGTCGTACCTGCGGGAGGCGTTTTTTGCGCGCGAGGTGCGGGTGCGCCAACTGGAGAGGCCTTACGGCACGGTATGAGTTCCCGGAACGCTATTTGTCCGAATTGCGGGGCGGAGGTGAGATTTCGCTGGTCGGGGGCGGTGCAGACGACCTGCGAGTACTGCCAGTCGATTCTGGTGCGCAACGACCTGAACCTGGCTTTGGTGGGGAAGGCGGCCGATCTGCCGGTGGACATTTCGCCGGTGCAGATCGGGACCGAGGGGATCTTCAACGGCAAAGGGTTTCAGGTAATCGGGCGGATTGTGTACCGCTACGATCTGGGGACGTGGAACGAGTGGCATCTGCTGTTTAGCGACGACAGTCACGGGTGGCTGTCGGATGCGCAGGCCGAGTACGCGGTCTCGTTTGCCAACCCGTTTACGGTCGCGCCGCCGGCAGAGGGCTATCTCGAGCGGGGAATGCGGATGGAACAGCATGGGGTGCAACTGACGCTGACGGTGATCACCGAGGCGTTTTACGAGACGACCGAGGGGGAACTGCCGTTTCGCTACTACGACAAAGAAAAGTGCCGTTTTGCTGATTTTCGGACGTCAGACGGGCGATTTGCGACGGTGGACTACAGCGAGGAGCCGCCGCTGCTGTTTCTGGGGCAGTTTGTGGACTTTGGCAGCTTGCAGATGAAGAACCTGAAAGAGTTTGAAGGGTGGCCGACGGTATGAGCCCGGCGACGCCGCGTAAGGGGATTGTTCCCAAGGCCAAGGCGCTGAACTGCCCCAACTGCGGGTCGCAGATTGAACTGCGGGCCCTGGGGGCGGCGGCGAGCGTGATCTGCAATTACTGCAGCAGCACGATTGATGCGAGCCATCCGCAGTTGCGGGTGATTGCGCAGTGGCAGGCGGCGATGACGGTGGAGCCGATGATTCCGCTGGGGTCGCGGGGGAAGTTGCAGGGGGTGCTGTGGGAGGCGATTGGCTTTCAGCAGCGGGGGATCAATGTCGACGGCACGAACTACTTCTGGCGGGAGTACGTGCTGTGGAATCCTTACCACGGCTTTCGGTACCTGAGTGAGTACAACAACCACTGGAACTTTGTGACGCCGCTGCGGACGCTGCCGGCGGCGACGACTGTGCATGCATTGCCGGGGATGCAACTGGGGACGGAGCGGTACCGGCACTTTCAGACGGCGCGGGCCCATACGTGGTTTGTGATTGGCGAGTTTCCGTGGATGGTGCAGGTGGGCGAGGTGGTAGAGGCGGCGGATTATGTGGCGCCACCGAAGATGCTTTCCTCGGAGACGTCGGACAACGAGGTGACCTGGAGCGAGAGCGAGTATCTCACGGGGGCCGAGATCTGGCAGGCGTTTGGGCTGAAAACGCCGTGCCCGTCGCCGGTCGGGGTGTTTGCCAACCAGCCTTCGCCGTACGCGGGGCGAGTGGCGGCGACGTGGAAGTTTTACGGCCTGGTTTGCGCGGGGCTGCTGGCGTTGATGATCTTCTTTGCCGTGACGGCGCAGCGGCAGAACGCGCTGGACCAGAAGTTTGTGGTGGCTGGCAGACGGACCACGGGAGAGAAGAGCTTTGTGACGGAGGTGTTCCCGCTCGAGGGTGAGAACGGGAATGTCGAGGTGAGCGTCAACGCGGACGTGGCGAACCGGTGGGTTTACCTGAGCATGGCTTTGATCAACGAGGAGACGGGGCAGGCCTACGACTTCGGGCAGGAGGTGAGCTACTACTCGGGCCGGGACTCGGATGGGGACTGGAGCGAGGGGAGCCGGAGCGAGGAGGTGCTGCTGCCGGGGATTCCGGGTGGACGCTACTACTTGCGGGTGGAGCCGGAGACGGATGCCTCGCTGTCGGATCCGATCCCGGTGCGGATTCAGGTGGTGCGCGGGGTGCCGTACTATCTGCGGTATTTCCTGGGGATGCTGCTCGTGTTGATTCCGCCGGTGTGGGTGAGCATTCGGGCGGGCGTATTTGAGGCCAAGCGCTGGGGTGAGAGCGACCATGCGGGAGGCAGCAGCAGCGCGAGTGAGGAGGAAGAGGAGTGATGAGTAAGCTGTACATAATCTACAGCGCGCTGGTGGCCGGTGGGCTGGCGGTTTCGAGCATCACGGGATGGACGCCGTTTTCGCCCTACGATGAAGTGAAGGGCGTGCCGAAATCCGTGCGCAACAATCCGGGAGCGTATCGCTCCCACTACGCGGGTTATGCCCGATATCTTGGGGGGAAATAGAGAGTCATGGAATTTCGCATTGATCATTTTTTGAACGCGGTGGTGTATGCCGCGCTGGGAATTGTGATTTACCTGTTGGCGTTCTTTGTGATCGACAAGGCGACGCCGGGCGAGCTGCGCACGGAGATTTTTGAAAAGCATAACGTGGCGGCGGCGGTGGTGGTGGGCTTTATGATGCTGGGCATCGGCATCATCATCGCCGCCGCGGTGCACTAGTCGCGAGACGGCGTGGCGATTGTCCTTTTTATCTCGGTGTTCCTCATTGCGGCCTGCGGGCTGATTTATGAGTTGATCGCCGGCGCGCTGGCGAGCTATCTGCTGGGCGATAGCATTCTGCAGTTTTCAACCGTCATTGGCAGCTACCTGTTTGCGATGGGGATCGGGAGTTGGCTTTCGCGGTATATCCGGCGCGGGCTGGTGACGCAGTTTGTGGCGATTGAGCTGATGGTGGGGTTGGTGGGCGGCTTCTCGTCGTCGCTGCTGTTTCTGGCGTTTGCGTATACGGAGGGGTTCCGGTTTTTGCTGTACGCGCTGGTGACGGTGATCGGGGTGCTGGTGGGGTTGGAGATTCCGCTGCTGATGCGGATTCTGAAGGAGCGGTTTCAGTTCACCGAGTTGGTGGCGAATGTTTTGACGTTCGACTATCTGGGGGCGCTGGGGGCTTCGCT
This sequence comes from Bryobacteraceae bacterium CoA2 C42, assembly GCA_019931245.1. Taxonomy (GTDB): domain Bacteria; phylum Acidobacteriota; class Terriglobia; order Bryobacterales; family Bryobacteraceae. The sequence goes on from JAINDL010000044.1 coordinate 55,179, forward strand.
GCTGTTTCCGTTGGTGCTGGTGCCGCGGTTGGGGATGGTGCGGAGTGCGCTGCTGTTTGGCTTGGTGAACGCGGGGGTGGCGGTGTGGTCGCTGTACCTGTTTCGGGCGCAGATTGGGCCGGCGCCGCTGTTGCGGGTGGCGGGGGTGGTGGTGATTGTTCTGCTGGGGGCGGGGATGGGGTTTGCCGATCGGATCACGGAGACGGCGGAGAACAGTATTTACGCTGACGAGGTGATTTTTTCGCGGACGACGCGGTATCAGCGGATCGTGTTGACGAAGTGGAAGGACGATGTGCGGCTGTTTTTGAGCTCGCATCTGCAGTTTTCTTCGCGGGATGAGTATCGCTATCATGAGGCGCTGGTGCATCCGGGGTTGGCGGCGCTGGGGGCGGCGCGGCGGGTACTGGTGTTGGGCGGGGGGGACGGGTTGGCGGTGCGGGAGGTGTTGAAGTATCCGGGGGTGGAGAGCGTGACGCTGGTGGATCTGGATCCGGAGATGACGGGACTGTTTACGCACCATCCGCTGCTGCGGGAGATGAACGGGCGGTCGCTGGCGGACCGGCGGGTGAAGGTGATCAACGCGGATGCGTTTGTGTGGCTGGACGGGAATCAGGAGGTTTATGATTTTGTGATCATTGATTTTCCGGATCCGACGAACTTTTCGCTGGGGAAGCTGTACACGACGGCGTTTTACCGGCTGTTGAAGCGGCATGTGGCGCGGGAGGGGTTGGTGGTGGTGCAGTCGACGAGTCCTCTGTTTGCGCGGCAGAGCTACTGGTCGATTGTGCACACGCTGCGGCAGGCGGGGTTGGGAACGTGGCCGTACCATGTGTACGTGCCGAGTTTTGGGGAATGGGGGTTTGTGTTGGCGGGTCCGGGGGGTTACCGGATGCCGGAGCGGCTGCTGGAGGGGTTGCGGTTCCTGGACCGGGGAACTTTGGGACAGATGTTTGTCTTTCCGCAGGATATGGCGGAGGTGGCGGCGGAGCCGAACCGGCTGAACGATCAGGCGCTGGTGCGGTACTACGAGAAGGAGTGGCGGGAGATTGCGCACTAGGCGGGAGTTGGTGGCGGGATTGGTGGGGGCGCCGGCGCTGGTGGGATTGGAGCGCAAGACGGAGCGACCGATTGCGGGCGGGTTTGTGTTTGAGTCGCAGGAGCGGGGGCACCGGATCCGGGACGGGGCGAGGTATGGGCGGGCGGCGGAGACGCGGCGGGTGCCGGTGGTGATTGTGGGCGGCGGGATGGCGGGGTTGTGCGCGGCGTGGTGGTTGGAGCGGTCGGGGTTTCGGGATTTCGTGCTGTTGGAGATGGAGGCGGCGGCGGGGGGGAACTCGCGATTCGGGGAGAATGCGGTGAGTGCGTATCCGTGGGGGGCGCACTATATTCCGGTGCCGAATACGGAGTCGGTGCTGGTGCGGGAGATTTTAACGGAATTTGGGGCGTTCGTTGACGGCCAGTGGGAGGAGCGGTTTTTATGCCATTCGCCGCAGGAGCGATTGTTTATTCACGGCCGGTGGCAGGAGGGAATCGAGCCGGAGGTGGGGGCGACGCGGGCCGACCACGATGAGTACCGGCGATTTACCGAGCGGGTGGCGGAGTTTCGGGCGACGGGCGCGTTTACGATTCCGATGGCGTTGGGGGAGGGGAGGTTCGGGGGGCGACTGGCGGAGTTGGACCGGATGAGCTTTCGGGCGTGGCTGGACCGGGAGGGGTTTCGGTCGACCTATTTACGGTGGTTCTGCGACTATTCGACGCGGGATGATTATGGGGCGGGGGTGGCGGAGACGTCGGCGTGGGCGGGATTGCACTATTTTGCGGCGCGGGAACATGAGGAGAAGGGGCCGTTGACGTGGCCGGAGGGGAACGGGTGGCTCCTGCGGAAGCTGACGGAGAAGTTGGGGCGGTACATCCGGACAGGCCAGATGGTGCGGCGGGTGGCGCGGGAGGGGGCGGGGTGGCGGGTCGAGGCGGAGGGGGCGACGTGGTTAGCGGAGTCGGTGATATTCGCGGCGCCAACGTACTTGGCGCCCCACCTGATTGAGGGCTTTGCGCCGCTGCCTTCCTTGCAGTATTCGCCGTGGGTGGTGTCGAATCTGACCCTGGCGCAGGTTCCCGACGGGGCGGGGGAGGTGGCTTGGGATAACGTGATCTACGGGTCGCCGAGTTTGGGCTACGTGTCGGCCACGCATCAGAGCCTGCGGACGCGGATTGAGCGGACCGTGTGGACGCATTACTGGGCCTTGGGAGGAGCGGATCCACGCCAGGTGCGGCGGAATCTGCTGGTGAGTGGATGGGACCAATGGCGGGATCGGGTGTTGGGGGACTTACGGCGGGCGCACCCGCGGATTGGGGATTGGGTGGAGCGGGTGGACATCTATCGCAATGGGCATGCCATGTGCCGGCCGGGGGTGGGGATGCGTGGCAGTGAAGATTTGCGCCGGCTGCGGGAAGGGTTGACCGGACTGCAGTTTGCCCATGCGGACCTGAGCGGGTTTTCGATTTTCGAAGAGGCACAGTATTGGGGAGTGCGGGCGGCGACGCGGACTCTCGGAAGAATCGGAGGCAGGGAAAAGAAAGCTGATCGAATGAATCAAAGAAATTGATTATTCTGGTTGCGCTTCGATGAATAGATTGCTATTCTGAAGCTGTTGGCGGTTGGCGCTGTTGCGAGTGACCTGAGGCGGAGAAAAAAGCCCTCGTCGCTTGCGAAAAAGCCCGAGCGTCCGGCAAAGTCACCGAAACGGCCCCTCGTGGGCATGGCGCGGTGAAAGCGTTGAAACAAAACGCAAAGCGGTGAGATGGCAGGTGGGCCATAACAGGTCCTGGCGATTCTCAGAACGATACTTACCAAGTTTTGGTAACCGGGAACTAGACTGATGCGCAAGCGTCGACCTAGCTCAGGGAGCCGAAAAGCCTTTCGAGGCCGGCGATGAGCGACTTTTTTTGACTCTTAAGTGGGTTTGAATCGGTTGCGGAGTTGCTCAG
>JAINDL010000225.1 GCA_019931245.1 Bryobacteraceae bacterium CoA2 C42
GCCCATTGCCTGGGCCGAAAACGCCCTCGAACTCACCCCCGGCCGCCACCGCATCCCCCTGCGCTTTCATGGCCTGATCTTTCATGAAAAAGGCGCCAAGGGTCCTTTCCTTTTGAAATACGTGTCCCTCTCGAACACAACAACCTTTCCTGGCTCGAAGTGCAGAATCGTGAAGGACGCCTACAGCACGCGACCATTTGACCGATCCGTTTTCACAAACCAGCCCTTCAATCACCCGGAGATGCTCCGCGAAGCGAATCGGCTCTCGGCCCGCCCGGCGATCCCTGGACTTCGCTGATAGCCATTCGGGTACCCTACTTGCCCGGGGACGTCCACCGCCCGCCGCGGCGCCCCGGGGCCTCGAACCCCGGGCCACCGCGCACCGAACGGGCCGCGGCGACGGCGCCCGGTCCACCGGTGACGGTCACTGCATTCTATGACGCCGATGTCCCGGCAGAGTTGCGGAAGATCAGGCGCTGGGTAGCCTTGGTGCCTTCGGCGAGTTGGACCGCAGTCAGGCGGGCACCAAAGCTGGCATTCTCTTTCTTCCTACTTGGCACCTCATGGTCGATTGTAAAGCCGGAATCCTCGATGTCGGAATTCTGGATGGGCTGGGAGTTTTGGATAACGATACACTTCTGGTGGGTGTACGCTCATGGACGGTCTACTCCGGTCAACCGGCATACCATCCTTCGGTTGTGAAGGGCTTGCCGTTGGATCAAACGAACCTGGTCCCGCTGCCTCCCCAACCACTTCGCTGGCGGAGTTGTAGCAACCACATTGGACCTTTGCCTGGACGAGTTGCTCAAGCTCGGGAGTCAGACGAACGTTCCTGGGGCCTGCGTCATCAGTTCTGGGAATAGCTCCCCCCGGAAGCCCAGACAATTTTTGTCGTCCTTCACCGCGTGGCTTAGCAAGAAGAGAAGAACGGCTGAGTGGTGTAATAATGGAGTATGGCGCTGAATATAAAGAATGACGCTGTCGAGCGGCTGGCTACTGAAGTCGCGCTGCTCGCGCGCGAATCGAAGACCGAAGCCATCCGGCGGGCGCTCGAAGAGCGGAAACGCCGCCTTGAGCTCGAGGTGGTTCCGCAGGCGCTCGGGGACCGTGCGTTCCGCTATCTCGAACGCGAGGTCTGGCCGGGCCTTCCGCCTGGTGAGATCGGTCGGACTCTGACGCGTCAGGAAGAGGACGAGATTCTGGGGTACGGGCCGGAAGGGTATTGATGCTGCTGGAGACTTCGGCGATCGTCTGCGCCATTTTGCGGGAGCCTGGGAGCGAACGGCTTCACGAATTGCTCAATCAGGCCACGATCGTTGCGGTTGCGACGCCGAGTCTGCTGGAGGCGGGACTGGTTTTGAGTGGCCGCGGGGTGGATGCGCGGGTTGTCTTGCCTGAGTTTCTCCATGCGCTTCGGGCGGAGCGGATTCCGTTTCGTGAGGAGCACCAACGGGTCGCCTTATCCGCCTTCCTTCGATTCGGTCGGGGACGGCACCCCGCCCAGCTCAACTTCGGTGACTGTATGAGTTACGCTGTCGCCCGTGTCTCCGGGCTTCCGCTGGTTTACCGAGGCGACGATTTCGGCCGGACCGATCTGACGCTGCTCCACCGGCTGGATGTTCCAAACTGAAAACTTCTACCGTCAACGTCGAAGACAACGTGTTGAGGTTCTCATAGGACTTGGCAAAAATATCGAGGCTCTTGATCGAGGCTCTTGATGCTCGTGGCCGTTCTGGTAACGAAATCGAAATTGTCGATCCCTCAGACAATTCTGAAGCCTTCAGGAGCACCCCGCAGAGTCTCAACAACCCGCCCCCGCAGAACGGGGCTGAGTTGATACGCGGCATTCGAAATGTATGGACCACTCTGGGCAATGGCAGGCCCAACCCGGTTTCCATAGCGGGACAGGAACTGGGAACCACCGATCAGAGCCCGTTGCCCTGCTGGCGAAGCAATCGCTCCTCTGCAATTGCAGTTCCGGCAGCAGACAGAACAGATGGCACAGCCTTCCCATCGGGATCAACGAGTACCGCCTCCGCGTCGGCGACTGGCGCCCTCGGCGCTCACCAAAAGTGACCACTTCTGCTCGGATAAAGTTGACCACGTCGAAAACACCCATTGCCACGTGGCACGGCACGGCGAGCGTTGGTTCATCACCCCCGCCGAAGGCTCATAAGTCCTTTAATGGGTATCGCGAGGGCGTTCTCATCCGCGCGGCGCGGCCGCGCGCCACGAGACCTCACTCGGCGCGGATATCGCGGGCTCTGGCCCCGACGGGTGGTCAACTTTTCGTGAGCAGGGGTGGGTCATTTCTCGCGAGCGCCGAAGGGCGCGCGCGCTTCTCCTATCCGGATGCCAACACTGTCCGCGTCAACCGCGTCCAGAACCGCAAGGACGCCTACCGCTAATGGCTGGTGCACCAATGTGCACCACGGCCCGGTTTTCCGTTTCACACGCGATCCCCTTCGCCGACAATCGCTTGCCCTCGATTTTCCGCGCCCTTGGTGCACAACCCTTTATGTTCCACTACCAGGCTCCGCGCCGCGATCTTCACGGCATCTTCGGCAACGTCGCGGCGGCAAAGACGTCTCCAGTGTTAACGGGCTTCAGAAAACGTATTTTTCTGAGCACGAGGCCGAGAGCCTGTCGAGCTTGCGGCGAAGGTGCTGGAGGTAGCCATCGGGGAGCGGCTGGAGTTGAAGCTCCTCAATGACTGGCAGGAAGTAGGCCAGCGAGCGGATCTTGGGGAGCGGTGGCAGGTCTTGTGACCGGTGTAGGCGGCGAAGACTACCGAGCAGCAACGCGGACTCGATTATCGGCAACGGCACCGAATCCCGGAATAGCTTCCGCGCGACCGCTTGGTCGGTGGGGCTGGGGCGTAGCGGTGTCCCCGGGAGGTTGGCGTAAGCACCAAGATCAGCAGCGGCGAAGGCCCCTTCGGAGTTCATTTCCCGCCCCTTCGCGCCGCCGTTTCCCGCTCGCTCTCCCGAACCCGGTAGCTAGTGCCTTCCACCACCGTGACGTCAGCGTGATGCAGCAGCCGATCCAGCAACGTCACGATACAAGTGGCGTTGGAAAACACCTCGTTCCACTCTTTGAACGGACGGTTTGTTGTAACGATCAGCGGCTTGCGTTCATAACGGCGGTTGACGACTTCATAGAGTAGGTCGGCGGCCTGATCATCATCTATCAGGAGCGCGAATCTCCAGGTGGTTCGAAACTAACGGATTGGGACCCCCTGCCGGGCGCTGCGCAACCAGGTCGACTCCTGCCGTCCGCATCGCTCCCCATCCCTCCGTGCAAGTGCAGGAGCCGCAGGCAGTGGCATTGCTCCCACCGTACGACTCCATCCCGCGTTTAGGTCAAGACCCTTCTGGGACGTCACACTGGCCCGGCTACCGGATCGTCAGCGTCGCCCCGGACTGGCTCGTTTCTGTGCCCACTTTGATCACCACAGGGACGTTTCCCAACGGCGCATCCGCCGGAATACGGACATTGATCTGCATCACGCCCGCCACCAGGTCCGGCGCCGCCCCCGCATACAGCACTTCCGCATCTCTACCGCCTACCTGGGCCGTCACATTCGCCACCGGCTTCGGGTACACGCCCACCGCAAGTTTTCCGTCCGAGCCCGCAGGCGTGGTTGGGCCCTCGCCTGTGCCAAACAGCATCACGATCGAACCGCGCGCCGCCGGTCTCGACGCGCCGTTCAAGCTGTAATCCGAATTCAACGCCGCTAACTGGTTTCTCCCGGTCTGGTCGAGCGTAAATAGCCCGGGCACCGAAGCCGACACCGGAATCGTCAGGATATTGCCCTTCTCGCCTTTGAACTCGGCCTGCACCCGCGTCGTCTGGCGGCCGGTGACCGAATAAGGCACGATGCAGCTCAACTGGCCCGAAGCGCTATAGATCATCGGTGCTGGGACATCATCGAAATAGACGCGCGTTTCACCCGCCGACGTCGTGAAGGCACCGTTTGAGATCGTGTAGCCCGCCACCTGTTCCGGCCCGAAATCCGTCCCGTACACCACCAGGATCTCTCCCGCTGAAACCTTGCCCGCGACATAGCTGGCGGCGTTGCCCACGCCATCGATGGTGATCTGCGGCGGCGCTGTCAGCACCAGAGACATCTCATCGGCATAGGCGAGCATGTCGTCAACCACCGTCGAACGCTTGGTCAGCACAATCTCCACCAGGACACGCCGCGTCCCCGCAGGGAGCGTCGCCGCGCCGCCGCCAACACCAACGGAACGCAGCGCTGGCGCGCCGGACTGCCCTTTCAGCGTCGCCGTCTCCACGGCGCCAATCGTGCCGGCAGGCGTCCTGCCGTCCTGGAACACAAGCCGCATCCTGATCTCGTCTTCAACACCCTCCGCCACGCCGAGCCACCCTTCCAGGCGATAGCCCATCTGGCCCGCATCGATCACGGCCAGGTATGGGCTGCGCGTCACCTCGATCGTCTGCCAGATCCGTTTCTGGATGCCCGCGTCCCCCCCCACGTCAAAGTACATGTAGTTCTTGCCCCGCGCGGCGGGTCCCGGAGAGGCGGTGACCAAGTCCCATCTGTTGGTCGGGTTGGAGTAATCCTTCACCTTCAGACTGTCCATGTGCCCGTTCCACCCCCGCACCGGGGACGCCGCGGGAGAAGCC
>JAINDL010000094.1 GCA_019931245.1 Bryobacteraceae bacterium CoA2 C42
GGGCAAAGAAGCGATCTTAGCGAACGTCTAGCCGGGTACGCCAAATAGCGTGCAAGCTTCTACGCCAAATAATTTGCAAAGTGACAGCCTTGTCGCGAAACGAAAAGGCCGCCCCGCTGGCGGGCGGGACGGCCTTTTCGTTCTGGGTTCTGGTTTGGGTTAGACGATGACGCAGGGGTTCGACAGTTCGCCGATGCCGGAGGCGGTGATGGTCACCACGTCGCCGGCGGCCAGGGCGGATTCCTGGGTCACGATGATGCCGGTTCCTGTCAGTAGTACGCTGCCGCAGGGGACCGGGTTCGAGCGGAGAAGGTACTCAATCAACGTCTCGATCTTGCGGCCGAGCTTGCCCGTCGAGGTCTCTCCGTAAAACGTCTGCGTCTCGCCGCGCTTGATCGTGCAGGTCATGTCGATCTTGTACGGGTCCGTCAGTTCGTCGGCGGTGACCATGACGGGGCCCAGCGAGCAGCAGGCCGCGTATTGCTTCGACTGCGGCAGATACAGCGGGTTCTCCTTCTCGATGTCCCAGGCCGAGACATCGTTCGAAATGGTGTAGCCGACGATGCGGCCGTTCGAGCCGAGGACGACGGCGAGTTCCGGCTCCGGGGCCGTGAACTTCGAATCGGCGCGGAGGCCGATGCCGGCGTTCGGACCGACACAGACCCGGCTCGTCCCCTTGAAGAAAACCTCGGGGCGGTTGGCGGGGTCAAACACGTAGCGGTAGAAACCCTCGCGCGTGTTGTGCTCCGCGTCGCGGAAACTGGCGCTCATTTCATACGTGCAGCCGCACGCCCAAACTTCCTTGGGCGAGAGCGGGATGATGGGCGCGGCCGTTTCCTTATGGGTGGCGGCCATGGTGGAGGCTAGCTCGGTGAGCGGCGTCTTCTCGACCTCGGAACGGCGGATGAGGTCGTATAGGGTGTGACCGGGGATGGGACGGGCCTTGTCGCCATCAAAGACCGCCGCGGTCACTTCGTTATTCCATTTGATTTGTCCAAGTTTCATGGCGGGAGGGTTAGTATTTCAGATAGACGGTCTTGTAGTCGGAGTAGAAGTCCATGGCGGCCGGGCCCTGTTCCTTGGGACCGAAGCTGGAATCCTTGGTGCCGCCGAAGGGGAGCTGGTACTCGACGCCGGCGCTGGGCAGGTTTACGGTCAGCAGACCCGCTTCGCAGCCGTAGACGAACTCGAAGACGCGGGAGATGTTGGTGGTTTGAATCGAGGCCGACAGACCGAATTCGGTGGCGTTGGCCATGCGAAGGGCGTCGGCAGGGTCAGCGGCCTTCATGATGGCTAGCACGGGGCCGAAGACTTCTTCCTTGGCGAGGGTGTCGCCTTCCTTGACGTCGGCGAAGACAGTGGGTTCGACGAAGTAGCCCTTGTCGTACGCGCCGCCGGTGAGGCGGTTGCCGCCGCAGAGGGGTTCGCCGTTTTCTTTGCGGCCGATGGCGATGTACTTGAGGTCGGTTTCGAGCTGGCCTTCGTCGACGGCGGGGCCGATGTCGATGCCGGCTTCCATGCCGTTGCCGACCTTCAGCTTCTTGGTGCGTTCGACGAGGGCGGCGACGAACTTGTCGTAGATGGGGGCTTCGACGATGGCGCGGCTGGTGGCCGTGCACTTCTGGCCGGTGGAGAAGAAGGCCGCGTTGACGACGTTTTCGACGGCGGAATTGAAGTCGCAGTCGGCGAGGACGATGGTGGGATTCTTGCCGCCCATTTCAAGCTGGAGGCGGAGGTGGCGCTTCGAGCCTTCCGTGTGGACCCAGTTGCCGATTTCGACCGAGCCGGTGAAGGAGATGGCTTTGACGGGCTTGGCGTTGACGAGGGCGCCGCCGATGGTGCCGCCGCTGCCGGCGATGAAGTTGACGACGCCGGGGGGGATGCCGGCTTCATGACAGGCTTCGACGAGGCGCCAGGCGCTGAGGGGGGAGACGCTGGCGGGCTTGATGATAACCGTGTTGCCGCAGACGAGGGCGGGGGCGAGCTTCCAGGCCGGGATGGCGATGGGGAAGTTCCAGGGGGTGATGAGGCCGACGACGCCGATGGGCTTGCGGATGGCAAACATGTGGACGCGGTCGCGTTCGGAGGGGACGAGGTGGCCGGGGAGGCGGGAGCCTTCGCTGCCGAAGTAGCGGAAGATGTTGATGGCGCGGCGAACTTCGCCCTTGGCTTCGGGGAGGGTTTTGCCCTCTTCGCGGCACATCTCTTCGCCGAGCTGATCGAACTTCTTTTCGAGGATATCGGCGACCTTGAAGAGCAGGGCGCCGCGGGCGGGGCCGGGCATGGTGCTCCACTTCAAGAAGGCGGCCTGGGCGGCATCGGCGGCGCGGTCGACATCGGCGGCGGTGCCCTTTACGAAGAGGCCGACGAGTTCGTCGGTGTTGGCGGGGTTGCGGTTCTCAAACGTTGGTCCGTCGACCCACTCGCCGTTGATGTAGTTACGAAATGTTTCTGGCATGGAGATGGTTTACTTGTTTCCGAAGTTCACTTTAGGAGCGGTGCGCGCGCCGGGTTCGGTTTTGAAGTAGGCGTCGTTGCGCTGGAAACCGAACAGGGAGGCGGCGATGTTGTTGGGGAAGAGCTCGATGGTTGTATTGTACTTCTGGACCGTCTCATTATACTTCCGGCGTTCGACGGCGATGCGGTTTTCCGTGCCGGCGAGTTCGTCCTGGAGGCGCATGAAGTTGGCGTCGGACTTGAGCTGGGGATAGCTTTCGACGACAACGAGAAGGCGGGAGAGGGCGCCGTCGAGCTGGCCGTTGGCGGAGATTTTTTCGGCGGGGGTGCGGGCGCCGGAGAGGGCGGCGCGGGCGTTGGCGACCGAGGCGATGACGTCCTTTTCCTGGGAGGCGAAGCCTTTGACGGTTTCAACGAGGTTGGGGATGAGATCGGCGCGGCGCTGCAGGGCGGTTTCGACCTGGGCGAAGGCGGCTTCGACGGCGTTCCTCTGAACGACGAGGTCGTTGCGGGTGCCGACGACGGACATGCCGAACAGGAGGAGGATGGCGACGAGGACGCCGAGGATGATGAGAGCGATTTTCATGATTTATTTCTCCAGACGGTCGACGGAGGCGACCAGCGATTCGATTTGTTGCAGGTAGAGGGCGAAGGTTTGGCTCGAGTCGACGTTCCGGGTTTTGACTTTGTTTTCGCGGAGGTCCAACAAAGTATAGAACGGAGCGGGGTCGAGGCCGAAGGTTTGGCTGAGCGCGGCGGCGATATCGCGCTTGGTATGGGGAGCCGGATGGCCGGCGAGGCGGAGGACGTGGCGGCCGAGCGTAAGAAAGGTCGAGACGCTTTCCGACATCAGTTTGAGGAGCAGTTCGGGGTCTGGCAGGACGCCGGCGGCCTTTTGGCGGAGGCGGAGCTGTTTGCTGCGGACTTCGAATTCGACGCGGCCGCGGTAGAAGACGTCATCAATGGGGAGAGTGGCGACAATGTCGGCACCGGCGAGGATGCGGTGTACCTCTTGGATGTCGTGGAACTCGATGGGGAAGCAGTCGGTGGAAGAGTTTACCTCGTCGAGGGTGAGGAGGAGGGGGGCGGGGTTATCGAGCGAGCGCCACCAGCGGAAGAGGGGTTCGGCGAGGGCGAGTTCGCGGGGGGAGAGGTGGCGGAGGACGCAGAGGATGTTGAGATCGGAGAACTGGTCGTGGTCGTCGCGGGCCCCGGAGCCGTAGAGGATGAGGGAGACGAGGGAGTCGCCGAAGGTTTTGGTGGCGCGATCGGTGAGTTCGGTGCAGCGTTTTTCGAGTTCTTTGCGCATAGGGGGTTACCAGTCGGAGGAGGCTCCGCCGCCGCCGGAGTCGCCGCCGCCGAAGCCGCCGAAACCGCCGCCGGAGTCGTAGCCGCCGAAGCCGCCGCCGCCGCGGTGATGGCGGGAGCCCCCGCCGGAGAAGAGGGAGGAGAGGAGCCAGAGGGCGCCGAGGTTGCCGGTGGCGAGGAGATAGAGAAAGAGCAGGCCGCCGCCGATGAGCAGCCAGAGGGGGAGGGGGCGTTCTGCGGGGCGGGCGAGGGCGGGGCGGGGGGTGGAGTCTTCGGCGAGGGTGACGCCTTTGGCCTGGGCGATGCGGGAGCCGAGGTAGTGGGCGGCGGTGGAGAGGGCATCGCCGTAGGCGGCTTCGCGGAGGGCGGGGCGCATTTGGCGGAGGACGTCGCCGGAGGCGCCATCGGGGAGGATGGGTTCGAGGCCGTAGCCGACTTCGAGGCGGGAGCGGCGGTCGTTGACGGCGAGGAGGAGGAGGAGGCCTTCGTCCTTGCCTTTCTTGCCGATGCCCCAGCGGCGGTAGAGGGAGTTGGCGACGTCTTCGATGGGTTCGCCATCGAGGGTGGGGAGGGTGACGATGGCGAATTGGGCGCCGGTTTGTTGTTCGACGGTGGCGGCGTAGCGTTCGAGGGCGAGGCGCTGGGGGCCGGGGATGACGTTGGCGTAGTCGCTGACGTAGCCCTGGGGGACGAGCTGCGTGAGGTCGAGGGCGCAGGCGGAGGCGAGGGCGAGGAGGAGGAGCGGGGCGAGGCGGAGCAGGGGGTGCATGAGCCGGCTCAGCAGTGGAGGTCTTTGCGGGTGAAGCGCTGGCCGTTGAGGCGGCCCATGACGGTGAGGCCCATTTTGGCGGGGTTGAGAAATTCGTTGGCGACCTGCTGGACTTCGGCGGCGGTGACGGCTTCGATGCGTTCGAGGATCTCTTCGATTTCGGCGTGGCGGCCGAAGAACATCTCCTGGCGGGCGAGATTGGACATGCGGCTGGAGGTGGATTCGAGGCCGAGGACGATGGAACCTTTGAGATTGTCTTTGGAGCGGCGGAGCTCTTCGGGGGAGACGGGGTCGTTTTTGAGGCGGGTGAGTTCGTGGCGGATGGAGTCGATGACGCGGCGGAGGGTTTCCGGGCTGGTGCCGGCGTAGACGGCGAGGCAGCCGGTGTCGCGATAGGAGGTGAGTTCGCTGATGATGGAGTAGCAGAGGCCCTGCTGCTCGCGGATGTTTTGGAACAGGCGGGAGCTCATACCGCCGCCGAGGATGTTATTGAGGGTATAGGCGACGAAGCGCTGGGGGTGGGGCATGGGGAAGGAGGGGGCGCCGAGGCAGAGGTGGGCCTGTTCGACGGCCTTCTTCTCCTTGAGGGAGATTTGGGGGGAGGTTTGGGCGATGGGGAGGACGGGGAGGGGCTTGCGTTTGGGGAGTTTGCCGAGGGTAGCTTCGGTGAGTTTGACGATTTCGGCGTGTTCGGTGCGGCCGGCGGCGGTGACGAGGAGGTTGGGGGCGATGTAGGTGGATTTGAAGTGGGCGCGGAGGGAGTCCGGGGTGATGGCTTTGACGGTTTTGGCGGTGCCGAGGATGGAGCGGCCGATGGCGTCGCCTTTCCAGAAGTTGCGGCAGAAGAGTTCGTGGGTTTGGTACTCGACGTTGTCGGCATCCATTTTGATCTCTTCGAGGACGACGCCTTTCTCCTTTTCGATGTCGTCGGGGCGGAGGACGGGGTGGGTAACGAGGTCGGCGAGGACGTCGAAGGCGAGGGGGAGGTGTTCGTCGAGGACCTTGGCGTTGAAGGAGACCATCTCGCGGCTGGTGAAGGCGTCCATATGGCCGCCGATGGAGTCGAAGGCGCGGGCGATGTCTTCGGCGGAGCGGCGTTTGGTGCCTTTGAAGACCATGTGCTCCATGAAGTGGGAGATGCCGTTGTCGGCGGGGGATTCGCGGCGGGATCCGGAGCGGACCCAGATGCCGAGGGCGACGGAGCGGAGGTGGGGCATGCGCTCGGTGACGATTTTCACGCCGTTGGGGAGGATGGTGGTTTCGACGTGGGAGGAGGACATCTACCTCCTATGATGCGCCATCCGCGGTTCGCGTTGCTGTGGCGGGTTGGGGGTTAGAACTCGAGGCGCATGGTGAGCTGGAGTTGGCGGGGGCGGAACTGGAAGCCGCCGTAGGAGGAGCCGAGGGTGGAGATGCCATCGGAGGCGGGGGTGACGAGGCCCTGGCGGTTGAAGACGTTGAAGACGTCGACGTTAGCGCGGAGGCGGACGCGTTCGTTGATGACGAAGTATTTCATGAGGGCGGAGTCCATGTTCCAGTTGAAGGGGCCGAGGCGGTACTGGTTGCGCCAGGGGTGGAGGCCGGTGTCGTAGTTGACGCGGACGACGCCGCCGTTGAGGAGGGGGAGGTAGGCGACGTTGGTGTCGTAGTCGGCGTTGTTGGGGTCGTTGGGGGTGCCGCCGCGGGGCCATGGGATGAGGGGTTTCTGGGCGGGATTGTAGTTTTCGGGCAGGCCGAAGACGCCGTTGCGGAGGCCGAAGGCGTTGCGGCTGTTGATGAAGCGTTCGCTGATGTAGCCGTTGAACCAGAGGAAGCCTTCGACGCAGCGTTCGTCTTTGAAGTCGCGGCTGGTGGCGGGGGTTTGGCGGCAGTCGAGGATGCGGTGTTTGTTGCGGTAGACTTCGAGGCTGCCCATTTCGCCCCAGTTATTGGTGGGGAGGGAGAACCAGGTGGAGAGGACGGTGCCGGTGCCGGTGATCTGCCAGCCGCCGATGGCGGCGTGGAGCCAGGAGTTGGCGTTGCGGCCGAACTTGCGGCCGCGGCCGAAGGGGAGGTCGTAGATCCAGTTCCAGCGGATGCGGTGTTTGGGGATGCCGGTGTCGCGGTCGTAGAAGAGGAAGCGGTTGAGTTCGCGGAAGTCGGTGGGTACGGTGCCGGGGAGGAAGGAGCTGGCGGTGGAGGCGACGTCGTCGCGGAAGGAGTTGCCGGCGAGGCGGAGGGAGTTGGTGAGGGTGTAGAAGGCCTGGAAGCCGAGGCCGGAGCGGAAGCGGCGTTCGAATTCGAGGGCCCAGGTGGAGGAGTTGATGATGCCGGAGCGTTGGAGGATGCGGACGTCGGTGTAGGCGTTCTGATCGAAGGGGCGGCGGAGGACGCCGGAGAACTCGCCGGTGGGGAGGGGGCGGCCGGTGGTGAGGTACCAGACGTAGTCTGGCTGGGTGGCGTTGATGTTGTAGAGCTGGTCGGCGTTGACGCCGTGTTTGCCTTTGTAGGTGATGCGGATGACGGTGGAGGGGGCGAGCTGTTTTTCGATGGCGAGGTTCCATTCGTGGATGCGGAGGCTGGGTTGTTTGCCGTCGAGGCCGATGACGCTGGTGCCGCGGGCGACGGCGGCGGGGTTATTGAGGTCGATGAGATTGGAGGAGTTGAGGCCGGCGATGACGGTATTGGGGTTGCGGAGGAGGAAGTTGGCGATGCCGTCGGGGGACTGGGCGGCGCTGTTGGGGTTGTAGGTGAAGTTGGCGCGGAAGGGTGCGAGGCCGGAGAACTGGGCGAGGAGGGTTCGCATGGGGACGGCGGAGATGTACATGCCGTAGCCGCCGCGGACGACGAGGGGGCGGTCGCCGGTGCGGAGGGTGTAGGCGAAGCCGCCGCGGGGGGCGATGTCGTAGAGGTTGGAGGGGAACAGTTGGGGGGAGCGGCCGAGTTCGGCGGCGGTTTTAAAGGACACGCCGATGTTTTGGAAGAGGTTGACGACGGTGGGGCTGGTGGCGCCGAGGTTGTAGTAGTGGTCGAGGGGCTGGGGGAGGACGAGGGATTTGGAGGCGACGTCGAAGGCGGTGAGGAGGTTGTTTTCTTCGGTGAAGGCGGGGTTGATATCCCAGCGGAGGCCTGGGGTGAGGGTAAGGCGTGGGGAGAGGCGCCAGGTGTCCTGGAGGTAGAGGCCGTGATTTTTTTCGCGGACGCGCATGATGCCTCGTTTGAGGCCGACGGTGTAGGTGGCGGCGTGGCCGAGGAAGAGGTTGGCCATTTCGTGGCCTGTTTGGGGGGTGAGGCCGGGGTTGAGGGTGGTGCCGAGGGTGGGGGATTCGAGGGCGGTGGCGAGGCTATTGAAGGCAACGGAGCCGGAGATGGCGCCCTGGTCGGGGAGGAGGTGCTGTTTTTCGTCGTGGTAGCGGAAGCCGAAGGCGAACTGGTGGGCGCGGCGGTTGTAGGAGTAGTTCTGTTCGACGTTGGTGACCATGCTGAAGAGCTGGCGGCGGTTGTCGCCTTCGATGAGGTTGTAGTTGGTGAGTCCGGTGGAGGTGATGTTGGGCCAGCCGATTTCGCCGAGGGGGTTGGGGAGGCCGAGTTGCTGCGCCCAGTTGCGGTCTTCGGGTCCGGTGACGGTTTTGGTGAGCTGCCAGGTGCGGTTGGCGAGGGTTTCGACGTTGAGGGAGGCGGAGAAGGAGTGGACCCAGCTGAGGGCGACGGCGCGTGCGCGGACGGGGAGGAAGGTGACGTTGGCTTCGCGGTTGGTGGTGGGGACGCCGTTGTTGCTGGCGGTGCCGAGGAAGTTACCGCTGCGGAGGCCGCCGTTGTATTTGATGAAGAAGTTATCGCGTTCGGTGAAGCGGTGGTCGAGTTTGATGGTGCGGGGGTTATCGCTGACGTTGGGGAAGGAGTTGGTGGGGACGCTGAGGCGGAGGTTGGGGGCGACGAGGGGGTTGGTGATGTCGGTGGGTTCGGGGGTGATGGCGAAGATGCGTTTGGCGAAGTCGCTCATGCGGGTGAGGGGGATCTGGTTATTGCGGAAGGGGTCGCGGACGCTGACGATGCGGCCGTTGGTTTGCTCTTCGAGGCGGGTGGAGAGGGGGTCGTAGAGTTGGAGGAGGCGGCCCTGGGAGTCGTAGAGGCCGGAGAAGTCGCCGCGGCGCATGGCCATGGTGGGGACGTAGAAGTCGCGGGTGATGCCCTGGACGAGTTCGACGCCTTCCTGGGTGAAGAAGAAGAAGCTGCGGTTGCGGCCGTTGTAGAGTTTGGCGCCTTTGCGGCCGAAGGAGGGGAGGACGATGGGACCGCCGATGGAGCCGCCGAACTCGTTGCGGATGAGTTTCGGGGTTTGGAAGGGGCGTCCGTCGAGGAAGACGTCCTGGCGGGCGCGGGCGACGCCGAAGGCGTTGTTGCGGTGGGTTTCAAAGACGGCGAGGGCGAGGCGGTTGGTGCCGCTTTTGGTGGAGACGATGATGGAGGTGGGGCGGGTGTATTTGGCGGAGGAGGTACTGGTTTCGACGCGGACTTCGCCGATGGATTCGAGGCCCTGGAGGTTGGCGGAGCCGCCGAATTCACGGTTGTTGGCGGAGGCGCCGTCCTGGATGTAGTCGGTGGAGTACTGCATGAGGCCGGAGACGCGGACGCCGCCGTTGATATCGCCGAGGGCTTCGACGCCGGGGGCGACGTTTTCGAGGAGGGTATTGAGGTTTCGGCCGTTGATGGGGAGTTCTTTGATGCGTTTGGAGTCGAGGGTGGAGGCGTCGGTGGGATCGGTGACGGTGACGAGGGGGATGGAGTCTTCGACCTGGATGGTTTCGGTGACGGCGCCGGGTTCGAGGACGGGGTCGAGGATAGCGATGCGGCCGACTTCGAGGGAGAGGGTGCCTTCCCAGGCTTTCATGGCGGGGGATTCGACGCGGATGCGGTAGGGGCCGATGGCGGTGGGCGGGGAGGCGAAGAAGCCTTCGGGGTTGGCCTGGAGGGAGACGGCGCGGCCGGTGGGGAGGTGGAGGATGGTGACTTTGGCGCCGGGGAGGACGGCGCCGGTGGGATCTTTGACCGTTCCCTGAATGGAGCCGCCGCCGCCGGACTGGGCGAGGAGGGGGAGAGCGGAGAGCAGGGCGAGGACCGGGCAGAGGGGGCCGCGAAGCATTTCGTGATTCTAAGTCATTTCGGGAATTGCCCGGAAGGGTGGCGAAGCGGATAGAATCGGGGACTATGCGAGTCGGAGCGGTGAGTTGTTTGTTTGTAGGGATCGTGGCGTGTGGCGGGACGGGACGGGGGTTGGGGCAGGAGTGCCGGTTGACGCCGTTGACGCCGATTGTGCCGGCGGCGCAGGTGGCCGAGGGGGAGCCGGGGCTGGAGTCGCCGACATTTTTGACGGCGGTGTCGGCGGTGTCGCCGGGGAACGAGCTGCATTTTGTGGACAGTGTGAACCGGATTCGGCGGTTGGACGGGGCGGGGCGGCTGCGGACGGTGGCGGGGAGCGGGGTGCGTGGTTTGGAGGTGGTGGAGGGACCGGCGCGGGGTGCGGCGCTGCCGTCGCTTGTTCAGATTCTGTTTTCGCCGGCGGGGGTACTGCATTTTGTGACCGGGGGGCGGGTGTGGAAGGTGGAGGGGGAGCGGATCGTGGCGGTGGCGGGGACGGGGCGGCCGGGATTTAACGGGGAGGCGGTGGGAGCGGCGGAGGTGAACCTGGGGGGGATTGTGAGCGCGACGTTCGGGGGGGACGGGCGGCTGCTGTTGGTGGACGGATTCAACCGGGTGCGGCGGCTGGACGGGGACGGGGTGGTGCGGACGATTGCGGGGTCGGCGCGGGTGGCGGGGGCGAACGGGCTGACGGGGGATGAGGGGCCGGCGTTGCAGGCGGCGCTTTCGAACCCGCGGCAGGTGGTGGCGCTGCGGGACGGGCGGATCTGGATTCGGGATCTGGGGGGGCGGCACTTGCGGGAGATCAGCCGGGCGGGGGTGATCGACACGATTCAGACGAACTTTGACATGGGGGTGAGTATTCTCGTGATGGCGGACGGGCGGCCGGCCGGGGTGACGGCGAACCGGCTGCTGCCGATTCGGGACAACGGGCAGTTGGAGACGGGAGCGGCGCCGTATCCGGCGTTCACGGGGACGCCGCGGGCGATTGGTCCGGACGGGGCGTTGTACTTTGAGGGTTCGGCGCGGCCGGAGCAGCGGAACCCGATGGTGCGCAGCCGGGGCGGGCAGACGGTGGTGGTGGCGAGCGCGCCGGCGATTGCGGAGGTGGACGGGCAGGCCCCGCCGTTCGGGATCTGGCGGAATGGGGCGCTGCTGTACGCCTCGAGTTTGGGGGATAAGGCGGGGATTTTGGAGGCGCGGCCGGGGCAGGCGGCGCGGTTTGTGGTGGGGGGCGGGCGGGACATTGGCGATGCGGACGGCAAGAGTGCGACCAGTTTGACGATTTTTGGCATACAGACGTTTTCGGTGGACGGGGCGGGGCGGATTTTGGTGGCGGATGCGTACCGGAAGCGGATTCTGGCGGTGGAGACGGACGGGCGGGTGAACGAGTTGAAGGGGGCGGACGGGTCGCCGATTGTATTTGGACCGCTGGGGACGTTTTCGAGTTTGCAGCGGATTGCTGGGGACCAGGCGGGGAATGTGTATTGGTACACGTCGGGGGCGACGCCGGCGGGGGGAGTGTTTACGGCGGATGTTTCGATCTGGGTGCGGGGGGACCGGACGGTGCGGACGGTGCGGGTGGTGGGGTTGGCGGCGCTGCTGCGGCTGGCGGACGGGAGCGTGGGGGTGATTGCAGGGAATTCGGCGACGTTCCGGAGCGTGTATCCGCTGACATTGATGGGGCTGGGGCCGGCGCTGCCGGGGATGGCGCTGCTGCCGCTGCAGTCGGTGAGCAGTGTGCAGGGGGAGAACTACTTTACGGCGGGGGCGCGGCTGTTCCGGGGGGTAGCGGGGCGGTTGGAGATGCTGGACGTGGTTTTTTTGCCATCGGGGACGGTGTTTAATCCGGATTTTGTGGTGTCTACGGGGGGGGAGGCGCTGGTGCATCTGGCGAGTGACGGCGGGTTCTACCGGCTGGAGGGAGCGGGGGCGTGCGGGTGGCTACCGCAGCCGCGGGTGGCTTCTGAAGGGGTGCGGAATGCGGCGAGTTTCGGGAATCCGAACGTGATTTCGCCTCGGCAGCTGGTGACGATTTTTGGCAGCGGGCTGGGCCCGGCGGGGGGGCAGGGGATGTTGCTGGACGGTTCGCTGCGGGCGACGGGCCAGTCGGCGCCGTATCCGGCGCTGCAGTTGGGGGGATTCAGCGGGGCGATTCCGTTGGCGGCGTTGACGGGGACGACGCTGCCGGTGGTGTACTCGGATGACCGGCAGGTGACGGTGCAGGCGCCGGTGACGGCGCCGGCGAGTAATGAGTATTTTCTTTACTTTGGCTGGCAGGGATTGACGTTGCTGCATGACCAGACGGTTCGGGTGACGGTGGTGACGCCGGGGGTATTCGCGGAGGGGGGGGAGGCGGCGGCGTTGAACGAAGACGGGGGGCGGAACGGAGCGGGGCGGGGGGCGCGGGAGGGGTCGGTACTGCAGATCTTTGCCACTGGGTTGGGGGCGGTGACGGGGACGCTGGCGCTGGGAGATTTTGCACCGGCGCAGGCGCTGCTGCCGGTGGCGGGGACGGTGTCGGCCGAGATTGGGGGCGTGGCGGCGGAGGTGGTGTTCGCGGGGGCCGCGCCGGGTCAGATTGGCGGGGTGTACCAGGTGAACGTGCGAGTGCCGTCGGGGTTGGCGGCCGGAGGCCACCCGCTGGTGGTGCAGGTGGGCGGGCAGGCCGCGCCCGCGGTGAAGGTGTGGGTGCGGTAAAGGAGAGGGCTATTTCTGGTTGAGTTGGCGGCGGAGGGCGTCGAGGACGCCGTTGACGAAGCCGACGCTCTCATCGGAGGAGAAGCGGCGGGCGAGTTCGATGGCTTCATCGATGACGACGGGAGCTGGGGTATCGGTGTGGATCATCTCGTAGGCGGCGAGCCGGAGGATATTGCGGTCGACGTAGGACATGCGGGCGACGCGCCAGTTTTGGGAGTGGCGGTCGAGGAGGGCGTCGAGTTGCTCGAGATGTTCGAGGGCGCCGTGGGTGAGTTGATCCATGAACTCGTCCCAGGGGGGGCGTTCTTCGTAGTCGTCCGAGTAGAGGGTGGCGTAGTAGGCGCGGGTGGCGTCGTCGAGGGAAAGGAGCGGGTGGCGCATGTCCCACTGGTAGAGGATCTGGAGGGCGCGGCGCCGGGACTGGTGACGCGCGGGCACTAGGCGCGCAGCTCCCGGAGCAGGTTGGCCATTTCAATGACCGTCTGGGCGGCGTCGTAGCCTTTGTTGCCGGACTTGGCGCCGGCGCGATCGAGGGCCTGTTCGAGAGTATTGGTGGTGAGGACGCCGAAGACAATGGGGATTTCGGCCTGCATCATGGCGCTGCCGATGCCTTTGGCGGCTTCGCCGGCGACGTAGTCGAAGTGCGGGGTGTCGCCGCGGATGACGGCGCCGAGGGCGATGAGTCCGTCGAATTTCTTGGTGGCGGCGAGGGTGGCGAGGGTGAGGGGGAGTTCCCAGGACCCGGGGACTTTGACGACGGTGACGGCGTTTGGGGCGACGCCGTGACGGCGGAGACCGGCGAGAGCGCCGGCGAGGAGATTTTCGGTGACGAGCGAGTTGAACCGGGCGACGACGATGCCGATGCGGAGGCCCTGACCGGCGAGCGCGCCTTCAATTTCTGTGTGCTGCATAGAGGTTGGAGGAGATTATTTTCCTTGGAAGTGAGCCGGGCGTTTGGCGAGGAAGGCGGCGACGCCCTCCTGCATATCCTGGGTAGCGGCGGAGAGGCCGAAGGTCGCTGCTTCGAACTGGAGACCATCGGCGAGGCTCCCATTGAGCCCGACGTCGACGGCCTGAATCGTAAGAGCCAGCGCGAGAGGGGCATTGGCGAGCATTTTGAGGAGGAGTTGCCGGGAGAACGAGAGGAGTTCCGGGGCGGGGACGACGTAGTTAACGAGACCGATCTCATAGGCACGCTGGGCGGAGATGGGTTCGCCGGTGAGGAGAAGTTCGAGCGCGATGCCCTTGCCGACGAGTCGGGGGAGGCGCTGGGAGCCGCCGTAGCCGGCGATGATGCCGAGTTTGACTTCGGGCTGGCCGAGTTTGGCGTTTTCGGCGGCGACGCGGACGGTGCAGGCCATGGCCATTTCGAGTCCGCCGCCGAGGGTGAAGCCGTTGAGGGCGGCGAGGACGGGCTTGCCGAGGGTTTCGAGCTGGCGGAAAAGGGACTGTCCTTTTTCCGACTGGCGCTGGGCGGAGACGGGGGTTAAGGCGGCGAATTCGCTGATGTCGGCGCCGGCGACGAAGGCGCGGTCGCCCGCGCCGGTGAGGAGGAGGGCGCGGATGGCGGGGTTTTGGCGGACTTCGGCGAGAAGGTGGGCGAATTCGGCCAGAGTCTGGGCGTTGAGGGCGTTCAGTTTTGCCGGGCGGTTAAAGGTGATGGTGGCGATCCCGTGATCGTCGACAGCAAAAAGAAGGAATTCGGGAGACATATGGGATAATCGAAGAAGCGCTCCGGCCCTTAGTAAGTGTAACGCATGGATCCCTCACACATTCGCAACTTCTCTATCATTGCCCATATTGACCATGGTAAATCGACCCTGGCCGACCGGCTGCTTGAGCATACCGGGGCGCTGTCGCAGCGCGAGATGATGGAGCAGGTTCTTGATTCGATGGACCTTGAGCGCGAGCGGGGGATTACGATCAAGGCCCACGCGGTGCGATTGCTGCATAAGTCGACTAAAAACGGTCAGATTTATCAGCTGAATCTGATTGACACGCCCGGGCACGTGGACTTTACCTACGAGGTTTCGCGGTCGTTGCAGGCGTGCGAGGGGGCGCTGCTGGTTGTGGACGCCTCGCAGGGGGTGGAGGCGCAGACGCTGGCCAACACATATCTGGCGTTGGGGCAGAACCTGGAGATTCTGCCGGTGATCAACAAGATAGACCTGCCGGCGGCGGATCCGGAGCGGATTCGGGAGCAGATTGAGACGCTGGTGGGGCTGGATGCCTCCGAGGCGGTGCTGTGTTCGGCCAAGCAGGGGGTTGGGATTCCGGAGATTCTCGAGCAGGTGGTGGAGCGGGTGCCGCCGCCGGCGGGGAATCCGGAGGCGCCGTTGCGGGCGTTGATTTTTGATTCCTGGTTTGACCCCTACAAGGGCGTGATCATCCTGATGCGCATTGTGGACGGGCGGATGAAGCTGGGGCAGAAGATCAAGCTGTGGTCGAACGGGAAGGTGTTTGAGGTGGAAGGGGTTGGCTACCAGTCGCCGAAGCCGATTCCGACCACGGAGTTGAGCGCGGGGGAGGTGGGGTTCCTCTACGCGAATATCAAGACAATCAGCGATGCGTTGATCGGGGATACGATTACGGACGCGGTGACGCCGGCCGAGGAGGCGCTGCCGGGGTTTGAGCCGATTAAGCCGATGGTGTTTGCTGGGCTGTATTCGGTGGAAAGTTCCGAGCATGGATTGTTGCGGGATGCACTCGAGAAGCTGCGGCTGAACGATTCGGCGTTTAATTTTGAGCCGGAGAACTCGGTGGCGCTGGGATTTGGTTTCCGCTGCGGATTTTTGGGGTTGCTGCACCTGGAGATTGTGCAGGAGCGGCTCGAGCGGGAATTCAACATTGACCTGATCACGACGGCGCCGGGGGTGCGGTACGAGATCACGCTGCGCGGCGGGGAAGTGATTGAGGTGGATAATCCTTCGCGGTGGCCGGATCCGGCGGCGATTGAGGTGATCAACGAGCCGATTATTGACGCGACGGTGATTACGCGGGAGGAGTACATCGGGGACATTTTGGCGCTGCTTGAGGAGAAACGGGGCAAGCAGAAGAAATTTGACTATATCGGGGGCGGGCGGGTGCTGCTGGGCTATGAGCTGCCGCTGAACGAGATTGTGCTGGATTTCTATGATCGGCTGAAGTCGGCATCGCGGGGATACGCTTCGCTCGACTACCATTTGGCGGGCTTCCGGTCTTCGCCGATGGTGAAGCTGGATGTGCTGGTGGCGGGCGAGGCGGTGGATGCGCTCTCGATCATCGTGCACCGGGATGTGGCGTACGAGCGGGGCAAGGCGC
Source organism: Bryobacteraceae bacterium CoA2 C42 (assembly GCA_019931245.1). Taxonomy (GTDB): domain Bacteria; phylum Acidobacteriota; class Terriglobia; order Bryobacterales; family Bryobacteraceae. The sequence goes on from JAINDL010000094.1 coordinate 15,653, forward strand.
TGATCGAGCGGCTGCGGAAGCTGATTCCGCGGCAGATGTTCGAAGTGGCGCTGCAGGCGGCGATTGGGAGCAAGGTGATCGCGCGGGAGACGATCTCGGCGATCCGGAAGAACGTGCTGGCGAAGTGTTACGGGGGGGATATCAGCCGGAAGCGGAAGCTGCTTGAGAAGCAGAAAGAGGGCAAGCGGCGGATGAAGCGGGTGGGGCGGGTGGAGATCCCGCAGGAGGCCTTCCTGGCGGTGCTGAAAGTGAACCAGAGTTCGGACGACGATTAGGGTTTGCCTGGCTTTATCCCGAATCGCCCTAAAGGATTTTCGTTTAGGGTTCGATAAGGGTTTAGTGCTCGGTCTACGACAAACCGCCCTGTTGGCTGACGCCGCCGATGTGTTGAGTGAACAGCTCTACGCGCAATTGATGGAATCGGCGCGGCAACTGGGGCCGCGGATCGCGGAGACGGACCGGCGTTTTCTGAAGGGCCGGAAAGGGGACCCGCGGATTGGATCGGCGCTGTTGGCGACGACCGCCGGGGCGGCCTTCCGGCTGCTGGAGCAGGGGGCGACCATCTCTTCGTTTTTCGAGCAGGTGGAGTACAACGGGCGCCGTTTGGCGAAGTTGAATCTGCCTCCGGCGGCGGTGGTGGCGGCTCTGGAAGATTATGCGCGGCTGTTGGGGGCGGAGTCGAATCAGCACTGGATGGTGCAGCAGCTTCATTTTTGCGTGATTCTGACGTTGAACAATGCGTTTTACCAGGTAAGGGAAGCCGAGACGAAGGTGTTTTATGACCTGTTCCGGATTGAGTTGGAGTCGCGGACGCTGGACGATCTGCTGTCGCGGGTTTTAGTAAGCCTGGCGGAGTTCTGCGGAGCGGCGAAGGCGCGGGTATTCCTGCTGGAGGGCGAGGGGACGTTGGCGGGTGCGACGTGGCAGTTGCGGGCGGAGGTGCGGGGGGGGGAGCGGTTAAAAGTCCGGCCGTTGCGCATTTCGAATACGCCGACGCTGCGGCGGGCGTTATCGCGCCCGGCCTTGCAGAGTGCGCTAGACGAGACGTGGCAGCGCAAGGGAGGGTCGTTGTGGTCGGTACCGCTGGGGGAGAAACTGGCGTCGGGGGTGATTCAGTTTGCGTTTGCGCGGGAGTATGAGTGGCTACCTCGAGAGCTGGAGTTGCTGACAGCGGCGGCGGAACGCTGCTGGATGGGAATCGAGAAGGCGAAGCTGGCCGAGGGTTTGGCGGCGCGGGAGGAGCAGGTTCGCCAACTGGCCGAGCACATGTTGCAGGTGGAGGAGGCGGAGCGCCGGCGAATTAGCCGGGAGCTGCACGACGAGTCGGGCCAGAGCTTGTTATGTGTGCGGCTGCAGATGGAGATGCTCGAGCACCGGCTGCCGGCAAGTTTGGCGGCCGAGCGAGAGACGCTGCGGGAGACGCGGCAGGCGGTTGAGCGAACCATTATTGAAACGCGGCGGCTGATCAGTGCGCTGAGCCCGGCGGTCTTGGAGCAGTTGGGTTTAGCGGCGGCGATTCGGCAGTTGATTCAGCGTTTCCGGCAGGTGCACAGCGGGAAGGTAAAGCTGCAGACGCACCGGCTCGAGAATTTGCCGAAGCGGCTGTCAAGTATTGTTTACCGGTTGGTACAGGAGTGTTTCAACAACATTGCGAAGCATTCTTTTGCGACTACTGTAAACATTTCCATCGGAGTTGCCGATGGAACATTAAAGCTGGTGGTTGCCGACAACGGGATTGGTTTTGACGTGGCGGCAGCATTTCGCAAGCAGGATTCCTTCGGGTTATCAGGAATCCGGGAGCGGGTTACTTTGCTGGGCGGCACCTTTCAGATTGAAAGTAATCGGACCGAGGCAAGGCGAACTCACTCGCGGAAGTCGCCGGGAACGAAGATAGTGGTCGAATTGCCGATTCCTAGAGAGGCTATTGCAGCCGACGCACAACCGGGCCGGACGGCGATGCAGGAAGCATTGCCGGGGTTAGAGGTGGCGGGCTAGCTGGGAGCAGGAACCGACCGTTGTTGCGAGAGCCGATGGGCCCGCAGGGCATTCGGCAAGTATAACTTGAATAGTTTTAAATCACTGGGAACAACTACGGTAAGCATTATGGCAAAGATTCGCATTATGTTGGCGGACGATCACACCCTTTTCCGGCAGGGAATCCGCACTTTGATTGCGGCGGAAGCGGATATGGAAGTTATCGGCGAGGCCTCAAACGGTGGTGATGCGGTGGAGCGGGCGGGGGAATTGCGCCCTGACGTGGTGTTGATGGACATCGGAATGCCGGGGTTGAGCAGCTTTGAGGCGACGCGGCAGATCAAGAAGAGCCGACCCGAGACGAAGGTTCTGTTTCTTACGATGTACGACGATGAGGATTACCTTGTTGAAGGTATGGAGGTCGGGGCCGGCGGCTACGTACTGAAGGACAGCCCCTCCCAGCAGTTAGTGGCAGCGATCCGGGATGTAATCCGGGGCGGGAGTTATCTGAGTCCGCGGATGCTATCGCAGCTGGTTGATGATTTCCGTTCGAGGATTAAGTCGGCGAACCGATTGCCCCGGTTTGCGACACTGACCACACGCGAGCGGGAAGTACTGAAGATGTTGGCCGAGGGTCAATCGGTTAAAGAGATTGCCTGCGACCTGAATCTGAGCGTGAAGACGGTGGAGGCCCACAAGTTTAACTTGATGCGGAAGCTGGATATCCATAACAAAGCGCAACTGGTCCAGTACGCCATCCAGAAGAAGATCATCAAGATACCAAACCTCGTCTAGTGACGTAGGCGCGGTTTTTCCCGTTCCAGCGCTTTTTGGCCGGACCCTTCAGTAACAAGGATGTTGCTGGATGGTCCGGCCTTTTTTTCGGGGCCGGTGGTCGTGCGCGGCCGGTGCTGCGCCTGGGCTGTTATCATGGTCGGAACTTATGGTAAATTACGCGATCGCTGTTCTGCCCGGTGACGGAATTGGGCCGGACGTAGTGGCGGAGGGATTGAAGGTTTTACGGGCCGTAGAGGCGAAATTGAACGGGGTTACGTTTTCTACCGTCGAGTTCGCGGTGGGGGCGGGGGAGTACCTGCGAAGCGGGGATCCGTTACCGGAGGCGACCTTTGCTGAAATCGCTAAACACACCACCATTCTACTGGGCGCCATGGGTCTGCCGAGTATCCGTTGGGCGGATGGGCGGGAGATGGCCCCGCAGATCGATATTCGCGAAAAGCTGGGTCTGTACTGCGGCCTGCGACCGATTGTGCTGTATCACCCCGACGACAGTCCGATTAAGGGAAAGACGGCGATCGATTTCGCGCTGGTACGCGAGTCGACCGAGGGCCTCTTTGTTTCGCGTCTGGAACCGTATTCGCTGGAGGCCGACGCGGTAACGGATCGGTTGCGGATTACCCGGGCCGGGGCGGAGCGCGTGATCCGGTCTGCGTTTCAGTTGGCGGCGGGACGACGGAAGAAGGTGACGCTCGTGGACAAGGCGAACGTGCTGCCTTCGATGGCTTACTTCCGGAGCATCTTCGACCAGATTGCGCGCGAGTATCCTGAGATTGCCACCGAACGGGTGTACGTCGATGCGTGTGCGCTCTATCTGGTGCAGCGGCCGGAGAGTTTCGACGTTCTGGTCACCGAGAACATGTTTGGGGATATCCTTTCCGATCTGGCGGCCGCGCTGGTGGGAGGCATGGGGATGGCTCCGTCGGCTGATATCGGCGCCAGCCATGCGGTTTTTCAGCCGTCGCACGGATCCGCTCCGGATATCGCAGGCAAGGGTATTGCGAATCCGGTGGCTACAATTCTTTCGGTGGCGCTGCTCATGGACTGGCTGGAACACCCGGAGACTCGCCGCGGGGCGTCTATGATCCGGCAAGCGGTGCGAACAGTCTTTTCCGACCCATCCTCCCGAACTGCAGACATGGGCGGGCAGTTGACTACAACCGCCATGGGGGACCGGGTCGTCGCGGCGATCTGACGGCACCCCCGTCCCAGGGATATGCCGTGCCTAGCGACCGAAGTAATCGGCGTTCTTCTTGGTGAAATCGCTCCACTTTTCGGGCAGATCGTCAAGAGCGAAAATCGCCGAAACCGGACAAACGGGAACGCAGGCGCCACAGTCGATGCATTCGACAGGATCGATATTCAGGATTTCGACCTGTTCAAATCGGTCATCGTCCTTTTTGGGGTGAATGCAGTCTACCGGGCAGGCGTCGACGCAGGCGGTATCCTTGGTGCCTACGCAGGGTTCAGCGATAACATAAGCCATGTTTGAGTTGTACCACAGGGTGTCGGCTTCCGCCAATTTGGGTGCGTTCGAGTGGTAAAAAACCGAGATGAAGAGTGTCTGGAAGGGAGCGAATGAAGATTGTGATCTTGGACGGATACTGCCTGAACCCTGGGGATCTGTCGTCGAGCGGGCTCAAGCGTTTGGGCGAGGTTACGATTTACGACCGCACGCCGTAGAGTTTGTTGCTCGACCGGGCGCGGGGAGTCGAGGTGCTCCTGTGTGCTCCTGAGGAACCGCGCACAACGGACTCGCTTCGGCTCGGCAGGAGGGTCGCGTTCCTCGCCCGTTGGCGCCCGGCCGAAGCGAGTCTGTGCGCTTTTGGGGAACCGCGCACAACGGACCCACTTCGGCCCGGCAGGAGGGTCGCGTTCCTCGCCCGTTGGCGCCGGGCCGGCGCGGCCTGTGCGCTCTTTCTGAAACCGCGCACAACGGACTCGCTGCGGCCCGGCAGAAGGGGCGCGTTCCTCGCCCGTTGGCGCCGGGCCGGCGCGGCCTGTGCGCTCTTTTTGAAACCGCGCACA
>JAINDL010000148.1 GCA_019931245.1 Bryobacteraceae bacterium CoA2 C42
AGCCTGGACGGCACATGGCTGCCGGAGCAGTTGGCTATCGTGGCGAGGCCACTGGCCGACTGGGACCATGTGCAAACACAGATGGCCGCGTGCGATGAGGATCTCGAGGCCCTGCTCAAAGAGATGCCCGCGGCGGAAGTAAAGCCAGTGGACCCGGTGGCGGCGGAGAAGGCCGCCAAGTGCTGGGCGTGGACTTGATACCGGCGGAGAGTGAGGAGGGCTGGTCGCAGTTCTTCAAGCGCCTGAAAGAACGCGGCTTACATGGGGTGAAGCTGGTGATCTCGGACGCGCATGCGGGATTGAAAGCGGCGGTAAGCAAGGTGATGAAAGCGGAATGGCAACGCTGCAAGGTGCACTTTTATCGCAACGTGTCGGCGCATGTGCCCAAGCGGAGCCAGCCCGAAGTGAGTGAGGCGATGAGGGCGGTGTTCGTGCAGCGCGACGAGAAAAGCGCGAAGACAAAAGCCGCCGACGTGGTGCGGCAGTTCCAGACGCGTTTTGCCAAGGCGATGAGTATTTTCGAATCTGGCATCGATGATGCGCTGAGCTACTTGCACTATCCGTTGGCGCACCGTACGCGAATCAGTTCCAACAATCCGCTCGAGCGGTTGAATCGGGAGATTCGGCGGCGGACGCGGGTGGTCGGCATCTTTCCGCATGGAGGTTCCAGCCTGCGGTTGATCAGCATGGTTCTGGTCGAACAAAATGAAGACTGGCTTACTGCAGATAAGGCGTATCTTAAACTTACCACTTGGCGCTTTTCCTCGCCTTTACGAAAGAACTCGGCCCGTCGCACCTCATCCACCGCTATGTTGGCATGCTGCATGACATGGATCATGTCCTGGCGGCCGCTATTGGTGGCCAAGCCAGTGTCATTGTTACTCTAAACCTTCGCAACCTCACGGCCGATGCCGTTGGAGCATTCGGCATTGAGGCCCAACATCCGGATGAGTTTGTCCATCACCTGCTTGATCTGGCGGCAGGAGCGGTGGTGGCGGCGGCCGAGTCGCACTGGAAGAGTCTCAGGAATCCGCCTGTAACGGCGGATGAATACTTGGGAACACTGGAGCGGCAAGGTCTGGCCCGTTCCGTGGCCGCGCTCCGTCGAGCGGGGATGGCTTAGTTCGTCCGGCGGCCGGCATTTGTCCGAGTTAGAGGCCGGCGCGGAGGATGGCTTCGAAAGGTGGGTAGCCGTTGAGTTCGCCGCTGGCGGCGATCGCAGCGAGCATGGCGCGGGCCTCTTCGTGTTCTCCAGCCTGGGAGAGGGCGACGGCCCAATTCAAGCGGACGATGGCGGTCGGCTTGACGTCGTGAAGGTTGCTATAGAGCATTACGATGTGCGGCCAGTCGATGGGGCGCCAGAGGTGGGCGGCGGCGATGCCGGCTTCGAGGTGCCAGGGGCTGAGTTGAGAGGCCTGCATGGCGGCTTCGAGGGCTCGGTAGCCGAGCACGGCACGGTAGGGCGAGGCCGACTTCGGGAAGCGGGCGGCGTGGAACAGGAACAGTGCGCGGAGCGCCTGCGTGTCCGCTGTGCCGAGCCCTGAGTCGAGCAGGCAATCGGTGAGCCGGATGGCCTCTTCACAGTGCTCTCCACCAGCCGGGTAGCCCGCGTTGAACATCAGATAAAGCGCCGCGTGGACAGCCTCCAGACAGTCCGGGTTGGGCTGCAGACCCTGCTCGCGAATGATGCGTTTGGCGCGCACGAGGCGCTGGGCAATGGTCTCGGGCGGCGAGAGGAAAGCCCGGGCGATCTCGGCGACACTGAAGCCGCTCACCGTCTTGAGGATCAACGCCACGTGGCTTTCGGACGGAATCGCCGGATGGCAGCAGAGGAGGATGAGTTGGAGCGTGTCGTCGATCGACGGCGGCTCGCTGAGTGGGAGCGGTTCGAGGCCGGGCTGCTTGGCGGCGCGGCGGATCTGATCCAGGGCGTAGTGCCGGGCGGCGGTGTGCAGCCAGGCGGCGGGGTTGGGCGGGACGCCGCGGTAGGGCCACACGCGGAGGGCGCGGATGAGCGCTTCCTGCACGGCGTCTTCGGCCAGAGAGAGATTGGCCGGGCCGAACGAGCGCGTGAGCGATGCGACCATCTGGCCCGCTTCCCGCCGAAAAAGGTTCTCGACGAGTTCCTGCACGGGATTAGGTTAGTTCGACCTCGCGCACTTCGATCCGTCCTAAGTCGACGTGAGGACAAGAGAGAGCGATCTCCACCGCTTCGTCATAGCTGGCCGCTTCAATAAGGAAGTAGCCGCCGATGATCTCTTTGGTTTCGGGGTACGGACCGTCGATGACTCCGAGTTTGGTGAGGTGGCGGGCGGTGCCGTCCTTGAGTTTGTTGCCGCCGGCGATGCGGCCTGCGGCGGCCAGTTTGGCGGACCAGGCCGTATACCGTTCAATGACGGCCTGCATTTCCGCAGGACTCATCGAAAGGAAGGGCGAATCCGCCGGTTCGTGAAGGAGGAGAAGAAATTTACTCATGCCCTATAACGAATGGGTTTGCCGAAAATCGACAAGGGCGGCAATTACTCCTGGAATGGTGAATTCGCGGGCTTCGACGGCGACTGCGTAGCCATGCTGACGGACGGTCGAGCTGGTGACCGGGCCGATGGAGGCGATGCGGGCGCCGGCGTCGAGCAGGCGGCCGCCGCCTAAAGCCAGGAAGTTTTTGACGGTGCTGGAACTCGTAAAGGTGACCCAGTCGGCGGCAGCGACGGCGGAGAGGTCGGTGGGCGGCACGACGGTTTGGTAGGCTTCGACGACATCGACGTGAGCGCCGCGGGCGCGCAGGGCCACGGGCGCAACGTCGCGGGCGACGGCGGCGCGGGGCAGCAGAATGCGCTTCCCGCTGAGGTCGAACGGCTTGAGGGCGGCCACGAGGCTTTCGGCGACGTACTCTTCCGGGATAACGTCGACTTTGAGATGCAGCGCCGTGAGGGCGGCGGCAGTGGCCGGGCCGATGGCGCAGAGGCGGGCGCGGAGCTGACGGAGATCGACCGAGCTCTGGTCGAGCGCGGCAAGGAAGCCGCGGACGCCGTTGGCGCTCGTAAAGATCAGCCAGTCGTAGCTGGCCAGTTGGGCGATGGCGGCGGCGAGAGGGGCAGGGTCCTGGGGCGGCCGGATTTCGATGGCGGGGAGTTCGTAGACTTCGGCGCCGAGGGCGCGCAAGGGATCGGCCATGCCGGCGCGCGTCGTGACGATGCGCTGGCCGAAGAGGGGAAGTTTTTCGAACCAGTTCAGTTTTTCGCGGAGGGCGACAACTTCGCCGATGATGACCGAGGCAGGCGGGCGCATCTGGGCGGCGGCGACCTGCGCGGGGAGGTCAGCCAGGGTGGCGACGATAGTCTGCTGGTTGGGCCGGGTGCCCCAGCGGACGGCCATGGCGGGGGTGGCGGGGTCGCGGCCGGCGGCGATGAGCCGGGCGGAGATGTCGCCGATGGCGGTGAGCCCCATATAGACGACGAGCGTTTCGGCGTGGCCAACGCGGGACCAGTCGATCTGTTCGGGCTGGTGGCCGGTGACGAAGGTGACGGCGCTGGTGTGGTCGCGGTGGGTGAGGGGGACGCCCGAGTAGGCGGCGATGCCAAGGGCGGCGGTGACGCCGGGCACGATTTCGTAGGGGATGCCGGCTTCGACAAGCGCCTCCATCTCTTCCCCGCCCCGGCCGAAGATGAGCGGGTCGCCGCCCTTGAGGCGGACGACGAGGTGACCGGCGCGGGCGTGGCCGATCATCAGCCGGGCGATCTCGGACTGCGGCATCGTGTGGTCGGCCTTCTTTTTGCCGACGTAGATGCGTTCGGCGGCGGGGGAGGCGTAATCGAGCACCGCATCGCTGGCGAGGTGGTCGTGCAGAATAACGTCGGCGCGGGCGAGGAGTTCGCGGCCTTTGATCGTCAGTAGGCCGGGATCGCCCGGCCCGGCGCCGACGAGATAGACCTTCATGGGTGGTAGACCTGCTCGAGAATGGCGCGGGCGCCGCCGTCGAGCAGGCGCTGGCCGAGGGCGGCGCCGACGGCTTCGGCATCGTCGCCGGAGGCTTCGGCGCGGATGACCAGACGGCCATTGGGCGAAACGCAGACGCCGTGGACGGAGACCGTGCCGGCGCGGAGGGTGGCATGGGCGCCGAGCGGTACCTGGCAGCCGCCGCCGAGGGCGCGCAGAGCCGCCCGTTCGGCGGTGACGCAGCGGCGGGTGGCGGGATCGTCGAGCAGCGCGGCGGCGTCGCAGCCGGGGCCCGCCGTGAGGGTTTCGATGGCGAGCGCGCCCTGGGCCACGGCGGGCATCATCTGCTCCGGCGCGAGGTACTCGGCGACGTGGGCGCCGAGGCCGAGGCGATGGAGCCCGGCGGCGGCGAGGATGATGGCGTCGTACTGGCCCTCCTGCTGTTTGCGCAGGCGGGTATCGACGTTGCCGCGAATGTTTTCGATGGCGAGGTCCGGCCGGAGCGCCTGCAACTGGGCGGCGCGGCGCAGCGAACTGGTACCGACTTTGGCGCCGGCGGGCAGGTCGCCGAGGGGGCGGCCGACGACGACATCGCGCGGGTCTTCGCGCACGGGGATGGCCGAAAGAACGAGGCCGGCGGGCAGTTCCGTCGGCATGTCCTTGCAGGAGTGGACGGCCAGATGGACGCGGCCGGCGAGCAGCGCCTCTTCGATCTCTTTGGTGAAGAGGCCCTTCGAGCCGATCTTCGAGAGCGACACATCGGTGATCCGGTCGCCGGTGGTCTGGATGATTTCGATCGAGACGGAGTAGCCGCGTTGTTCGAGCTGGGCCTTGACCCAGTTGGACTGCCACAGCGCCAGTTGGGAGCCGCGGCTCCCGATAATGAGCGGGTTATTCATCGGTTTCGAGACGGAAAAGGCGGCGGACGAGGGCGACGGCCTGCCAGCCGTCCTCCTGCGCGGCGGCCTTGCGCAGTTCGGAGATGGCGCCGTGGGCCACCTTGTTCATGAGCCCTTTGGTGAGGGCTTCGAGCGCCTCTTCCTGCTGCGGGGTGAGGGCGCCCAGCTTGGCGCGCATGCGTTGCAGCTCGCCGCGGCGGAGGTGATCGAGGTGTTCCTGGAGTTCGACGATGATGGGCGTGGCGGCGCGGGTTTTGAGCCGGGCGACGAGCTTTTCCACCTCTTCGGCGATGATCGCTTCGCCGGTGGCGGCCTCCGACTCGCGTTCTTTGCGGTTCTGGTCGACCACTTTGCCGAGGTCGTCGATGTCGTAGAGGAAGACGTTTTCGAGCTGATTGATCGACGGCTCGATGTTGCGCGGGACGGCGATATCGATGAGGAACATGGGACGGCCGCGGCGGAGGCCCATGGCGCGCTGCATCTGGTCGCGGGTAAGGATGTAGTGCGGGGCGCCACTCGAAGCGATGACGATATCGACTTCCGGGAGCGTTTGGTGAAACGCGTCGTAGTCGATGATGGTGCCGTTGAAGATCGCGGCCATCTCTTCGGCGCGGGAGCGGGTGCGGTTGGTGACCAGGATGCGGCTGACGCCGCTGCGGTGGAGGTGCCGGGCGGCGAGTTCGCTCATCTTGCCGGCGCCGACGAGCAGCACGCGGCAGTCCTTGAGATTGCCGAAGATCTCGCGGGCGAGTTCGACGGCGGCGAAGCTGACCGAGACGGCGTTCTGCCCGATCATCGTTTCCGTGCGGACGCGCTTGGCGACCGAGAAGGCGCGGGTGAGCACGGTATCGAGGTAGGTGCCCACCGAGCCTGAACTTTTGGCAACGGCGTAGGCCTGCTTCAGCTGGCCGAGGATCTGCGGTTCGCCGAGGACCATGGAATCGAGCGAGGAGGCGACGCGAAACAGGTGGCGGATGGCGTCGCGGTCGTCGTAGGTGTACAGGTGCGCGCGGAGCTTTTTGCTTTCGACGTGCCGGGCCCGGCCGAGGAACTCTTCGAGCGACCGCTGGGCGTCCACCTGATCATCGGTGGCGACGGCGATTTCGACGCGATTGCAGGTGGACAGAATCAGGCCTTCGTGGAACCCGGCGCTTTCGCGCAGTTCGCGCAGGGCGTCCGGGAGAGCGGCGTCGGAGAAGGCGATGCGCTCGCGCACTTCGACCGGCGCCGTCCGGTGGTTGATGCCTGTGACGTGGAGCTTCATCGGGCGAGCAGACCACGCAGATCGGTATGGGAGACCCAGGTGAGCGCGCTGAACATCAGCATGTAGATGGAGAGGAAGGCGGCGCGGCGACCCCGCCATCCGGCGCTTGCACGCAGGTAAACCACCACGAGATAAAAGATCCAGGTAAACAGGGCGATGTGCACTCTGCCCTCGCTGATCCAGCGGGTGCCGGATTCGATATAGGCCCACAGGCAGCCCGTGATGACCCCGGCCGTGGTGCAGACAAATCCCACCGCCATCGACCGGGAGCTGAGCGAATCGAGGGTGCCGAGCGGCGGGAGTCGATCAAAGAGACCCCCCGCGGATTTCGATTTCAAGTGGCGCTCCTGCAGCAGGTAGAAGACGGAACTGCCGGCCATCAGCAGCATGGCGGCGTATCCGCCGAGGACGAGCAGAACGTGAGCGAGCAGCCAGGCGTCGCGGAGGGTGGGGGCCCCCCACGGCTCCACCGGTACGGCCGTCGCGCCGATCATCGCCAGCAGAAAGGTGACGGGGAAGATGAAGATGGCCAGACTGGAGAAGTCATACAGCTTGTAGACAACCAGAAAAGCGACCGCGATCAGAATCGCGCACGCGCTGATGGTTTGGTGAAAGGTCTGTAGCGCGAGGTGCCCGCTTTGCATCGACTGTTCGACGATCGATACGGCATGCAGCAGGACACCGGCGAAAAACGCGGGGAGCGCCAAAGAGAACAATCGGCTCGAACGGCGCCAGACGAAAAACAGGACGTGGACCAACCCAACGGCGTAGAGCACCGTCGCCACCCGCAGCCAGAGTATGCTGATGTCTTGCATCGATCCCACTTCTCAGTATATCGAGTAACCCTATGAGCACTACCTTAGAAGGAAAGAGAGCCCTGGTGACCGGGGGCACGCGCGGCATCGGCCGGGCCATCGTGGAGCGGCTGCTGGCGGCGGGTGCCCGGGTGGCCTTCTGCGGGAGAAGCGAGGCCGACTGGGCCGAGGAGGAGTTGCGCGCCCGCGGCTTCACGCAGGCCTATGCGACCTCCTGCGATGTTTCCATTCCGGAACAGGTGGAGGAACTGTTCCGGTTCGCCGATGCCAAATTGGGAGGGTTGGACATTCTGGTCAACAACGCCGGCATCGGGATCTTCAAGCCGACGGCGGAGTTGACCATCGAGGATTGGCGGCGCACGATCGACATCAACCTGAGCGGCAGTTTTTACTGTTCGCGGGCGGCGCTGGAACGGATGCGGCTGGCCGGCGGCGGCTATATCCTTAACCTGTCGAGTCTGGCCGGAAAGAACCCATTTGCGGGTGGGGCGGCCTACAATGCATCCAAATTCGGATTAAACGGGTTCAGTGAAGCGATGATGCTGGATCACCGGCAGGAAGAAATCCGAGTCACTTACATCATGCCTGGGAGTGTGGACACGAATTTTTCACCACGAACCGGGGGAAAAGGCGCAGATTGGAAGATAGCTCCCGAAGATGTTGCCGATATGGTTCTTGCGGTATTAAGGATGCCCGTGCGAACTTTGGTGAGCCGGGTAGAGATTCGGCCCTCGAAACCGGGGAAGTAGCTTGCGAATGTGGGTTTTGACAAACGGCACCTGAATTGCTCAGGTGCTGTTTGAGGTAATTGGTGATCAGACCATTACGCAGACCAATCCAAGAGTCCCCGGGAACGAACCAGCCGGAGCAGCTTGCCGCTTCACCACCAACAACGTGGTACCCCCAATTGAAATGGCAAAGGAGTAGTGGCATGACGCGACTGGCGAGTCTAGGATTATCCGGGTCCGGCGGATCGGGAAAAAACCATTTGACCAGTGTGCGACTCGATCCCTCGAAAACGGGCAGGGAGGCGGAGTCGCTGGACGCGCATTTGCGGCGGCGGGTCATCGGCCAGGACGAGGCGATCGATCAGATTGTCAACATCTACCAGATGCACCAGACGGGACTCAATCCGCCCGGTCGGCCAGTGGGAAACTTCCTCTTTCTCGGGCCGACAGGAACGGGTAAGACGCGGATCGTCGAGGCGATGGCGGAAAGTCTGGTGGGCAGTCCGCGGGCGGTGGTGAAGATCGATTGCGCCGAGTTCCAACACAGCCACGAAATCGCCAAGTTGATCGGCTCGCCGCCGGGCTACCTGGGCCACCGGGAGACGCACCCGCTCCTGAGCCAGGAAACGATCAACCAGCACCACACCGACCGGGTAAAGCTGAGTTTCATTCTTTTTGACGAAATTGAAAAGGCCTCGGACTCGCTCTGGAACCTTTTGCTCGGCATTCTCGACAAAGCGACGCTGACGCTTGGCGACAATCGTAAGGTCGACTTCAGCCGGGCTCTGATCTTTCTGACGTCCAACCTGGGCGCGAGTGAGATGTCCAGTCTTCTGCAGCCCAAGCTCGGCTTTGGCCTGGAGCGGGGCGACGATTCGGCGCCGGGGCACATCGACGAAAAGATGTTGGGCAAGATCTCCCGTTCCGGGGTGGAGGCCGCCCGCAAGAAGTTCACCCCGGAGTTCATGAACCGGCTCGACAAAGTCGTCGTGTTTCAGCCGCTGGGCGAAAAGCAGATGCGGCAGATTCTCGATATCGAGCTCAAGCTGGTCCAACAGCGAATCTTCCAATCTTCCGCCGAACGGGCCTTCGTCTTTCACTGCTCCGACGAAGCCAAAGACTATCTGTTGCGCGAGGGCATCGACGCCAAGTACGGCGCCCGGCATCTGAAACGGGCCATTGAAAGGTCGCTGGTGCAGCCGCTCTCGAACCTGATCGCTACCGACCAGATCCGGATGGGCGACTCGATCCGGATTGGCGTTGATCCGTCCACCTCCCAACTCACCTTCCTGCGCGAGGCTGAAGGGATGAGTCCGGTCACGATGGCGCAGGTTACCAACCTGGGCGTCACACAACAACTGGCCGTGGCTCAGATCGCTATTGACGCCGAGAGCGGACGACCGCAATCCGCCCGTTACTCCCGGCGTTAACTAGTGCGAGACCTTGGGTTCCAGGGTCTTGGCTTCTTCAATCCAGCCTTCCACCTGTTTGGCGGTCGGGGTGGTGCCGGCGATGTTCTTGGCCTCGTTGATCTCGATCAACTTGGCGGCGAGATTGGCGGCGTTCCGGTTCCGGAGTTCCTTGACGGTATCCACCCCGGCCGCCTCGAGCAACTCGGCAAACTGCGGGCCGACCCCTTTGATCCGGATCAGATCGGCGTGGTTGACCCAGCGGAGAATCAGTTTTTCGCTGATACCGGTCTTTTCGGCCAAGGCGGCGCGACCCTTGGCGGCGCCGCCTTGCTCCAACAGCGATTCCACCGTGGCCACACCGGCCTCAGCTAGCTTTACCGCGTAGGCAGGGCCTACGCCTTCAATTTCTTCGATTTTCATGGGGCGAAGTTTCCTCGCCCCACACTGTATCGCAAATGCGCACTAGGACGCACACTCCCCGCGGCCCAACTGCAGCGAAAACGCCACATCGTCGCCCCAGTCCATGTACATCTCGTCGGTGAACTCGGCCGGCTTGGCCAGATCCGCCGTCATCTCCTTGAAGAACGCCACCTTGTGCCGCAGAACATACTCGCGGAACGACTCGCCCGCTTGACGATCCACCAGGAAATGGTCGATGATCCGCCGCACGGCCACGGTGGTCAACCGTGCCGGCAGGCTCTGAATCGCGAGACCGAACTTCAGCATTCCCTCGCGGTCATGGCCGCCGCCGAGCAGCATGAGATAGTAGGGCACTTCCTTGCCGTTGATCTTGCGCGAGTTGCCGTAGAAGCCGAGATCGGCAATCCAGTGCTGGCCGCAGGAGTTGGGGCAGCCGCTGATCTTCACGCTCATCTTGCGCACCTGCGGGTCGCGGTAGTCGGCTACCGCCTGCGAGATGGCCGCCGCCAGGTTCATCGACTTGGTCAGCGCGAGATTACAGCTATACCCGCCGGGGCAGGAGACGGTATCGGTGATCTCATAGGCCCCCGCATCGGCCAAGCCCACCGCCTGCAGCGCCGCATGGACGCGCCGCAGATTATGCACCGCGATCCAGGCAATCATCAGGTTCTGGTCGATGCCGACGCGGACGTAGCTATCGCCGGCGTCGCGAGCCAGCTTAGCCACCGCGCGCATCTGCGCGCTCACCAGGTTGCCCTGCGGGCAGCGGATGGTGACGATGGCGTAACCGGAATGCTTCTGCTCCTGCACGTTGGTTTCGAGCCACCGGTCAAAGGCGGGATCGGCCGGGGTGGAGCCGAGCACCGGCAGTTGGCCGCCTTCGCCGAGCGGAAACGGCTGCAGGCGGAAGCCGCCGAAGTTTTCGGGCACATGGGTCGGTTCGGGCGTGCCACCGTTGGCGAGAATATCGGCGTAGTTGGCTTCGATGGTCTGCTTGACCCATTCAAGACCGCGTTCGCGCAGCACGAACTTCAAGCGCGCTTTGTTCTTATTGCTCCGGTTGCCGTGCTGATTGAACAGCCGCAGCACCGCTTCGGTGCGGGGAATCAGCTTGTCTTCGGGCAAAAACTCATCAAGCAGCACCGCTTCATTCGGCAGCGGACCCAAGCCGCCGCCCAGCACCGTCCGGAAGCCGCGCTGGCCATCGCGGATCACCGCCGTGCAACCAAGATCGTGAATCGCCAACGCCATGTCGTCGCGCTCGCCGCCGCCGAAGAAGGCCATTTTGAACTTCCGCGGCATCGCGTCGGTTAGCGGGTTGTGCAGAAACGCCAGCGCGACTTTCCGCACGTAGGGCTGCACGTCGAACACCTCGTTGGCCAGCAGACCGGCCAGCGGCGACGCGGTAATATTGCGCACCGTGTTATAACAGGCTTCGCGGGTCGTCAGCCGGACATCGGCCAGCTTATGCAACAGGTCCGCCACGCGGGGAAGCGGGACGAAGTGATACTGCATGTTCTGGCGGGTCGTCAGATGACCCTTACCCGCCGCGAACTCATCCGCCACGTCGGCCAGGCAGTCCATCTGCTCGGCGGTCATGATGCCGCCCGGCACCTTCGTCCGGATCATGTGGACGCCTTCCTGGCGTTGCGAATACACCCCGCGGCGCAGCCGCTCGGCGCGGAACTGATCGGCCGTGAGAGAGCCCGCCAGATAGTCAGCCGCTACCGCGCGGAAGCGCTCAATGTCCTCGCGCACCGTCCGGTCGTACGCCGCTTCAACGGCTTCTCGCGTGGGGGTGTTTAATTCAACCAAAACCAATCTCCCTTATCTCTATCGAGATTACCACATTCGCCCCGTCTACGCCGTTTCCCTGCCCGCCGTAGAATGGTTCCATGCGTGTTGCTGCCCTGCTCCTGGCCGCCGTCCTGTTTGCGCAGACGGCAAAAGAGCAGGCATGGCAATTTTACCAGCAACAGCGGTTCGTTGAAGCCGCCGCACTCTACGAACAGCATCTGGCCGCCAATCCGCAGGACCGGCCAGCGGCTCTGCTGCTTGGTCTGGCCTGGCAGCAGTCCGGCGAACTCGCCCAAGCCGAAGCGCTGTTTGCCCGGGTGAAGGCGCCCTACTTCCTCGCCCGCGTCCAATTCCTCCGCGGCCGCTTCGACGAGGCGCTCGCCAGCGCCACGGCCGCGCTCGCTGCCGGCGAACCGCCGGCGCGCGTCTGGCAGCTCCGCGGCCGCATTGAAGAGGAGCGCGGCAACCTGGAACTCGCCGCCGCCCACTACCGCCGCGCCGACTCCCCCGAAGGCCGCTCCGGCCTCGCCAGCGCCCTCTACAAACTCGGCCGCTACCCCGAAGCCCGCCAAGCCGCGACAGCCGCCAACAACGCCGAAGGCCGCCAGATCCTTGAAAAAATCGCCCGCGCCCCGGTCGCGGCCGCCCCCGGCGCGATCTCCGGAGCAGTGGTCGCTCCCCGCTTCACCATCCACGATCTCCCCTTCACCCTGAACCACTCCCCCACCGCCGCCAAGCACCTCGTTTCCACCATGGCCGGCGGCCTAGCCGCCGCCGATTTCGACGGCGACGGCCGGGTCGATCTCTTCTTCCCCAACGGCGCCGACCCGCGCACCCTGCGCAAAACCGGCCCGCACCACGTCAATACCCTGCTCCGCAACCGCGGCCCCGCCGGCTGGGAGGCCCTCCCGGTCCCCGGCGACGGCTTTTCCATCGGCGCCGCCGTCGGCGACTTCGATAACGACGGCGACCCCGACCTGTTCGTCGCCGGCGCCGGCCGCAACACCCTCTACCGCAACGACAAGGGCACCCTCACCCCCATCCCCACCGCCATCGCCGACGAGCCCTTCGCCGTCGCCGCCGCCTGGTTCGACTACGATCGCGACGGCCACCTCGACCTCTTCGTCGTCAACTACCTCGGCTGGACCCCGGCCAACAACAAGTTCTGCGGCGATGACGCCAAGGGCGTCCGCGTCTACTGCAACCCCAAGGAGTTCGCGCCGCTCGCCAATCGCCTCTATCGCAACCGCGGCGACGGGACCTTCGAAGACGTCTCCGAACGCAGCGGCATCGCCCGCCACCGTGGCAAAGGCATGTCGGTCGCCGTCGCCGACTTCGATGCCGACGGCTGGCTCGACCTGTTCGTCACCAACGACAACCTGCCGAATTTCCTCTTCCACAACAACGGCAACGGCACTTTCTCAGAGACCGGCCTTGAATCCGGCGTCGCCCTGAGTGAGAGTGGCCAACCGGTCTCATCGATGGGCACCAGCGTCGCCGACGTCGACCGCGACGGCCGCCCCGATCTCCTCTTCACGGCCCTCGTCCGCGAGACCTTTCCCCTACTGCGCAACCTGGGCGGCGGCCGGTTTCAGGACATCACCTACCCCGCCAAACTCGGCGCCCTCACCATGACCCGCTCCGGTTGGGGCGCCGTCTTCGGCGACTTCAACAACGACGGCTGGCTCGATCTACTTACCGCCAATAGCCACGTCACCGATAACATCGCCACCGTTTCGAACGAGGTCTACGAAGAGACCTCCACGCTCTTCCTCCAAGCCAAGGGCATCTTCCAACAAGCCCTCCCGGTGACGCCGAAAGGCGCCTGGCGCGGAGCCGTCATCGCGGACTTCGATAACGACGGCCGCCTCGACGCCGTGCTCACCCGCCTCGGCGCTCCGGCCCTTCTTTTACACAATGTAACGGAACCGGCCGGCCGCTCGAAAAAGGAGAAGCGGCCTCCGCTGCTGCCCACGGCCTGCGGCTACGCCAGCAGTTGCGCCGCCCCTATCCACATTGGTTTAGGCCAGGATGTACCGCAGTAGTTCCCCCCAACATCGGCAATCTAAATCAGAACTCGCTCGCGCGGTTGCAACGTGTATCCGATGGAAAGGCGTTCGTCCTCCTCCAATCCAGTCATCCAGGGAAGTTTCGATGCTAACGACTCAGTTGGCTTTGTTGATAATGTCGCCCAGACGCCTTTAATCGCAAGGGCCGGTGAGGGACATGCTGCGGCCACTTTACGTTTTTACACATTGATTGACTTTTGACTTTCTTTTCGAGGAATTAAGATGTATTCTTCCTGGGAGGGATTGCCTATGTCAAACACCATTCGAACATTTCTTCTATTCGGAGTGACCATACTCAGCGGTGCCGTGAGCGCTAGCGCCAGCACCGGCCCACCCATCCTACAACCACTTAGTGTCGACCCACCGGGCTGGGCCGCAAGCGGCGGCTCTAGTTCTCAGACCTTCACTTTTCAGTTTTCCTCCGAACCGTCAGGCCATCAAACATTGTCCGTTCTCAACGTCCTGATCAATCAAGCGCTGG
This sequence comes from Bryobacteraceae bacterium CoA2 C42, assembly GCA_019931245.1. Lineage (GTDB taxonomy): Bacteria > Acidobacteriota > Terriglobia > Bryobacterales > Bryobacteraceae. The sequence goes on from JAINDL010000148.1 coordinate 13,822, forward strand.
ATGGTACGTACGCTTGCTATATCGCCTTTGTACCTAACGGCTCGGGGGGGGGTACTCTACCTTGTAGGGGATACCGGAGGCCTGACGGCCGCACCGGCATCGAACTCGCAATGTGGCGTGTCATTGGTATCTTCTAGCGGAAGCGGCACTACTTTCACGCTGACAGTTGCATACCAGTTCTATTCCGCCTTCGCCTCTCCCCTCGCTTCTCGGGCCCGAGGCGACAAAGTAATTTTCATGGCAGCTCAAGACCAATTCGGAGGCAACTCAGGCTGGAAGACCATGGGGATATGGAGAGTGTGGAACGCAGGCAGCGAGCCAGGGCTACCACTCGTGAGCCACTTTTCTCCCAGAACAGGGATCAGCGCCGACCAAACATTGAAGATCAACTTTAGGAAGTCTCCAGGCTCCTCATTAACGGGCGGTTGGATCCTCGTGAATTCAACCGTGGACGCACTTAACGCTTGCTATATGGCCTACGGCGGCGGGTCAACACTCTATCTCCTCAACGACACGAACACCGGGATCGCCGGTTCGATTCAGTTAACTGGCTCATTGGGGCCACCCATCTCGAATTCGCAATGCGTCGTAGTGAGCGGACTAGTCTCTACGTCGGGGGACAATACAGAAGTCACTGTAAACGTCTCGTTTACAGAGTCTTTTACAGGCACTAGACTTATTTTCGGCGGGATTACCGACACGGTTGGAAACTCCCCAGGCTGGCAACCTGTTGGCATTCTCAAGTTCCCGAGTGACGGCATCGGTCCACCGGCAGTGTCTGGGATCTCCGTCTACGCCCCGAGCTCAACGCAACTGCTTGGTTATGCAAACTGCAAGAACAACAACGATCAGATAATACCCGCCTGCCCGATGCGAGTTGCTGCAGGCCCCTACTTCAACACAAATGGTCATTTTCACAATGCAAATCGACCTGCTACCTTAGTGTCGACCAGTCCGAGTGGGCCATTCAGCGCATTGATCGATGTAACGACAGATGCGCTGACCGGTTTGGTCCCGATATACGGCCAGACTACGCAAATTGGTCAGTTCGAGAGAGTGAGCGCGTGTCCAACAGGGGGATTGTACCCGTGCGGTGGGGTAGATTATCTAGTCGGGTACAACGATATCTATTGGGTAAGCGAGCGGGACCAGTGGATTCATATCGGCGGCAACACAACTGGGCATGGCGGCAATGAATACAACCACTGGATGCGATCGGTGCCAGCCTATGCAATTTTAGCCACTGCAACCCAATTTCTCGCCGCCAACCCGGCCCAAGGAAAGATTGCCGTCAATGACATGTCACTGCCCTTCGGGGGTCGCTTCGATATCCAGGCGAACAACAGATGGGCCGGCTCGCACTTCAATCACAGTTTGGGGAAGGCGGTTGATGTCAGGGGAAATTCGGGGCTGTATACGATACCGCCCCAACTACTTGAACAGTTTCGACTGCTGTGCCTCTCCAACGGCGCATCGCTGGCTTTGATCGAAGACCAGTTCAACACAAATGGTAATCGCCACATCCACTGTGAGTTCTAAAGGAATCCAAACCGAATGAAAACCCTTTTCCTTGTTATGTTTTTGGGGACATCACTATATCCACAGTCTCAGGGTGGAATCACTAATGGCCCGACGGCAGAATTTCGAATCCAGGCAGGCTTCTCATCGTTGCCTCCTTGGCCCGCTAATGGGGTTCCATTAGTCGAGCGATACCCAAAAGAAACCTATCTTTTCATTGACGTAGCCACTGGTGACTACATCGCGTATTTCCCAGAATCGCTTAGCCCTGCGATGGCCCATTCAAAGGCGTTTCGCACCGTCCGAATCCCATTGGGGAACAAGGCTCGAGCGCAAGCTACGGTCCGTGTTACCCGATCTTCGGCTGGAGAATTCGTCTACGATTACACCGTCACGAACAAACGGGAATCGACTTATCCACTTATGAGCTGGCTAGTGGCGGCCGAAGTGGATGACGAGTCCTTGACCATGGGCCATCCAACATGGCGCAAATATGGCGAGTCGGCCAGCGTCGTCGCGGCGAGAACGGGCGTTGCGGCGCCTGCACTACCGTCTATCCCCAAGGGGCCAAGCGCAAGTCGTCTCTTGATGTGGTCGACCATAGAACAAGAGCACCCGCTGCGCCCGGGCGCAACGGGAGATGGGTTCCAAGTGCGCTCCCGATACAGTCCTGGACTAACAATTGGTTACTTTGTCGGTGGCCCCCCGCTGGCGTTCGGACACGCTCTGCCAGAACCCGTTATGCTGCAGTTGTCCAAGCACCTCGGGCGAGACAAGGAATGGTACAAAGACTTCGTGATTGGTCCGCGCTTTGCTCCCGAACGCTCCGTTCTTTGGAAAGCGGCAGAGTGGCACGTAGGGCTTCAGCAACTTGTCCACGCGAGGGCAGTGAACGATAAGTCGCCGTTCATCATGGAGGTTCTTAGGACTCTCGACGATCTAGTGCAGCACGAAAATGCGGCCGTTCCTATCGGTGAAACCCGCGCCAAGTTCGTTTTCAAGGTCACAGCAGCGCCTACAAACGATTACGAGCAGCAACTACTATCAGCATTGGTGGCCTGCTTCGAATAGAGACCATTCTGACGTTGCGCATTGGCAGCCATTGGGATTTAGTCTCAAGGGCTGCCAATGCAAAACTCCACTCGACACCACGTCGGCCTAGGCCAGGATGTCCCGCACTAGCTCCCCGTGTACATCGGTCAGCCGGAAATGGCGCCCGCTATAGAAGTAGGTCAGCTTGGTATGGTCCAGGCCCATCAGATGCAGGATGGTCGCGTTGAGGTCGTGCGGATGCACCGGCTTATCGACGGCCTTATAACCGAACTCATCCGTCGCCCCGTGGACATACCCGCCCTTCACCCCGCCGCCCGCCAGCAGAATCGAATAGCCGAGCGAGTTATGATCCCGCCCGTTATGCAGCTTGGTCGTCGAGGCGGTCTCCACCGCCGGCGTCCGCCCGAACTCGGTCCCCACCACGACCAGCGTCTCGTGCAGTAACCCGCGCTCGTCCAGATCCGCCACCAGCGCCGCCACCGCCGGGTCGGCCTGCCGCGCCAGCCGGGCGTGCGATTGAATATCTTCGTGCGCATCCCACGGCTGCGAGTTGCCGAAGTAGATCTGCACCATCCGCACCCCCTTTTCCACCATCCGCCGCGCCATCAGACAGCCCCGGCCAAAGGCCGAATCCCCGTAGCGCTCCCGCGTCGCCGGCGTCTCCCCCGCCAGGTCAAACACCGCCGGCCCCTCACTCTGCATCCGGTAGGCGATCTCCATCGACTCAATGGTCGCCTCCAGTTGCCCGTCACCGCCCCGCGCCGCCAGATGCTCTTCGTTCAGCTCCTTCAACAGATCCAACTGCCGCCGCTGCGCCGCCGGCGCCGTCCCGCCGCGGTCCACATATTTGATCAGCTTCTTCGGGTCCGTCTCGTTGATGCCGATAAACGTTCCCTGGTACACCGCCGGCAGAAACGCGCTCTCCCACAGCGGCGGGCCCACCACCGGCGTCCCCGGACACATCACCACATAGCCCGGCAGGTTCCGGTTCTCCGTCCCCAACCCGTAAGTCAACCAACTGCCGAGCGACGGCCGCCCCGGCTGAATCGCGCCGCAGTTGGTCATGAACAGCGAAGGCTCATGGTTCGGTACGTCGTTGTACATCGACCGGATCACCGTGAACTTATCAATCTGCGCGCCGATGCGCGGGAAGATCTCGCTCACCTCAATCCCGCTCTGCCCCTGCTTGCGAAACGCAAACGGCGACCGCAGCAGCGACCCGGTGACGCGCTCCGTCTTCGGGTTGCCGCCGGGCATGGGCTGGCCGTGATACTTCCCGAGCGCCGGCTTAGGGTCGAACGTATCCACCTGCGACATGCCGCCGTTCAGAATCAGGTAGATGATGTGCTTGGCCTTGGCCGGAAAGTGCGGCGCCCGGGGCGCGAAGGCATCGGCGGCCAGCAGCTGCCGCAGCGCCACGCCGCCGAATCCCAAGCCCGTGCGGGTCAACAGATCTCGTCTAGTCCACATAGAGAAACTCGTTTGAACTCAATAGAACCTGGGCGTACTCCACCGCCGACGCCTGCGCCAAAAACTGCTCGCCCCGCGCCTTCTCTCGCGCCGAGGGCGCCCGCTGAAACAGCAGCGCGTAGGCCCGCTCCACGTCCGGCGCCCGCCCGGCGAAGGCCGCGGCGCGCTGCTTGATGAAGTCGCTGTTCAGGAAGAACAGCCGCTGCAGCGGCACGTTGGTCGCCGCCCGGTGCTCGGCGCTCACGCTCGAACTGGGAAAGTCGAACAGCGCTAGCGTCTCGTTCTGCTGATAGCGGCCAACGCGCGCGTAGACGGTCCGCCGCCGCAGCTTGTCATCGAGCGGCGCCGACTCCCCGCCCACCCGCGCCTCGAGCTCGCCGGAGACGGCCAGCAGGGCATCGCGCATCGACTCGGCGTCCAGCCGCCGCCGCTCGGCGCGCCAGAACAGGCGGTTATCCGGATCCACCTGCTGGGCCGCCGCCGTCCGCGCGCTCGAAGCCTGGTAGGCTTCGCTCAGCACAATCTCGCGGATCAGCGCCTTCGGCGACCAGCGCAGCGCCACGAAACGCGCCGCCAGATACTCGAGCAGCTCCGGGTTCCCCGGCCGCTCGCCCATCAGCCCGAAGTTCGACGGCGTCCGCACAACGCCGTGGCCGAACAGGTGCGCCCAGATGCGGTTGGCCATCACGCGCGCCGCCAGCGGATGCCGCACAATCGCTTCGGCCAACTGCAGGCGCCCGCTTCCCTGCCCGAGCGGCTCGCCGCCCAGCGCCGCCAGAAACTGGCGCGGAATCTTCGGCCCCAGCGCCTCGGGGTTGCCGCGGATGTTCAGTTCGAGGTCAATCGGCTCTTCGTGTTCGGCCACGCCGTGCAGGAACGGATAGGCCGGCGGGCTCGCCTTCTTCAGCCGGTCGAGTTCGGCGCGCAGGGCCTCGAGGTGCCGCTTCCATTCGCCGCTCAAAAAACGGTCGACCTCTTTGACGCGCAGCAGCGCCCCATCGCCGCTGAACATCTTCCGCCACAAGGTGTAGCGATCGCGTTCGAGCGACCCGGTGGGGATGTCGGAACCCGGGTTGAAGTCGGCTTCCGAGTCGTAGTTGCCCGGCAGAATCACGATGCGGCGCTTGGTGGGCGGCGGAGCGGCGCGCGCCACGAGCTTGGCGTTTTCGGCGTCAAGCGTCTTCTTTTCTTCAGCGATGGCCAGTACCAGTTGTTGAAACGCTTCGGCGGCGGCGCGATCCTTGCGCTGGTCCCATTCGGCGCGGAAGGGCTGGTCCTCGTCGGGCTTGGCGAGATACTCGCGCCAACGTTTGGCCAGTTCGGCGTCGAGGTCGCCCGTGCCGGTCATCAGGTCGGCGATGCGGTGGGCGAGGATGCCGGCGAGCTGTTCGCGCTGCTGGTCGAGGAAGGCGTTGATGGCCTTCTCCTGCTTTGCGATCTTCTTCCGGTGCGCCTCGTAGCGTTCGACGTCCTCTTTCGGCGCGAGCGGGTACTCTTTGTAGGCTGTGCTCGCGAAGACGCCGCCGAGGGCGTAGTAATCGCGCTGCGAGATCGGATCGTACTTGTGGTCGTGGCAGCGGGCGCAGGCCGCCGTGATGCCCAGAAAGCCGCGGGTGACCATGTCGATGCGGTCGTGCCGTTCGTCGGCGCGGGCCTGCGGCGGCTGCGAGATGCCGAAATACCAGGGCCCGAGGCCGAACAAACCCAGGCCACCGAGATACTTTTCGCGCTCGGGCAAAAGATCGCCGGCCACCTGTGCCTTCACGAACAGGTCATAGGGCATGTCGGCGTTGTAGGCCTGCACGACCCAGTCGCGGTAGCGCCAGGCGTTGGCATACGGGTGCGGGGCGGTGCCGTGGAAGTCGTCTTCGCCGTAGCGGGCCACGTCGAGCCAGTGGCGGCCCCAGCGTTCGCCGAAGTGCGGCGAGGCGAGCAGCGTGTCCACCAGCTTCGGCACGTTCGGGTCGGCCAGGAAGGCGTTGGCCTCGGCTTCGGTGGGCGGCAAGCCGGTCAGATCGTAGTGGATCCGGCGCAGCAGCGTGCGCGCATCGGCGGGCGGGTTCGGGGTCAGGCCCTTTTTGGCGAGGCCGGCCCGGACGTGGCCGTCAATCGACCCTTCCGCCGCACGCAGCGGCGTGAAGCTCCACCACAGCTTCGCCTTCGGCTGCGCCAGCGCAGCCCACGCAATCAGAACCAGGCTCCAACGCACAGCCCTATTCTACTTCCGCGCGATCCACACGAGGAAGAGGCCATCCGGGTCGACGTCCTCCCAGTAGGAGATGGGCCGGCTGGTGACCTGCCGGCAGTGCTTCCGCAACATCTTTTCGAGTTCCCGCTGGCCGAACCAGCGCTCCCAGGCCGGGGTTTCGAAGCGTCCCCAGTGGTCTTTGTTCTTGTCGATGACGACGATGGCCCCGCCCGGCTTGACGACACGGCACAGTTCGGCGACGGCGCGTTCGATTTCGACAGCGTGTTCGAGCGACTCGGTGGCATAGGCCGCATCAAACGCCGCCGTCGAAAACGGCAGCTCCGTAAGCGACCCCGCCACCGGCCACAGCGGCGGCCGCACATGCCGCAGCATCGCCTCGGCCAGATCCATGCCGCACAGCGCCGCGCCGGGATACTCGGCCAGCAGGGCGCGCGCAAACCGGCCCTTGCCGCAGCCGGCATCGAGTACACGCTTGCCGTTCAGGTCGCCGAAGGTTTCGAGCAGCACCCGCACGTGCAGAATGCGCGGGTCGATCGTTGCAGGGAAGTGCTCCTCGTCGGCGGCCGCCTCTTCAAACGAACGGCGGATCCGCTCGCGCAGATCCGCCGTCAACTCCGGTTTCTTCTTCACAAACCGATCGAACAGACCCATTTAGGCCTTGGTGAGGAAGATGGGAATGCCGAGTTTATTGGCGTAGATGGGCCGGTAGCGGTCGGTGTTGTACATCGTCGCGACGTCCACTTTCCGCGGTCCGAGTTTGGGGTCGGGGATCTCCACCATCGCATAGCAGCCGTGGTTGATGGCCGCCATCACGCCGCTCTGCCCGGCCAGGATCGCATCGAAGGCCATGTTGCCGAACGTGGTCGCTACCATCTTGTCAACGAAGTCCGGGCTGCCGCCGCGGAGGTCATAGGTGAGGTCGCTGACAATGGCTTCGAGGCCCGCCCGCTTCTTGGCCTGTTCGGCGAACAGTTCGCCGACGTTCATCTTGCGGCGATGGCCGTAGTCGTCCGGTTCGCCGTACTCCTGCACCTGATAGCCTTCCCACGCCGCGCCCTCGCTGAGCACCGTCAGGCAGTAGCTCGACGGGTTGTTGCGCTTGTCGCGGGCGAGCAGTTCGAGCATCTTGTCGAGGTCGAAGGCGTGCTCGGGGATGCCGCAGCGGATGGAGGTGACGTAGGCGGTGTAGAGCGCGGTATAGCCGGCGTCGCGGCCGAAGATGCGAAATACGCCGAGCCGTTCGTGCGAGCCGACCGTGGTCCGCTGCCGCTGAATGGCGTCGTGCGCGCGGGAGATGGCCGTCGAGAAGCCGATGCAGTACTCGGTGTCGCGGACGTCATTGTCCATGGTCTTCGGCACGGCCACGACGCGGAAGCCCTGCTTGTGCAGCTTCTGCGCGTAGCTCAGGGTGTCGTCGCCGCCGATGGCGACCAGGCAATCGACGCCGAGTTTCTCGAGATTCGCGATCACATGCTTCGAGATGTCGTAGGCCGTGTAGGTCTCGCCCTTTTTGGTGACGGTCTCGGGCGTGAAGCTGTCCGCGCTCAGGAACGAGGGGAGCTTGCGCATGCGGGCCGGGTTGGTGCGGCTCGAGTGGAGGTAGGTGCCGCCGGAGCGGTCAATGGTGGCCGTGTTGAGGCGGTCGAGCGGCATCAGATACCGCTTCTTGCTCTCCTCGTCGTCCAGATTCAGATGCGTAAGCCCCTCCCAGCCGCGCCGGAAACCGAGTACGTCGATGCCGAGTTCGGTGGCGCGGTAGGTGACCCCCTTGATGACTGAATTCAAGCCGGGGACATCGCCGCCGCCCGTCAGAATGCCAATACGCTGAATACCCATGAAGCTCCTTTTTCTCTGGTTTCCCTGTACCTTCCAGTATAGCGGCCGGCCGGCAGTGATACACTGCAGTCGATGATTACAGCGCAAGCCGGCGACAAGGTGAAGGTGCATTATCAGGGCACCCTCGCTGACGGCACCATCTTTGATTCCTCCGAAGGCCGCGACCCGCTGGAGTTCACGCTCGGTACCGGCCAGGTGATCCCCGGTTTTGACGCAGCGGTCATCGGCCTCTCGCCCGGCCAGTCCGTTGTCACGACCATTCAACCCGACGACGCCTACGGCCCGGCCAACCCCGAAATGGTGATTGAAGTCGAACGGGACCGGTTCCCGGAGGACATGGAACTCGAAGAGGGACTCGAGCTGCAGCTATCCGGCGGCGGCCAGGCCTTCATGGTGCGGGTAATCGCGATCGCCTCGGATAAAGTCACGCTCGACGGCAACCATCCGCTCGCCGGCGAGGCGCTGACGTTTCGGATTCAGCTCGAATCGATCGCCTCGAAACTGATCCTCTAACGAAAATGTACGCGGATCTCCCGCTCGCGCTCCGGCTCGAACAGGCGGCAGCGACGGTGGCGCAGTGGAGCGTCGCCGCGCACGCCCGGTTGTACCCGGAGTCTGCCGCGGCGTCCCTTGCCTGCGGCAGCGGCACGGCGGCGTTTCTTGAGGAAACCTCGCCGCTGACGCAGGTCAAGGGCGCCGGCATGGTGGCGCCGACTTTCGAAGCCGACCTGGACGCCGTCGAAGCCTTTTACGAGGAGCGGATGGCACCGGTGACGTTTGTGTTGAGCCCGTTTGCGGACGCGGCGATCTTCACTTATCTCTCGCGCCGCGGCTACGAGATCGGCGCGTTTGAAAACGCGCTGTTCCGCCCGCTCACGGCCGCCGACGTGGTCGATCCCGATCCGGACATCACGCTGGCATCGGACTCTGACGCATGGGCCCAACCGCTGGCCGAAGCCTTCTTCGATGTGGCGACGCCCGGGGCGCTCGAGCTCTGTCACACGCTCTACGGACTGCCGCACACGGAAAGTCTGCTGGTGCGGCATGAGGGAGAATCCTTCGCCGGCGCCCAGGTCTGCTATCACGAGGGGCTGGCGCTGTTCCAGTGCGACGGCACCATCCGGCGGTATCGCCGCGCGGGCTTGCAAGCGAAGCTGATCCGGGAGCGTCTTTCGCGGGCCGCCCGCGCCGGCTGCGACCTGGCGACGGCCGACACGGAACCCGGGAGCGCCTCGCAGCGCAACTATGAGAAGCAGGGGTTTCGTCTGGCCTACACGAAGGTCACACTGATCAAGCCGTAGCGCGCCGGTTCCGCTTCGGCCCGGGCAGCATCTGATCCGCGCGCGCCGCCCCGGAGCCAAGCGCGGACCACGCCACCCGCCCGGCGGGAGCAGCCACCGGGCAGAGCGGATCCCGCCTGAGCCCGGCCGCGCCCGAAGCGAGCGGAAGGTGCCGAGCAACGCCAAGCACAGGAGCAGCCGCCGGGCAGAGCGGCGCGAAGGCAAAGCGGATCCCGCCTGAGCCCGGCAAGCCCGGCCGCGCCCGAAGCGAGAGGAAGGTGCCGAGCAACGACAAGCACAGGAGCAGCCGCCGGGCAGAGCGGCGCGAAGGCAGAGCGGATCCCGCCTGAGCCCGGCCGCGCCCGAAGCGAGCGGAAGGTGCCGAGCAACGCCAAGCACAGGAGCAGCCGCCGAGCAGAGCGG
>JAINDL010000076.1 GCA_019931245.1 Bryobacteraceae bacterium CoA2 C42
TGCGCGTGCGATGCGACAGCGATTGATCGATGCCGCGCGCCGGCTGGACATTGATGTCGTGTTGGTTTGGCGACTGGATCGTTGGGGCCGGTCGGTTGCCGACCTGGTATCGAGGTTGCAGGAACTTACGGCGCTTGGTGTGGGATTCGTTTCGGTGACGGAGGCGTTGGACCTGACTACGCCGGCGGGCCGGGCGATGGCGGGACTACTTTCGGTTTTCGCGGAGTTTGAAAGGGACATTATGCGGGAGCGGGTGCGGGTGCGGGCCGGCTTGGCGCATGCTCGGCTGCAAGGGAAGCGGCTTGGACGGCCGCCGACGGCCGCTGGCAAAGCGGGCACCGTCAGGGACCTATTTCTCGCAGGAATCAGCAAATCGGAGATCGCGCGGCGGTTGAAGATCGGCCGAATATCGGTTCGGCGGCTGCTGGAAGAAAAGAAATCCCGATCGGAACTGGCTTACGCAGGCTTGCCGAAAGGACACCGGAACACCAGGATTTTCCGCATGGGCCGATGCCGGAAATCCTGGTCCCCTTTTTTGGCGATGTCGAAGATGAGTATCGGACGAGGGAGCGTGCATTTCCGGACCCAACGTCCTTGGTCTTGGTCGATGAGGCAGACCGGCTCCGGATGGCCAGCCTCGAACAAATACGGGGCATCTTCGATGAGGGAGACATCGGGTTGGTTCTCATCGGGATGCCGGGGATCGAGAAGCGTCTGGCGCGCTATCCCCAGTTCTACTCGCGCATCGGCTTCGTTCACGAGTTCCGCCAGCTGGGCGTGGCAGAGATTCGCCGCTTGCTGGCCCAACCGTGGGTTCCTTCCGGCGTGAAGCTGCCGCCGCAGCCGTGGGCCGACGACGCCATCGCTGCCATCATCAGAATCACGAGCGGGAACTTCCGCTTGTTAAACCGGCTTCTCACTCAGATGGAGCGCATTCTCGAAATCAACGGAATACAGGAGATCACGAAGACCGTCGTTGAAACAGCTCGTGAGACTCTGGTGATCGGCGTGGCCTGATGTGGTTTTCTGTTCGCGCCAGTACGACAGCGAGGGCCGTACTGGTCTACGGATGCCTTTGCCGTTGATCGGGTGCTGGTTAGGCCTTGTCCATGCAAGTGAAACAGGATTAAGGAAATGAGGAGCCGCACTCCGACTTTGTCGCGCGGCCCCAGCGTCATATCGAGCTTCTTAGTCGCGCTTATCGATTCGGCACGGTTCTCGTCTATCGGCACTTGCCACCTCATCTGGACAAGATTACCCGGCGCCGAACCCCTGACACGATCCGCAGAGTGGCACGATTGCAGCGACTACCGAACTGCCAAGCGTTCAGTCAGGTCCAGGTTGCCACCTTTCACTGCGCCCCCCAAAATGAGCAGCGCGCCCGCGGCCGGGACCATACGATGGGCGAGCCGTTGTGCGCTACGGCCAACGCGCTGCCACGGCTCGCCAGCCGCGTTGAGGACAAAAAGGCTGCCGTCGCCGGTGCTGGCGTAAAGCTTGTCCTGCAGTACTGCTGCGGCGGGTGCGAAACCGCTCATCGCGTCTCCGGGCAGGGCGGGCCCCTTGGTCCAAACGTTGGTCACCGGATCGTACACGTCCACCTCCGTGCTCACTTTGCCCGACGGCGTGATGCCGCCGATTACGTACACGCGTCCGTTCCAAACCGCGGTAACGAGAGCGCGGCGTTCATACGGCTGCGCAACCTCGCGCCATCCGGCTGAGGGATTGTGCAGGTCGAGCAGCAGGGTGGTTTTGGCCCAGAGCGACGGCTCGGCGCCGCGTAAAGTCCACCCGCCGGTCACGATGAGCTGATGGCCCACCACCGCAACATCGTGCGAGGATCTCGGCACCGGTAGCGCGGGCCAGGCGGCCCAGGCGCCGGACGTGCCTTCAAAGCACGCCACTTCGTCTACCGAATGATTGTCTGCCTTCTGACCCTGCGCGTTGCGCGGCTGCATGCCCCCGACACGGCAGACCTTGCCGGCGTGCGCCGCCAGGTTCAACCCCTGCAGTGGCGTGGCGGCCGGCAGACGCTCCCAATCGCCGCCGGCGAGCTTGCGCCGGCTGAACTGGCCAGACACCGACGCCTGCGAATAAGAATGCGTTTGAGCAATATGGCCGCCATAGACATAAAGCCAGTCGCCCTCCACGGCCGCTCCGAAGCTGGATGTCTTTTCCGGCAGCGACGTGACGGCTTCCGGCTGCGCCAGAGAGTCGAACACCAGCATGGCGTAGTGGCGGGTCTGCTCATAACGCTTGCCCGCCTGCTCGCCGGTCTTGTTCTCCCAGAAGCGGGCCCAAGCGCCGTAGCGGCCGTGCTGATGAAATGGCCCGGCCACTCCAGAGGCGTCCGTCTTTGCCTTCTGTTGCTGGCCGTCCGGAAGCAGCACGGTGATCTCCGCGCCGGCGAGCGGCTCCCCGCGAACCAGCAGGCGCAAGCTCATGTGTCCGGGCTTGCCCTGTGGTGTCATCTCAACCACCTGGTCTCCGCCGATGATAGTGGCGGGCGTGAAGGCGTTGCCCAGAATCGTTTTCGGATAGTAAAGCAGTAGGTGTGGCGTGGTGTCCTTGCCCCGGCTCGCCACGCCGAGATTGGCCGAGCCGTAAACGACGCGGTCACCAGTGCCCGGCAGGGCCAACACAAAACGATGCCCATCCTGCTCCATCTTTAGGTTCGTCACGGTTCCCTGGGAATTGCGAAGGTAGAGTTGCGCGCCGGCAGCTAGCGCCGGGTTTACCGTGTCCCGGGAGGAGAGCGTTTCACCGAGAATCATCTCGGCGGCTTCGTCGCCGGGCAGCGGCAGAATGAAAGTGAAGTGCGCCTGAGCCACGGTGGCCAGCGCGACACAGGTGTAAAGGAGCTTGGTTATCTTCATGATTGAGGTCCTTTCGAGTTACTGGTCTTGACGGAAGCGATAGCGCAGTCCCAAGCGGAACGTGCGGCCGTAGTCGGGACGGTCAAAAGAAGCGGGGGTAAGTTGCAACTTCCCGTCGCGGCTGTTGTTGAGATTGTCGATGGCTACGAAGGTTTGAATTCCCCGTCGCAGGTCCTTGGCGGCAAACGCATCCCAAATCTGGAAGGGAAGTCCTCGCGTGCCGGTAACAGCGTTCAACAGCCAATGGCTGTAGAACGAGCCGCGCAGGTTGGCATTGACGCCCCAGCGCGGAATGGCATAGTCGAGCCGCGTCTGGCCGTGATGGCGGTGACGCTGCGGCAGGCCCAACCGCGTGTTCCGATCGAGCGCGTTCAGGAACGTGTAGGCGCCGCTCAGTCGCAGATTGCGGTTGAAGGCAAACTCCCCATCCAGTTCCACTCCCTGGGTGAAGATGCGCGCCTGGTTGACGTAGACGAACGTCTGCCGGCCGAGCAGCGGATCGAAGAAGGCCGGAATTCCGTAGCTGGTGAGGATGGCGTTTAATTCCGTGGCGGAACGCGGCGTACCCGTGAGCCGGCTGTCGATCAGATCGCGGATATCGTTACGGAAGAGCGTGACGCCCGCACGATAGCGGCGGTGTCGATAGAGCGCGCCCGCCTGGAATGTACGGCTATGTTCCGGCTTCAAGGTTGGGTTACCGATTACCTGATAGAAATTCGCCGGATTCGCAAACCGGAAGTAGAGTTGGCCGAGATCGGGCGCGCGAAACCCCAGGCCGAAAGATCCACGCAGAATCCAGTTGTTGCTCAGCTTCACGATCGCGCCGGCTTTGGGCACGGCGGCATTGCCGAAGAGCGAATGCGCCGTCACCCGCCCGCCCATGGTCAGCGTCAGCCAGCGGTTGACGCTCCACTTATCCTGCAGCCACGTATCGGTCGATGTGACCTGCTGGCCAACGTTGTCTCCCACCAACCGGTTGGCGCCGCGATAGAGGTTCTGGCTCCACTCAACGCCGCCTTGGACGAAATGCGCTCCGTCGACTTGGCGCGAGAGCGTGGCGTCCAGCCGCTTCAACCGTTCGTTCAGGTTCGAAGGCGACGGCGGTTCGGGGCGGCCGAGCGGCGTGGTGAGGTTGTTCTCGTCGTAGCGGGCCGAGTATCCGCGCGCCTGCAGGGTGGTAGCGTGGTCGAGTACCAAATCGGCGACGAGCGCGAAGGTCTGCGTAGAGTCATTCGAGACACCTGAAACGGGACCGGTCTCGCTGGCGTTGCGGCCCCTGTCGCGGTTGTGATAGGCGTTCGCCGTAAAGCCCAGCGCCAGCTTCGGATGGAACTGATAGCGGATCTTGGCCAAGCCATCACGACGTTGCGTATCGGGACCCACGGTGGTCGGACTCCCCGGAATCAGTTGATAGGAGTCGAGTCGGCTTTCGCCCAGATTCACGAAGTAGCTCACCGGTCCGCGGCGTCCTCCGAGATCACCGCGGACGTCAACCATGCCGAGCGAACCCCCGGACGCCGATACCCCTGCTTCAAACGGTGACGACGGTTCCCGCGTGATCATGTTGATCACGCCGCCCATCGCGTCGCTGCCATACGTGGATGAGCCGGAACCCTTGGCCACTTCCACTCGCGCGAGCCGGTCGGAAGTCTGCCGGTTCAGATTGACCGCGCCCGACTTGATCCCGCGCGCGCCTACGATGGGTAGGCCATCCTGTAAGACCAACACCTGGCGGGAGTCGATGCCCTGGATCTGCTCACCTCCCACCGTGGACGTGCTGCCGCGGCGCACAAGCACGCCGGGGATTTCCTGCAGAGCATCGGAGACCCGCTCGTAGCCGGTGTTCAGCATTTGCTCGCGCGTAACGGCTTCCACTTTGGTGGGCGATTCCTCCTGGAGTTCCTCCGTCCGCGAAGCGCTTACCACCGTGACAGAGGTGCGCATACTGCGGGGCTGCAACGTCACCTGAAGGGCCTGCCGTGGCTCGGTGAGATTCAGTTCCGCGCGGCCCTCCAGGTCTTGGTTCGATGCCGTGATGAGGTAGAATCCCGCCCCGAGTTCCAAGTCGCAGACGCCCAGCGAGTCGGTGGTGCATGACTTGTGGGCTCCGGTGGCGCGATGCTGAGCCCGGACGGCGAGACCGGAGGCAATCGAACCGCTTCCATCCTTCGTGCGGATCTCAAGTCTCGTACCCTGGGCCAGCACGGCCGATGCAGCCGCGAGAAGCAAAACGGTTCTCATGCGGCACTCCTCTGGTGATGGGCCCAGATCTCAAAGTTTGCGGCGGCTCGATTCAATAGAATGACCAATGATTGAAAGCCGGCGAGGTCGGTACGTAGGTGTACGTCGCCGAGACAAAGGTGAATGTGTTCGCACTTGTTGCAGGCGAATACGGTTCCAAGGGCGGGTTCGATGGCCAACACCCGTTTCCGAGGGGAGCTAGCCGAAACGCTCCGGTGGGGCGCATGCGGAATTTCCATGACAATTCTCCTTGACGAAGCTTGCCCGGATTCCGCTATTCTGGAAGCCGCAGGCTGCTTCGGTGGTTTGCGATCAGGTCCTGCGGGTTGCTCGGCCAAGAACGGCCCGCGGGACTTCCTCTTGCCCCGCAAGTTCGCAACTGAGTTGCAAAATGAGGGACTACCAAATAATACGACCGAAATGGTCCGGTAGTCAACCCACAGTTTGGATACCGGGTTCCGGCTGTCCAGTGGACAACGCGCTATCGTGCCCCGATGCTTGATTTACGGGGGATCAAGCCTCTAGTTCAAGGCGCAGTTCTTCCCGACCTGGACCCCTCTATGCTCCCAGGCTGGTCATCGGTGTGAACACGGCCCGGAAGACTCTCGGGACATGTTTCTGATGCAAATGGATTGCAGTGTCCAGTGGCAACGGCACCCGGCGTAGCCCCATAAGCCATGAATCGCCGTAGCCAGTCGCAGCCTAGTAGAGCTGCTGCACCGGGCCACTTCGCGTTTGAAACCTGCAATTCGGTCTACGCACGGGCTTGGGTTTGCTTCGATCATTGACAGCGCCCACCGGTCTGTCGGTTGTTCACAAATCACGATAAGTCGCGCAGTGTAGGGCAGACTGGTACAGTTCCGGAACCGGTACCAGCCGGGCATGTTCGCTGGGTTGGCCCCATGTGAAAAAACTAAAGTTTTTGGGCATACTGGTATCGAGTGCCCAAAGCCCTTAAAAAAGCCCGTTCTTCGAGCCCCAAACAGGGAGGGGTTTTTGGACAGGGGGTGTCGGCGCTTCGTGTCGGCTTGTACGCCCGAGTCTCCACGCATGATCAGCAAACGCTACCCATGCAACTCTCGACCATGAGGGACTACGCCAAGCGAAGGAAATGGGCGGTTGCGGTCGAAATCCAGGATGTTGGATCAGGAGCCACTACCCGCCCGGAGCGTCAGAAGCTCATCGAGGCCGCCCGGCGGCGCGAGATCGACTTGGTTTTGGTGTGGCGGCTCGACAGGTGGGGCCGGTCTTTGGTGGATCTCGTGACGACGATGCAGGAGTTGACGGCTCTGGACGTGGGCTTCGTCTCCCTGAGCGAGGCCCTGGACATGACGACGCCGAGCGGCCGAGCACTCGCCGGTATGCTGGCAGTGTTCGCGGAGTTCGAACGCGATATTCTCCGGGATCGCGTTAAGGCAGGAATTGATCAGGCTCGTAAGGAGGGCAAACCTCATGGGCGGCCCCAGACTGCGGCGAAGTTGATCCCTGAGATGAAGCTTCTTCGCAAGGACGGGCTGAGCAAACGCGCGATCGCCAAGGAACTGGGGATCAGCCGGACCTCCGTGATTCGACTTCTACGGGCAAAGAAGCGATCTTAGCGAACGTCTAGCCGGGTACGCCAAATAGCGTGCAAACTTCTACGCCAAATAATTTGCAAAGTGACAGGAATCGGTGGTGCGGATGGTCTTGTTGGCGAAGGCGGAGCGGAAAACGGAGTCGTCGGGATAGATGCTGCGCAGGGGTTGGAGAGCGCCGGTGAGGGTGGTGAGCTGGCGGGTGGCGATGTGCTCGGTGACCTCGTTGTATCGTCGCTCCTGTTCCCCGGTGCTGTAGGAGCCAATGACGTTGAAGCGCATCGAGATGACCACGGTGGCGCGCAGCAGGGCGGTGAAATCGGCTGGAGCGAAGGCGCGCCGGGCGGCCAGGAGCAGTGGGAAAGGCTGGCGGACGCGGAAGAGTTTCAGGGTTGCAGCCAGGAGCTTGTCTTCTGGGCTCCAGTCGGATGGCTCGGGCGAAGACAGGGCCAGGTAGGTATCGAGGTCCTCCTCGATTTCGCGGAGGAGTTGGAAGGCCACCTGCCGGGTGCGTACGGCGGACCGGATGGTCTTGAAGAGATCGGAATGGCGGGAGAAGGGGTGGCGGCTGTTCCAGTGGGCGCGAAGAAAGTCCGGGAAGTTCTCAGCCTGGAGGCGACCGACGACGAGCTCCCAACGGTCTTCGCGGAACACGCGCACAACGGACTCGCTACGGCCTGTGCGCTGCGAGAGAACGGAGTTCGTGATCAGACTCGGCGCCGGAGTCAAGGAGGGAGAACAGGTAGTTCTTGAGCAGATCCGTGGCCGAGAGGCGGACGCCGCGGGCGTTGAGCGTTTCGAACACCTTGTAGGCATTGAGTTCGTCGGTGACGGTGATGACGGTGAAGAATAAGCGATCGCAGAGGTCTTCGCCCAGTTGGGCAAGTCGCCTGCCTTCCTGACCGGCAGTTGCTTTGAGGTATTCGTTGATACGCTGGTCAAACCATTCGAACGCCTTGCGCAGGGCGTGTTCCGAGGCGCGGAGACCGCGCTGGGGCAGGCGGCCGAGCGGCACCAGGTGGTTTTGAAAGTAGCTGTTGTTGTTCCGATTGAGGGTGAGCTTCGGGCGGGCGACGAGGGTGACGGGGTCGAGGTATCCGATGTAGGTTTGTCGCATCTGGTCGATGCGGCGCTGGTTGGATGCGGCATCGTCGCCGGCATCGATCAGACGTTGGAGGTTTTTCAGAATGGCCAGCAGAATGATGGTGATGGTGGTGAGGCGCTGCTGGCCATCGATGACGTCAAAGGTCTTGTCATCGGCGGACTGGAGGACGAGGTAACCCATGTAGTGAGCGCTTTCCCCATGGGCCTGGAGCGTGCCCTGGATATCCATCCACAGATCCTCCCATTCGTCCTGGGTCCATGTGTAGTCCCGCTGGAAGCGGGGGATACGGTAAGTGAGGCCGTTGCCGAGGAGCTTCCGGAAGGTGTCGCTTTCGGTTTTGAAATTGGTGGCGGCCATGACGTTTCGCGGCGGGATCGAAGAGAAGGGCGGTGCTTTTCGAGGCGTTAGCCTTTATTGTAGCTTTCCGGGCATCGGGGCTATTGGCGGGAGTATTCGACGCCGGTGGGGGTGAGGCGGATGGTGTCGGTCCAGGTGGGGGCAGTGATGATGAGGGCGCCGTCGTCGGCGCGGCGGAAGCCGGTGATTTCGGGTTCGGCGCCGTAGGGTTCGAGGAGGGAGATGAATTCGGTTTTAACGCCGCGGCGGCGGGCCATGACATAGGGGACCGGCTTGGTCAGATCCTCTCCGAGGCCATTGCCGGTGACTACTTCCGTGCCCGGTTCGCCTAACATCCAGACGCGGAGGCTCTGGAGGGGTACCTCGAACTCGGCGATCCGCAGCGGGTCGCCCGTTTCATAGAGCAGGTCGATGTCGTCGATGAAGAAGGCTCCTTCGGCGGGCGCGCCGGTGGTCTGCTGGAGTTCGAGAGATAAGGTGCGGAGAGGGAGATCGATGACCCCATCGTCGTTGCCGAGATAGTGCGTCCAGGTCTGGGGGTTGGTTACGGTTACCTCCTTCCAACCGGTCCAGTCGATGGTGAGGAGCGGGGCGACGAAGCGCTCGTCGGTTGTATCGTTCACCCGAAGGGCGATGCGGTGGCGGGAGCCGTCGCCGTAGATCCTCAGGCGAAGGCCGGCGGGACGGTTGGCGGGCTGAGGGAGATTGGTGATGTTGGGGGTTGAGTAGAGTAAGTAGCCGGGGCCGCTGAAGCGGTAGTCGAGGCGGCCGGAGCCGGTGCCGGAGGCGGCCTGTTCGCGGGAGGTGGTGAAGGCTCCTTTGACGTTGGTCGTGCTGGCGTAGACGGAGCCGTAGGCGCCGAGGCGGGCGCGGGCGCCATCGAAGCGGAGCTGCCAGTCGCCGGGGGCGGGGGCGGAGCGGTTGTTGGTGAGGTGCTGGTAGCCCATGGCGCGGGGCAGGGGCGGAGCGGGG
This sequence comes from Bryobacteraceae bacterium CoA2 C42, assembly GCA_019931245.1. Lineage (GTDB taxonomy): Bacteria > Acidobacteriota > Terriglobia > Bryobacterales > Bryobacteraceae. Next base: position 9,126 of record JAINDL010000076.1, read on the forward strand.
ACGAGGGGCAGGGAGGTGAGGACCTCGCCCTGGTTGTGGTACGCCCAGTCGAACTGGTGGGGCTGCTGATCGGTGGCGGCGGCTTCAAAGAGATCGAGAGTGTATTCGCTGGTATGGAGGAGGGAGCGGGTGAGGCTGGCTTGGGGATAGGCCTGGCCGGCCGAGGCGCGGACGAAGGAGAAGTTGGGTTCGAACTGGCTGGCGAGGAGTTGGCCGGTGGCGGCGGCCTGGGTGCGCTCGTCGACGGTGATGGTGTTGTGGGCGATGGTTTGCTGATCCCAGGTGGCATGGGTGGGGGCGCCGTAGGCCTGGGTGCCGGGGTCGATGGCGAGGATGCCGCCGCGGGCGTAGGAGACGAAGTTGAGCTTGTCGTAGTGGCCGTGGCCGCCGCCGTGGGGGCCGTACTTGAGAATCAGCGTATGGTCGGAGGGGGCGGGGGCGCGGAGGACGGCGTAGCCGGAGTCGGGGAGCAGGGCGCTGGTGAGCGGGGCGGGCGGGGCGGCGGGGAGTTCGGGGACGCCGAACAGAAGGGCTTCGCGGCCGCGGGCGCGGGAGGCGGCGAGGAGGGCGAACAGGGGATCGCCCCAGCGGGCGTAGGCGGATTCGTACCAGCGGCTGTAGTTTTGGAGGTTGACGGTGACGGCGTCGTTGAAGGGCGGGAGGGTGCCGCCGGGTAGGGCGAAGCGCAGGGGAGCGGAGAAGAGATTCTGGAGCGAGGGTTCGGCGAAGAGGCTGGATTCTCCGGCGCGGGCGGCGAGTTCGGCGGTTTGCCAGAGGGCGTCGAGGGCGTAGTAGTGATAGGTAAAGCTGCCTTCGTACCAGAAGCCGTCGGGGGTGACGGATTGGCGGAGCTGGAAGCGGAGGCCGCTGGGGCCGTCGAGGGCCTGGGAGAGGAGGGGGCTGTCGTTGAGGGTGACGGCGACGGCGGCGAGGGCGGCGTTGTGCCAGGACTGCCAGTTGGAGATGCCGGCGTCGTGGCGGAGGATGGTGGCGGCGGCTTCGCGGAGGAGGTGGCGTTCGATGCGGGCGGATTGATCGGGAGAGAGGATGTCGGCACCCTGGAGGAGATCGAAGGCCCAGGCGAGGGGGAGGAGCCAGATGGCTTCATCGAGGGTTTGGGCGTGGACGCGGGCGCCGGAGCGGGTGTTGCGATTGTCGCGGTCGTGGAGGGGGAGGGCGGGGTAGCGTTCGGCGTAGGCGTTGAGGATCCAGGCGGCTTTTTCGGCGTAGGTGATGTTGCCGGTGAGGCGGTAGGCGAGGGCGAGGTCGCGGGCGGCGTTGGCGAGGGCGTCGTGGCGGTTGGCGTAGATGACCTGGTCGTAGGGCCAGCCGGTGAGGCGGCGGTTATCGCTGGGGCAGACGTGGCCGTTGGGCGGTTCAAAGCGGAGGGGGACGCCGGTGGTGGGGCAGACGTACCAGTGGGGCCACTGGCCGCCTTCGGGAGGGAGGGCGAGTTCGCGGAGGCCGAAGCGGGCGAGGTGGGACTGGGGCCAGGAGTCGGCGGTATTGATGAGGGTGGCGCGGACGGCGGCGGCCCAGCCGTACTGGCTGATGTTTTCCTGGAGGCGGGCGAGATCGGCATCCGGGAGGAGCCGCGACTGGGCGGAGAGGCAGCCGTGGCTCACGAGGGCGGCGAGGAGGGCGAGGCGCAAGGGGTTCAGAGCACCATGGTATCGTTTCGGCGGAGGAGCGAGAAGGCGATGTCGCGGCCGTAGCCTTCGAGCATGGCGAGGGAGATCCAGAGAAGGGCGAAGGGTTCGAGGAGGCGGGCGCGGAGGAGGCGTCCGGCGTCTTCGGGGGCGAAGCCGGCGTCGGCGGCAAGGGAGCGGACGGCGGCTTTGGCGGCGGGGTCGTCGCCGCAGTAGAGGAGGGTGACGGGGGCACCGTGAAAGGTGGGGTTTTCCATGATGTTGTAGCCGATGGTGTTGAAGGCTTTGACGACGCGGGCGCCGGGGGCCCAGGCGGCGACCTGTTCGGCGCCGGAGGTGGTGTTGGCGAACTCGAGACCGGCGAGGGCGGGGAGGAGGGGGTTGGTGGCGTCGATGAGGATTTTGCCTTCCCAGGGGAGGTTGGCGACCGCATCGCGGGTGGCGGGCCAGGGGGTGGCGAGGAGGACGATGTCGCTCGAGGCGACGGTTTCGGCGGCGGTGGCGGCGCGGGCGAGGGGACCGGCGGCGGCGACGAGGGCGGCCATGCGGGGGGAGTCCGGTTCGCGGGAGGCGAACAGGACGGGGTGGCCGGCGGCGGCCCAGCGGCGGCCGAGGGCGCCGCCGACGTTACCTGATCCAAGGATTCCGATTTGCATAAGATGGCTCCGGGTGGGGGGTGTGGTCTCTTTACGATACTGTATCGTATCTAAAATGATTGTCAAGATGGGAGGGTGGCAAGCGAGAAGATTGCGGGGCGGGGGCCGGGGCGTCCGCGGGACGGTGAGGCCGAGGCGCGGATTCTGCAGGCGGCTTTGCGCTTGCTGGCGGAGCAGGGGTATACGCGGATGTCGCTCGACGGGGTGGCGGAGGAGGCGGGGGTGAGCAAGCCGACGATTTACCGGCGGTGGTCTTCGAAGGCGGATCTGGCGACGGCGGCGTTGCGGACGATCCAGACGAGTGAGCCGGTGGTGGCGACGGGTACGACGGCGGGGGATTTGACGGCGGCGCTGCAGAACTTTGCGCGGTCGCTGCTGCGGCCGAACGGGATGTCGTTGATTGGGACGGTGCTGGCGGAGGAGGGGCACACGCCGGAGTTGTTGGCGCTGTTTCGGGAGAGGCTGGTGGCGAACCGGCGGGCGCAGTTGCTGGGCATCTTGCGGCGGGCGCAGCGGGGTGGGGAGTTGCGGGCGGGGGTGAGTTTGGACGCGGCGGTGAACCTGCTGGTGGGGGCGTTTTATGCGCGGTATCTGGCGTCGTCGACGATTCCGCCGGGGTTTGCGCGGGAGTTGGTGGAGGTGGTTTGGCGGGGGATGGCGAAGTAGGGGACGTTCTCCGGGAGGGGGCTGTCGGTCACGCCGGGCAGGGGGAGGCAGCCAGAGGGCCTGCAGGGACTCTGGCTTTTCCGGGGTGGCGAGATAGGCCGCAGGGAAGCGCGGATCAGGCTTGGATGCGGTAGAGGTGGCGGTCGCCGCGGAGGTAGAGGGCTCCGCCGGAGACGGCGAGAGAAGCGAGGGTGCGTTCGCCGATTTCGTTGCGGGCGACCTCCTGGTAAGTGGCGCCGGGGGTGAGGACGGTGCATTCGCCCTCTTCGCTGAGGAAGTAGATTTTGCCCGCGGCGTAGACGGGGGAGGCCGAGTGGTTGCCGCCGATGCGGTGCTGCCAGGCGAGTTTGCCGGATTTGGCGTCGAGACAGGTGGCGACGCCGTTGTCGCTCACCATGTAGAGCAGGTCGTCGACGACGAGGGGGGAGGGGGTGAGGGGTACGGAGCGGGGGAAGGTCCAGGCGACTTCGGACTGGGTGACGTTGCCGCGGCCGCCTGGGCGGACGGCGAACAGGACGGGCTGGAAGAAGCCGGAGCAGATGTAGACGAGGCCGTGGGCGTAGACGGGGCGGGGGACGTTGGAAAAGCCGGAGCCGTACTCGATGTACCAGAGTTCCTTGCCGGTGCGGGGGTGGTAGGCGTAGGCGTGATGGGCGCCGGGGCTGATGAGCTGGGGCTGGCCGTCGACGGTGATGAGGAGGGGTGTGGTGTAGGCCTGGTTGCCTTTGCCGCGGGGCGTTTTCCAGCGGACGCGGCCGGTGGCGGTGTCGAGGGCGACGACGAACTGGGCGTCGAAGCCGTCGCAGCTGATGATGAGGAGGTCTTCAAAGAGGGCGGGGGAGCCGCCGGGGCCGTGCTGGGGTTCGTAGCGGAGGACCTGCTTCCAGAGGATTTCGCCTTTGGTATTGAGGCAGGCTGTACCGAAGAAGCCGTAGTGGACGTAGAGGCGGTCGCGCTGGACGATGACGGTGGGTGAGGCGTAGCTGTTTTTGGCGTGGACGCCGGGGCCGGCGCCGGCGGCGCGGAAGAGTTCGGTATCGAGGGTGATTTTGCCGGAGGCGGTGTCGAGGGCGAGGAGGCGGAGGGAGGTATTTTTGTCCGTGGCCGTGGTCAGGTAGAGGCGGTCGCCGGAGATGGCGGGGCTGGACCAGCCGGAGCCGGGGAGGGGGGATTTCCAGCGGACGTTTTTGGAGTCGGTCCAGGTGGTGGGGAGACCTTGTTCGATGGAGTGGCCCTGGCCGCCGGGGCCGCGGAACTGTGGCCAGTCTTCGGCGTAGAGGGGCGCGGCGAGGAGGTGGGTGAGGAGGGAGCGGCGGTGCATGGCCACTATTGAATCACGGGAGGGCGGGGCGGCGGCAGGGGTTAGGGGCGGGAGGAGACGAGTCCTTCGCGGAGGGCCTTCGAGACGGCGGCGGTGTTGGTGGTGACCTGGAGTTTTTCGTAGACGCGCCGGATGTGGGTGGCGACGGTGTGGACGCTGACGTGTAGGCGGGCGGCGATCTCCTTTTTGATGAGTCCCTGGACCATGAACTCGAGGACTTCGCGTTCGCGGTCGGTGAGGGAGTAGTCGGGGGAGCGGAGGGCGTGGGCGGCCATGCTGCTGAAGCGTTCGAGGACGAGTTTGGCGACGCGGGGGGTCATGGGGGCGCCGCCGTCGACGGCCTGGCGGATGGCTTCGGCGACTTCGGCGATGCTGGCGGTTTTGAGGAGATATCCGGCGGCGCCGGCGCAGATGGCGGCGAAGATTTTCTGGGGGGCGTCGAAGACGGTGAGGATGAGGATTTTGGCGCCGGGGTGGAGGGCGCGAATGCGGGCGATGGCGGAGATGCCGTCGAGGCCGGGGAGGCCGACATCGAGGAGGATGACGTCGGGCAGGGTGGGGTCGTGGAGGCGGGGGAGGGCGTCTTCAAACGAGGGGAAGCTGCTGGTGCAGCGAAGGCCTTCCATGCGATCGAAGGCGCGGAGGACGCTGTGGCGGTAGCTGGCGTTGTCTTCGATGAGCCAGACGGTTATTCGGCGGGGGGTGCTGGAGATCATACGGGGGCTCGAAAGTCGACGGTGGTACCGCGTCCGGCCGCGCTGGCAAAGCAGGCGGCACCGCCGAGGCGTTCGGCGCGCTGGCGGATGTTGTTGAGTCCGTGGCCCTGGGCGGCGGAGGCGGGAGAGAAGCCGCGGCCGTTGTCGTCGATGCGGAAGGAGAAAGCGCCGCGGTGGGCGGTGATTTCGACGCGGATGGAGGTGGCTTCGGCGTGGCGGACGACGTTGTGGAGGGCTTCTTTGAAGGCGAACAGGACGTTGCGGCGGAACTCGAGGTTGAGTTCCTGGGGCGGGGCCTGTTCGTGGACGACGATATCGAAGTGATGGCCGGCGAGGAGCCGGCGGGTGACCTCTCTGAGTTGGGTGATGAGTTCGCGGGAGTCGATGCGGTGGGCGTCGAGGAGCCAGACGATATCGCGCATGGATCCGGCGGTGGCCACGGTGGTGGCTTCGATTTCGCGGAGGTCGGCGAGGACGGGTTCGGGGGTGCCTTCGGTGGTTTGGGCGACCTGGGTGGTAAGGCGAATGCTGCCGAGGGAGCTGCCGATTTCGTCGTGGAGGTCGCGGGCGAGGCGTTCGCGGAGTTCGCGGAGCTGTTGTTCGCGTTTGCGGCGGGAGAAGAGGAGGGAGCCGGCGAGGCCACCGGCGAGGAGGAGGGCGAGGGAGCCGGCGACGATGGCGGCGAAGGTTTGGGTTTCGTCGATGATGGCGGCGCGGCGGGTTTCGAGGTGTTGGCCGGCCTGTTCGAGTTGGGCGCGGCGGGCGAGTCCGAGGAGCCATTGATCGAGGGGGGCGAGGCGATGCTGGCTGCTGAAGCCGTCGACGAGATAGGAGAGGGCCCAGGTGGGGCCTTTGGGGAACATGCCGGCGATGTGGGGCAGAGGAGGGCCGGAGAGGAAGTCGAGGGCCTGGACCGGGCGGCCGCGGGCGAGGTTGTGGTTTCCGCTGAGCACTTCGAGTTCGGCGAGGGCGAACAGGTAGCGGGCGCGGGGGTCGTGGATACCGTAGAGTTTGGTGGCGGTGACGCGGACGTAGCGGGCGGGGAGGCGGCGGGCGGGGATGGCGACGATGTTGTCGCCGGGGTTAATGAAGTCGCGTTGGGAGTGGTCGGCGAGGAGGAGGGGTTTTGCGAATGTGGGTTCGAGGGCGGCTTCGACGCGGAAGCGGAGGGGGAAGCCGTAGCCTGGGGTGGGGCTGTCCTGGGGATGGGCGGGAAGGAGGCGGACTTCATCGAGGGGGAGGACGGCGCCGAGGTCTACCTGGACCCATTTGGGGTGGTCGGGGAGTTTTTCGGGCAGGGAGCAGTAGCCGTGGGTGAGGCTGCGTTCGGGTTGGATGGGGAGCCCGAGGTTGGATTGATGGTCGACGAGGTTTTCGTCGAGCCAAACGGGGGCGTTGGCGGTGGTGAGTTTGTTCCAGGGAAGGACGGTGGCGCCGGCGGCGACATTGCGTCCGTGGGAGATGACCATGACCTCGCCGAGGGCGACGAGCCAGATGCGATCGTCCTGGCGCCAGCGTTCGCCGGCGTAGATGCGGAGGTAGCGGGCGCGGCGGCCGAGGCCGTGGGCGAGGTAGGGATAGGGGCCGGGGTTGGGATAGGGCTTGAGGACCTCCCGGGCGATGGTGGTGAAGTTTTCGAAGGCGGGGTCGTCGGTGAGGTCGATCTGGAAGCGGCTGGGGAAGCCGTAACCGGGTTCGAGGAAGCCGGCGCCGCCGCCGACGGGGATGAGGGCGACGAGGTCAACCGGGTAGGAGGCGCCGAGGTCGATGATGATCCAGAAGGGCTTTTTGGGAAGGGGGGTGTAGCTGCTGTGGAATCCGCGGCGAATGCCGGCGCCGCCGAGCAGGAGCGGGGGCAGGTGGGTCAAATCGTTGCGGATCCGGTTGATTTCTCGCTCGATCTGCCGGAGTTCAGGCCGCAGGAGGCTGAGGGCGTCGAGCGGGTGGACGAAGGCCGGCAGCGAGGGAGCGAACAGCAGGAGGAGGGCGACGAACGGGGAACGGGGGCGATACATGGGCGGCCGCGCTCTTCAATTCTATGCAAAGCCGGGCGTTGGTACAGGGTGTTTCGGTCGCACGATCGTGGGATGTCCCTGGGGGCGGGGCGCCGGATAGACTTGCTGGGAAGAAAAGTAAGGATGTTGATGCAGAGATTGGCGGGCACGATATTGTTGGGGGCGGCGGCCGTGATGCTGGCGGCGGACGAGGGCGAATGGCGCCATTATGGCGGGGACCGGCAGGGGACGAAGTATTCGAGTTTGCGTCAGATCAACAAGTCGAATGTGGCGCGACTGCAGCCGGCGTGGATTCTCGATACGGGTGATTTTAGCGACGGGAAGACCTACGGGGTGAAGTCGGCGTTCGAGACGACGCCGCTGGTGGTGGATGGAGTGATGTATGTTTCGACGTCGTTTCACCGGCTTCTGGCGCTGGATGCGGAGACGGGAGCGCTGCGGTGGGAGTTTGATCCGAAGTTTGACCGGAATACGCGGGTGACGCTGTTCCTGAGCCGCGGGGTGGAGTACTGGACGGATGGGAAGCGGAAGCGGATTCTGCTGGGCGATCAGAGCGGGAGGCTGTTCTCGATCGACGCAGTGACGGGGAAGCCGGATCCGGGGTTTGGCCAGGGAGGGGTGCTCGATCTGCGGAAGGGGGTAGCGGCGGAGTTTCCGCGCACTCCTTACGGGTTGACGTCACCGGCGACGGTGTGCCGGGATACGGTGGTGGTGGGTTCGTGGATAGCGGATGGGGAGCCGCGGGGCCCGGCGGGAGATATCCGGGGATTTGATGTGCGGACCGGGGCGCTACGATGGACGTTTCATACGGTGCCGCGGCCGGGGGAGGTTGGCCATGAGAGTTGGGCGGGGGAGAGTTGGAAGCAGCGGACGGGGGTAAACGCGTGGTCGATCTTCAGCGCTGACGAGAAGCTGGGTCTGTTGTATGCGCCGTTGACGTCGCCGGCGGCGGATTTTTACGGAGCCGACCGGGCGGGCGACAACCTGTTTGCCGATAGCCTGGTGGCGGTTGATTGTCAGACGGGGAAGCGACGGTGGCATTTTCAGACGGTTCACCATGATTTGTGGGATTACGATCTGCCTGCGCAACCGGTGCTGTTTACGATGAAGCGGGCGGGGCGGCCGGTAGATGCCGTGGCGCAGATTACGAAGACGGGTTTTGTGTTTGTGTTTGACCGGGCGACCGGCAAGCCGCTGCACGAGATCCGGGAGATGCCGTTCCCGAAGAGTCCGGTGCCTGGGGAGCAGAGTTCGCCGACGCAGCCGGTTCCGGTGAAGCCGCCGCCGTTTGCGCGGCAGTCGATGCGTCCGGAGGATTTGACGACGGTGACGGCGGAGTCGCGGGCGGAGTGTCTGGAGAAGACGAAGGGGGTGAACCTGAGGACGGATCTATTTCCGCCGGTGACGGAGCAGCCGACGGTGTTTTTTCCGGGGACGAACGGGGGGGCGAACTGGGGAGGGGGATCGTACGATCCGGAGACGGGCACGCTATATGTGAACTCGATGGATGTTGGGGCGCTGATGCGGCTGATCCGGCGGCCGGAGGATGCGACGCTGCGGTACCGGAATCAGGGGTTCGGGCGTTTTTGGGACTCGCAGGGGTATCCCTGCCAGCAGGCGCCGTGGGGGACGCTGACGGCGATTGATCCGAACCGGGGGGAGTTTCGCTGGCAGGTGCGGCTGGGAGAGTTTGAGGAGTTGAAGCGCCGGGGTGTCCCGAAGACGGGGGCGCCGAATCTGGGCGGGTCGATTGTGACGGCGGGAGGCCTGGTGTTCATTGCGGCGACGAACGATGGTAAGTTTCGGGCGTTTGACAAAGACACGGGGGCCGAGCTTTGGGAGACGGCGATTCCGGCGAGCGGACATGCTACGCCGATGACGTACCTGGGCAAGCGGACGGGCAGGCAGTTTGTGGCGATTGCGGCGGGGGGTGGCAACAAGTACAACCGGAGCGTGAGCGGCAAGCTGGTGGTGTATGCGCTGCCGGCGGAGGGGGCGAGGGAGGCGCCGGTGATTTCCGTGGCGCCGCCGCCGCGGCTGCGGCGCGATTATCAGAGCCGGCCGGAGTCACTACCGGTGACGGTGGGGGCGCAGCCGGTGGCCTTCAACCACCGGCTGCACGCCGGGCTGGGGGCACGGTGCGTGGACTGCCATGCTTCGGCGGCGCAGGGCGCGCGGGCGAGCATTCCGGATGCGCCGCAGTGCATGAGCTGTCATCGGGCGGTGAAGGGGGAGAGCGCGGCCTTGGCGGCGCTTCGGCGATTTGCCGAGGAGCGGAAGCCGATTCCGTGGGTGCGGGTCTACCAGGTGCCGGATTTCGTCTTTTTCGGGCACGATAAGCACGTCAAGGCAGGGGTTTCCTGCACGGATTGCCACGGGCCGGTGGCGGAACGAGAGGTATTGTCGCGGGAGGTTTCGACGAGCATGGATGCGTGTATGAGCTGCCATGTCCGGCGCGGGGCCTCGACGGATTGCAGTCGCTGTCATGAGTTGGGGCAGTGAAGGGTATGGTTAACGGAAAATGGACGGCGGCGAGGCCGTCCTGGAGGTTCGAATGCGCAAAATGATTCTTCCCCTGTTGGTAATGCTGCTGTGGCCATCGCTTGAGCCGCTGCGGGCGCAGCTTCTTTACGGTTCGATGGTCGGGAATGTTACGGACCCGGCGGACGCCGCAGTGCCTGGCGCGACGGTGACAGTGACCAGCGTGGAGACGAACGCGACGCGGTCCGTGGTGACGAACGAAACCGGGTATTTTGTGATTCAGAATTTGCTGCCGGGCGCCTACCGGGTGCAGATCGGCAAGGAAGGATTTACGCCTACGACGATCAGCGGGGTGGTGGTTTCGATCAACAGCGTGGTGCGGGCCGATGCGACGATCAAGATCGGGCCGGTGGCGGCGACGGTGCTGGTGAGCGCGGAGACGGCGGCGCTGCAGACGGACCGGGCGGAGGTGCGGGCGGAGGTGAGTTCCCGGCAGCTGGTGAATCTGCCGATGCCTCCGGGCCGGAACTACCAGCAGCTGATGGTGACGGTGCCGGGGTTTGCGCCGCCCGACAACGCGCATTCGGCGCCGGCCAACCCGTCGCGGGCGCTGCGGTTCAACGTGAACGGGACGAGTTCGAACTCGGTGAATACGCGGATTGACGGGGCCAGCAGTACGAACATCTACATTCCGCACATGGCGGGTTATGTTCCGCCGCTGGAGTCGATTGAGACCGTGAACGTGGTGACGAATTCGTTTGATGCCGAGCAGGGTCTGGCGGGGGGCGCCGCGATCAACGTGCAGATCAAGAGCGGGTCGAACCAGAGTCACGGGTCGGCGTTCTGGTATCACAACAACAATGCGATGAAGGCGCGACCGTTCTTTCTGCCGCAGGGGGAGCGAAACCCGAAGCTTGTGTACAACCAGTTTGGCGGGACGATGGGCGGGGCGGTGAAGAAAGACCGGCTCTTTTACTTTACGAGTTACGAGGGAACGACGGATCACAAGTTTTCGTCGGGAATCGGGAGCGTGCCGACGGCGGCGATGCGGGGCGGGAACTTTTCGGGGAGCCCGACGGCGATTTTCGACACGATGAGCGGGAACCTGGCGGACGGATCGGACCGGGCGCCATTTCCGGGCAATCTGATCCCGGCCAGCCGGATCCATCCGGCGACGGCGAAGATTCTGCCGCTGTACCCGGATCCGAACATAGCCGGTCGCCCGCGTCCGCAGAACAACTATTTCGCGGCGGGGCAATACTATCTGGACCGGCACGCGGCCGATGTGAAGATGAACTGGAACGCGACGGAGAAGTACAACATGTACGGGCGGTTCAGCCTGCTCGATTTCGGGACGGCCAACCAGCAGTGGTTTGGGCGGCAGCTGGGGGGACCGACCATTGTGGCGGGCGGGCAGCCGGGGCAGGCCACGGGGAGAATCTACAATTCGACGATTGCGGCGAATTACACCTTTACGCCGAGCTTTTTGATTGACACCTACTTTGGATGGTCGAAGATGACGGTGGATTCGCGGCAGGATCGGCTGGAGGAGCGGGTGGGATTGGAGGTGCTGGGGATTCCGGGTACGAACGGTACGCGTTACTTTGAGGGGGGCTGGCCGCAGTTCAACGTGGAGAACTTCACGGTGATTGGCATTCCGAACAACTTCATGCCGATGGCGCAGGATGATCCGCAGTTTCAGTACGTGATGAACGCGAACTGGAACAAGGGGAGCCATGACATCCGGATGGGTTTTGACTTCTACAACCAGCATCTGAATCAGGCGCAGCCCGAGTTGTCGGGCGCTCCGTTCGGGGCCTCGGGCGGGTTTCAGTTTCAGCAGGGGATGACGCGGACGCGGAACGGTCCGGTGGGGAGTGAGTTCAATTCGTTTGGGGCGTTTCTGTTGGGAGCGGCGTCGCGGGTAGGGCGGACGGCGATGGTTCCGGATGCGCTAGTGACGCGGTCATGGCTCTACAGCGCCTATATCCGGGACCGCTGGCAGGTGAACCGGAAACTGACGATTTCCTATGGGATGCGGTGGGAGTACTTTCCGCTGTTGACGCGGGCGGACCGGGGCATTGAGATCTATGATTGGGGCCGGAATCAGATGGTCATCTGCGGGGTGGCCAACCAGCCGCGCAACTGCGGGATCGACGAGAGCAAGCGGCTGTTTGTCCCGCGGTTCGGATTGGCGTACCGGGCGACGAACTCGTTTGTGATTCGCGCGGGGTACGGGATCACGAACGATCCGTACACGCTGGTGCGGGCGCTGCGGGGGAACTACCCGGTGCTGTTATCGTCCGACATTGTTTCGGCGAACGGATTTGTGCCGGCGACGGATTTGACGCGGGGGATCCCGCGGATTGATGTGCCGGACTTTTCGACGGGGGTGATTCCGGTGGATCCGCGGGCGGCGATTATCAGCCTGATGCGGGACAACTGGCGGCGGGGGTACATCCAGAGCTGGAATGTGACGCTGCAGAAGCAGTTTGGCGGTTGGACGGCGGAGGCGGGCTACGTGGCGACCCGGTCGATTGGCCAGTTGGGGAATCTGGACCGGAACGCGGGCTATCCGGGCGGCGGCAACGCGAGCCGGCCGTTGAGTCAACGGTTCGGGCGGATTACGCGGACGGCGCAGATAACGGGGTTGGGGACCTACCGCTATGACTCGCTGCAGACGCGTCTCGACCGCCGTTTTGCGGCGGGCTATCAGGTGGGGGCGGCGTATACGTTTTCAAAGAGCATGGGCATTGCGGGTAACGACAACTCGGACGGCGTGCCGCGGATCCATTTGCCGGAGTTTTTCCGGCTGAACCGGGCGGTTTCGGGTTTTGACCGTCCGCATAACTTTCAGGCGACGGGCATTGCGGAGTTGCCGTTTGGACGCGGCAAGCGGATGGCGTCGAGCGGGTTTGCGGCCGCGGTATTGGGGGGATGGCAGTTGAATACGGTGCTGAGCCTTTACTCGGGTCCGCCGTTCAGCGTCACGGCGCCGGGGGCGGACCTGAACGCGCCGGGCAATGATCAGCGCGCGGACCTGGTAAATTCGAATGTCCGGAAGCTGGGGGGAGCGGGTCCGGGGCAGAAGTTTTATGATCCGAGCGCGTTTGCCCAGGTGCGGGCGCCGCGGTTTGGCACGGCGGGCTGGAACCTGCTGCGGGGTCCGGGGACGGTGAACGTGGATCTGGGTTTGTTCCGGAAGTTTCGAGTCCGGGAGGGCTTTTCGGCGGAGTTCCGGGCGGAGGCGTTCAATGCGACGAACACGCCGAAGTTCGGCAATCCGAACGGGGATGTTTCGGCGGGCAACTTCATGGAGATCAACTCGACGCGGGGGGTAGGACGGGAGGGCGTGGACGAGCGGGTGTTTCGGTTGGGACTGCGGATGGCTTGGTAGCGGGTCAAATTCAGTCCGCCACCGCAGTCCGGCCGGTTAGCGGTTGAGAAGGGTCTTGCGGAGCCAGTCGAGGGCCTGGATGACGGCGAGGCTGCGGACGCGGTGGCGGTCGCCGAAGAGTTTGAGCTGACGGCAGTGGACGTGTTGGGGGGTGGCGAGGCCGGCGAAGCAGAGGCCGGCCTGGTCTCCTTCGGCGTAGCCGGTGAGAGAGAGGGCGTAGTTGGCGCCGGTGCGTTCGCGGGCGGCTTGGGCCATGGCGAGGGCGACGGGTTCGGAGACGGCGGTGTGGGCGGCGAGCAGGGCCGGGTCGACGCCGAGGAGTTTGGTCTTCATGGCGTCGGTATAGGTCTGGAAGCCGCCGGCGTAGTAGGCGCTGGAGCCGGAGGAGTCGGTGATGCGGCCGCCGAGGAGGCCGGCGGTGATGCTTTCGGCGGTGGCGAGGGTTGCGTTTTGGGCGAGGAGAAGGCGGCCGACGGTTTGTTCGAGGGTGGCGCCATCGGAGCTATAGATGCGATCGCCGAGGAGGGCGACGATGGGGTCGGCGACGGCGGCGAGGAGGCGTTCGGCTTCGGCTTCGTCGTCGGTGCGGGCGCGGAAGTGGATGTGCACGTCGCCGGGGGCGGCGAGGATGGTGGTAACGGGGTTGGTGAACTGGGTGTAGACGGGGGCGATGAGGGAGTCGAGATCGCTTTCGCCGATGCCGGCGACGCGGTACCAGCGGGTGCGGATGACCGAGGGGGGGATGAGTTGGCGGAGGCGGGGCAGGATCTGATCCTGGACCATGGGCTTGAGTTCGCGGGGGGGGCCGGGGAGGAGGGCGACGTAGCGGCCGGGGGCGGGGGAGAGCCAGAGGCCGGGGGCGGTGCCGTTGGGATTGGGGAGGACCGCGGCGCCGGCGAGGACGTTGGCTTGGCGGCGGTTGTTATCGCTGGGGGTGCGGCCGAAGCGGGAGAAGCGTTCTAGGATGGCGTCCCAGATGGCGGGGTCGAAGTGCTGGGTGAGGCCGAGGGCGGCGGCGGAGGCATCGCGGGTGACGTCGTCTTCGGTGGGGCCGAGGCCGCCGGTGAGGAGGACGAGTTCGGAGCGGGAGGAGCTGGACCGGATTTCGTTGGTGAGGCGTTCGCGGTCGTCGCCGATGATGCATTTGGCGACGACTTCGATGCCGAGGTCGTTGAGATGCTGGGTGAGATAGAGCGAATTGGTATCGACCTTTCCGGGGGTGAGGAGTTCGCTGCCTACGGCGATGATTTCGGCGTTCATGGGAGTTTAGTAGAGGGGGCGGCCGGTGATGCCGACGTCGAGGCGGTAGAGGGTGTTGTTGGTGGTGATGGCCATGGCGCCGGAGGGGGTGAAGGCGAGGCCGACCATGCCGGGACCGGAGACGAACAGGGAGGATTCGCGGTCCGGGGTGAGGCGGACGATGCCGCAGCGGCCGGCATGGGAGGCGGCGACGTAGAGGTTGTCGTCGATGTCGAAGGCGAGGCCCTGGGGACGGCCGAGGCCGCGGAAGAAGACTTCGACTTCGCCCTCGCGGGAGATGCGGTGGACGCAGTCGTAGCTTGAAGTGGTGGGGCCGGTGACATAGAGGTAGCCGGCGGGGCCGAAGGCGAGGTGGTATGCGGCGACGGAGGGTTCGATGGTGGCGAAGACGTAGATCTGGCGGTCGCGGGAGATTTTGAAGATGGTGCCGGAGCGGTCGCCGACGTAGAGGTTGTCGTCTTCGTCGAAGGCGATGCCGGTGGCGACGCCCATGCCTTCGACATAGACGGACATTTCGCCGCGGGGGGAGACCTCGTAGACGATGCCATCGTGTCGGGAGGAGACGTAGAGGTTGCCGTCGGCGTGGAAGGCCAGACCGGTGGCGTTCATGATGTCAGAGAGGAAGGGCTGGGCGCCGCTGTCGCGGGGGTCGATGCGATAGACGCTGACAGGGGTGGACTGGCCGCGGGAGCCGGAGAAGGTGGTGAAGATCTGGCCGGAGTGGTCGACGGCGGGGCTGGAGACGGGGTGGAGGCCGTCGGCGAGGGGGATGCCGATGTCGCATTGCCAGGCGGGGAGGCTGACGTGGGGTCCGCTGGTGACCATGAGTTCGCCGGTAGCGTCTTCGGGGACGCGGGCGATGACGAGGGAGTCAGAGCCGACGATGATGGGGGCAAAGTTTTCGCCGAGGAGGACACGGGGCCGGGCCGTTTTGGCGAAGCCTTTGCCGCGGATGCGGAGTTCGCCGCCGGGGATGGCGGCTTCCGGGGAGACGTGGGAGATTTTGGGGGCGGTGTCGGAGATTTTTCGGGGGGGCATGGTGCGTAGTGAAGGGCTAATAGAGATTGTTCCACCCGGCCACCTGCATGACAACCGCGCCGAACAGGCCGGCGAGGAGATCGTCGGCGATGATGCCGTAGCCGCCGGGGAGTTTTTCGAGGCGGCGGATGGGCCAGGGTTTGACGATATCGAAGAAGCGGAACAGGACGAAGGCCCAGAGCCAGGCCTGCCAGGAGTGGGTATGGACGGCGGCGGCGAGGGTGACCCACTGGCCGAGCACCTCGTCGATGACGACATCCTGGGGGTCTTTTCGACCGGTGAGGCGGGCGTGGACATCGGCGGCCCAGACGCCGGGGGCGAGGAAGAGGGCGGTGAGGAGCCAGGGGGAGAGGGGGACGAGGTAGGCGAAGAGGAGGCCGCCGAGGGCGCCGGCGGTGCCGGGTCCGTAGGGGAAGCGTCCGCAGCCGAACCAAATTGCCAGCTGAGTGGCGAGGCGGTTAACGCCCGAATTCGTCATCGGAGTCCAGATTGGCCAGTTCGTTGGGGCTGAGGGGGGTGGAGATGACGTACTTTTCCTCCGCCCAGTTGCCGAGGTCGACGAGTTTGCAGCGTTCGCTGCAGAAGGGCATGAAGGGGTCGTGGAGGGTGACGGTCTTCTTGCAGATAGGGCACTTCATGATGGGCTAGCGGTGCGGCAGAAGGTTGGGGGTGGCGTGGGGCGCCAGGATCGGGAAGTGATGCTGCGCGGAGGCCACCGGGACGCCGGTATCGATGAGGTTGCCGACGACGTCGTAGTCGTGGGCCTCGGTGACGACGAGGCGACGGATCTGGCCGGGGGCGAGGACGCCTTCGCCGGGGTCGGAGATGTAGCAGAGGCCGTCGATTTCGGGGGCTTGCGTCGAGAGGCGGGCCTGCCAGAGGAGGTCGGATTCCGGGGAGGGGCCTTCGACGAGGACGCTCATCTCCTTGCCGAGGAGGGCCTGGTTGGCTTTGCGGCTGATCTTGCGCTGAATGGCCATGAGGCGGCGCTTGCGGTTGTAGATGGTGCGGGCGTCGACCTTCTGATCGAGGTGGAAGCTTTGGCTGGTCTCTTCGTCCGAGTAGGAGAAGACGCCGAGGCGGTCGAAGCGGGCGGTTTGGACGAACTGGCAGAGCTCTTCAAAGTCGGCTTCGGTTTCGCCGGGGAAGCCAACGATCATGGAGGTGCGGACGGCGACGCCGGGGATGGTTTTTCGAATGGATTCGAGGAGTTTGAGGAAGGCGTCACCGTGCTGGCCGCGCTTCATGCGTTTGAGCACGTTGCGGGAGGCGTGCTGGAGGGGCATGTCGATGTACTTGACGAGGTGGGGGTGGGCGGCGATGGTTTCGAGCAGGACGGGGGTGACGCGATTGGGGTAGGCGTAGAGGAAGCGGACCCACTTTTCGTAGGGGGTTTCGATTTCGGCGAGGCGGGCGAGGAGGGAGGCGAGGCCGTTTTTGAGGCCGAGGTCTTCGCCGTAGCTGGTGACGTCCTGGCCGATGAGGTTGATTTCACGGACGCCGTCGTCGAACAGGCGGCGGGCTTCGAGGATGACGCCTTCAAAGCGGCGGCTGCGGAACTGGCCGCGGAACTGGGGGATGATGCAGAAGGTGCAGGGGTGGTCGCAGCCTTCGGCGATTTTGATATAGGCGTGGTGCTTGGGGGTGGTGCGGACGCGGGGGGAGCCTTCGTGATAGAGGAAGGGGGAGACGGGGTTGGCGGCCGGTGGGAGGCCTTCGCAGAGGGCGGCGATGTTGGCGAGTTCGTTGGTGCCGATGACGGCGTCGACTTCGGGCATGTTGGCGACGATGTCGGCGCGATGGCGTTCGACGAGGCAGCCGGCGACGATGAGGCGCTGGGCGCGGCCGGTTTCCTTGTACTGGGCCATTTCGAGGATCGTGTCGATGGACTCTTTTTTGGCCGGGTCGATGAAGGAGCAGGTGTTGACGACGATGACGTCGGCTTCATCGGGGTGGGGGGTGAGTTCGTGCCCTTTCGAGACGAGATCGCCCATCATGACTTCCGAGTCGACGAGATTTTTGGGACAGCCGAGGCTAACAAAACCGATTTTCAAGGTGAACTTCAGTTTAGCATTTGGCTAGCCTACCTCTTCGTTGGCGCGGCGGAGGAGTCCGCGCATCGACGCGATGCAATAAGCTACGCCAGCGCGGTGCATGCCGTGGTCGCCGGCGAAGTCGGGGACGTGATCGGGAACGACGATGCCATTGAAGCGGACCTGGCGGAGGGCCTTCATCACCTGGTACATGTCGACGTAGCCATCGTCGGGGAAGGTTTCGACGAAGCGGGGCAGGGGGCTTGAGACGTTGCGGAAGTGGACGTCGAGGATCTTCCCGCGGCGGCCGTAGTCGGCGATCATGGCGAAGATATCTTTTCCCATGCGGCCGCCGCCTTCCATCCAGGTGCCGACGCAAAAGGTCAGGCCCCAGGCCGGCGAGTTGCCGGCGATGCGCTCGGCGCGGGCGTAGCCGTCGGCATGGACGAAGATCTTGGCGACGCCGTTCATTTTGGCCAGCGGTGGGTCGTCGGGGTGGAGGGCGAGTTTGACGCCGGCCTTTTCGGCGGCCGGAAGCACGGCCTTCATGAAGTACGTGTAAGTGGCCCAGATCTCCTCGGCGGCGTATTCTCGGTCAAAGGCGGGCTTTTCTATTTTGGTGCGGAAATCGGTTTTGCGAGAACTCGCGGGCGCGGTAGCCGCGGGGGGAGTTGACGAGGGCGGTCGTGTAGGTGTTGGCCGGGTGCCAGTCGTAGTCGGCGACTGGGATGCGGAGGTGGCCGCAGTTGGTGAGAAAGCGGCAGTATTTTTCGATGAACTCGTCGCGGCGTCCGCGGCCGAGTTGGACGTCGAGTTCGCGGTAGTTATAGTCGACGGCGGAGTAGATCTCCATGCCGAAGCGGCGGAGGCGCTGCTGGGTGGCCCGCATGAACTCGAAGGAGGCATCGGCTCCGAACTCGATACGGGCCCAGCGAATGCCGAGTTGCTGGAGAAAGAGCAGGTCGTCATCGGAGAGGCTGCGAATGGGCATGCGATGCGACAGCTTGGTGTTGGCGGGGTCGTACTCGTCGATTTTGGGGCCGGGACCGCGCTGGTTGGGCAGTTGAGCGTGTAGCGCGGCGGCGGAGGCGGCGAGGGAGAACAGGCGGCGGCTGAGCATCGCGGGGATTGTATCACCCGGGGGGGCAGGGTCAGCGGCGGATGGTGATGGTAATCGGGTCGCTTTGTTCAGCGCGGCTCAAGCTGCGGACCTGCAGGACGGCGGGACCGGGCTGGAGGGTTTCCGGGATCTGGGCGGAGATCTGGCCGTCGGCCGTTTGAATCAGGGGCAGCGGCAGTTCGTTGATGACAACACAGGAGCCGCCGAGGACGGTGGGCGCAGGGATGGTGTCGGCCACGGCGGGGGTGGCGAGGCGGGAGCCGTTGACGGTGATAAAGGAGCCGGGGCGGAAGTTCTGCGTGCCGTCGGTGGAGTTGACGATGCCGCGGGCGCCGGTGGTGATGACCGGGCGGGGCGCGGTGCCGGTGGTGTAGACCGGAATGACGCTTAAGCCACTAACGCCAATGCTGTAGGCGTTGCCCTGGCTATCGACGACTAACTGGCGCGGGGGGACGTTCACGCGGGCGGCGCCGAAGACGCTGAAGGCGGGGTTTTCGGGGGCGATCGCGATGACGGTTTCCGCACCGGTTTCGATGTTGACGAGTTCGATGGTGGGGCGGGCGTCGTCGCGGGTGACGCTGGTGAGGTTTTGGCGCACGGGGGTGGTCATGCGGAGGAAGCGTTTTTCGTCGAGGGGATAGACGCTGGCGACGTTACGCTGGCCGTTGGAGACGATGGTCTGTGTGGGCGGCTGGCCGGGGGCGGGCGGCGGGCCGAACTGAGTTACACCCGGGCGTTCGCTGCCACCGATGACAGCGAGCGAGGGGCTGAGGATGAGGCCGTTGGCAAGGAAGTACGCGCCGTTGGAGGAGCCGGCGAGGGGGCCGAAGTAGCTGACGGGGGCCTGGTCGTAGAGCTGTCGGCTGGCGGTGTAGGTGTCGGCAAGGGCGTCGTAGAGATAAGCGTTCGAGTTGCCCGCCATGGTGAGGATGGATTCCCCGTTGGGAGTGGCGACCATGGAGATGGGGCCGGGGACGGTGACCGGGGTGACGTTGTTGGCTGGGCGGGGGGTGGCCTGGTTGCCGATGACGCGCCAGAAGGTTCCGTTCGACATCATGAACTGGAGGCCGGAGACGCCGTAGGCGAGCGCGAGCGGGCGTACGGCGTTCTGGGCGCCGACGCGGGGAATGGGGGGGAATTCGATTTTGCTGATCGGCTTGCGGGATTCGAGGTCGACGACCGTGATGGACTCGCCGCCCGAGTCGCCCACGTAGAGGATGCTGCCATCGGGCGTCATGGCCATGGCGTGGGGAAGCTGTCCGACTTCGATGGGGTCGAGCAGTTTTTGCCGGCGGGTGTCGAAGACCTCGATCCGGTTGAAGCCGGAGTTCGAGATGTAGAGGCGTCCGCGGGGTTCATCGAGGACCATGTCCCAGAGGCCTTCGCCGTTGTTGAGGGCCACGGGGATGGGGTAGATGACGCCGCGTTGATCGCGGACGCGGTAGTTCATGTAGACGCGGATGGTGTTGGGGAAGTTGATGGCATCGTTCGAGGACACCGTGACGTTGAGCGCGGTGCCACCGCCGCCGGCGGCCGCGGTAAAGAGGTTGGTTCCGGGCTGTCGGACGACGCCGCTGCGTCCGGGGTCCATGGTCATGGTGATCGTGGAAGGGGCCAAGCCGCTTGAGACCTGCATGATCAGGGCGGTGGTGGTGTTCGGAATGCTGTAGCTCAAGCGGCCTTTGCCGAGATTGGTCACCCGCACGGTGGCGCGGGCGATGCCTTTATTGCATTCGTCGTTGGCGAGGAATACCTGGGTGGTTTCGGGATTGAGAATGGGGTAGTCGTAGATGGTGGAGACGGGCAGGTAGAGCAGGCCGGATTCGCTGAGGGCCCAGAGGTCGTCGCCGCTGGCGGTGGAGACGATCTGGCCGAGGATGGATTCGCGCAGTTTGAGGCCGAGGCGGACGCCGAGGTTGGATGTGTTGGTCAGGTACAGGACGTTGGAAACGGGCCGGGCGGTGGTGGCGGCGGTGTTGAAGGCGCTGTAGATGGTGTCGCCGGCGCGGTTGAAGGAGCTGCCGCCGAGGTTGCGCTGGACGTTGAAGCCGGGGTTGAAGCCGGCGCCGACGAAGAAGGGGAGATTGGCGGTGCTCATCTGGCCGATGACGGCGAGGGTGGCCGTGTCATAGAGCGTGGAGCCGGCCATGAAGCGGCTCCCATCGGGCGCCATCGAAAGAATCGTGGACTGGCCGGTGACGGTGCGGCTTTTGACGACCGTGCCGGAGGCTACCTCGTAGACGAAGAGGGTGGTTTGGGCCGCATTGGTCGTCTGGTTGATGGCGACCATGCCGATGAGGAAGCTGCCGCCGGGGGTCGGGAGGAGCCGACCGGGGAAGGCGGTGGCCGGGCGGCCGGCGAAGACGGCGGGCAGGGGATTGGGAGTGGTGATGGCTGGGGGGAAGGGAACCGAGTAGATCTGCTGGCCCGACTGCTGGGTGCGGTCGAACAGAAGGAGGGTGTTGAGGGCGTTGTTCGTACCGGTGCCCTGGGTGGTGACGAGGGCGCGGCCATCGACGCCGACGGCGACGCCTTCGGGCCTGGCGGGGAGGGAGACGGTGTTGATGACGCTTTCGGTGCCGAGGTCAATGACGGAGAGGGAGGCGCTTTGGGTGTTGGTGACGTACAGGAAATTGTTGTCGGGCGAGATGGCCGCGGCGAGCGGAAACTGGCCAACGGTAATGCGGCTGGTGATGCGCTTGTCCGCGGTGGAGAAGACGTCGATGCGGTTGGCCGAGGAGTTGACGAGGTAGAGTTTCCCGCGGATTTCGTCGAGAATGGCGTCGGAGGGGGTGCCGCCCAGGCTGTAGACGGTGCCGAAGGTGGCTCCGGTGTTCTGCGCGAGGAGCGTGGCAGAGGCCAGAAGGAGGAGGACCGAACAGCGGGCGAGGACCGATTGCAGGAGCATAAGCAAGTTCGCTAGTCTAACCCATTAGCATCGCAAAAGTTTCCGTGCCGGGCGCAACATCTTGCCGCCAGCCGGGTTGAAGAGGGACATCGTATCGTGACCGTGAAATTGTCAGTGAGAAATGTAACCCGGGGGACGGTTGTTGCCTCGGAGGCGGATATCGCGGACACGAGCGCCAAACGGCGGGCAGGATTGCTCTCCCGGACGGGTTTAGCGCCGGGTGAGGGCCTGTGGATTGTTCCCTGCGAGGGCGTGCATACGTTTGCGATGAAGTTTCCGATCGACGTGGTCTATTTGAGCAAGAGCCGGAAGGTGTTGAAGATACGGGATCGGATGAAGAGAAGCCGGATCTCGTTTTGCCTGACGGCGCATTCGGTGCTGGAGTTGGCGGCGGGCCGGGCGGCGGA
Organism: Bryobacteraceae bacterium CoA2 C42; assembly: GCA_019931245.1. Taxonomy (GTDB): domain Bacteria; phylum Acidobacteriota; class Terriglobia; order Bryobacterales; family Bryobacteraceae. Next base: position 30,793 of record JAINDL010000076.1, read on the forward strand.
GACTGGAACTGTCGTAGGGGACCAGTTGGAGTTTGAGAAGCGGCAGGTGACGTCATGAGAGCCCGGCGATTAGTGCTGGCGGCGACCCTCGCGGCTTTGGGGGCGGTGAGTTGCGCCCGGCAGCAGCGGGCGGCCAGGGGGGTGCGACCGGAACTGCCGCCCATGATGCGGCAGCAGGTCGTGAACGCCGTGAACGCGGGGGACGGGAATCTGCGGGTGCGGCGGCTACGGGAGCGGTTGGCGGCCGAGCCGTTGCACGTGGCGGTACGGCTGGAACTGGCGGCGGAGTACGGGGCGATGGGATATCCGGAGCTCGAACTGGAGCACTGCCGGATTGCCGTCGAGCGTTTCCCGGGTTCGACGGCGGCGGTGGAGCGGCTGGCGAAGGTGCTGCGGCGGGCGGTGCCGGCCGGGGAGGCGGCGGCGGTGCTGGCGGGGTTGGTGGCGCAGCAGGCCAAGCCGAGCGCCGAGACCCTGGCCTGGGCCGGCATTCTGCTCGATGAGGCCGAGCGGTACCGGGAGGGCGAGGCGATGCATCGGCGGGCGATTGCGCTGGACGGGCGCCGCGACTATCTCCACAACAATCTGGGCTATAACCTGCTCCTGCAAGAGCGGTACGCGGACGCGGCAGGAGCCTTCCGGCGGGCGCTGGCGCTGAACAGCACCTCGGCGATTGCGCGGAACAACCTGGGGCGGACGCTGATGCGGCTGAGTCCAGCGGAGGCGAAGGCGCAGTTTGAACGAGCGGGCGATGCGGCCGTGGCGCAGAACAACGTGGCGGCGGCGCTTTATGAGCAGGGCGATGTGGCGGGGGCGCGGCAGGCGCTCGAAGTGGCGCTCGCCTACCGGCGCGATCAGCCGCAGATTCTTGAGAATCTGCGGCTGGTGGCCGCCGCCGATGGTCAGCCGATTGTGCTGCCGCCGCGGCGGCCGGGAGTGTGGCAATCGGTGAGCCACGCATTGAAAGTAGCGTTCGGGACCCCGGACGTGCGACAACAGACAGGGACGGCGGAAGCTGTCCGCTAAGGAAGAGACAGGAGTTCCTATGATGAAACAGATTTTGCTTCGGCTTTGGAAAGAGGAAGACGGCCAGGACCTCGTCGAGTACGCGCTGATTGTGGCCGCGGTGGGCTTGGCGCTGATCACCACGGTGAACCAGCTTTCGACGGCCGTCGTCAGTCTCTACTCTTCCATCACGCAGGGTTTGACCTCGATCGGCGCCACCGGTCAGTAGGCCGTTGCTGGCATGGAGCCGCGTCCGCCGACGAGGATGGTTCGCTGGCTCCTGCCGGATTTGCGTCTGCTGGTAGCGGCGGTTACGCTGTTCTGCGCGCTCGTGCTGTATGATGCGCCGACGCAGTTGTTCCGCGACTCGGACGCCGGTTGGCACATTCGCAACGGGGAACGGATTCTCGCCACCGGAGCGGTGCCGCGGGTAGATTCCTGGTCGTTTGCCAAGCCGGGAGAGTCGTGGTTTGCCTGGGAGTGGGGCGCGGACGTGGCGATGGGTTGGGCGCACCAGCGCGCGGGTTTGCGCGGCGTGGTGCTGCTGTACCTGGGGCTGATTGTGCTGGGCAGCTGGTTGTGGGTAGGGTTGCACTGGCTGTATGGCGGCAGCTTTGCTTTGGCGGCGCTGTTCGCGGCGCCGTACTTGACTACGGTTCAGCTGCATTGGCTGGCGCGGCCGCATGTGTTTGGCTGGGTTTGCCTGCTGCTCGCCCTGCACCTGGTGGAGCGGGGGCGCCGCGGGTGGCTGCTGCCGTTGGCGGTGGTCTGGGCGAACGTCCACGGCAGCTTTCTGCTGCTGCCGCTGCTGCTGGCGGGCTACGGGCTGCGGGACCGCCGGAACTGGTGGTGGGCGGGGGCGACGGCGGCGGCCACGCTCGTGAATCCGTACGGCTGGCGAGTGCATGCCCACATTGCGCACTATCTGCAGGACCATGAGCTGCTGGACCGGATTGCGGAGTTTCAGAGCTTCAATTTTCATGCCGCGGGGGCGGGACAGGTGATGGTGGCGCTGCTCGTGGTGATGGGCGGGGCGGTGTGCGCGCTGCAGGCAGGCCGTTGGCCGCACGCGGTTTGGATGCTGGGATTGGTGGTGCTGGGGCTGCGGGCGGCGCGGGGGCTGCCGGTGCTGGCGTTGGCGGGGCTGCCGATGGCGAACGGGGCGTTGACGGAGGCGCTGCGGGAGCGCTGGCCGGCGCAGTTTGGCTATTTTGCCCGGCTCCGGGCTTGGGACCGGCAGGTGCACGGCGGGGTGTGGGGAGCGGTGCTCGTGTTGGGGGCGGTGCTGGCGGTGTTGGGGTCGCGGGCGGAGTTTCCGGCCGGGCAGTTTCCGGTGGCGGCGTTGGGGCACGTGCCGGCCGGGGCGCGGGTGCTGGCGCCGGACGCCTACGGCGGCTATCTGATCTACCGGGGCCGGAGCGTGTACTTTGACGGGCGCAGCGACTATTACGGGGCGGAGTTTCTCAAAGAGTACGTGCGGCTGGTGGAGGTGCGGCCGGGGTATCGGGAGATCCTGAAGAAGTATGGGTTTACGCACGCGCTGCTGCCGGTGCGCTACTCGCTGGTGGAGGCTTTGACGGTGGAGGGATGGCGTGAGCTTTACCGGGATGAAGTTTCTGTCGTGCTGGAGCGGAACTTCTAGAGGTATGCTGTGTTATTACTCAATCGACCAGATGACCAAGGATAGGGAATGGACCGGCAGAAGCTTCTGATGATCTTCGGCGGCGCCGCACTGGCAGCGGCCCTGCTGACGTGGTTTCTCTATTCCGCGACCGTGGCGCCAAAGACGGAAAAGCTGACGCAGGTGCTGGCGGCCAACGGCAACCTGGCCGCGGGGACGCGGCTGCAGGCGAATCATTTCAAGAAAATTACGATGGCGGCCAAGGATGTGCCGCCGGGGGTGTTGACGGACGGGAAGGCGGGGATCGATCGGACGCTGCTCTATCCGTTGAGTTTGAACGAACCGGTGCTGGCGGCCCGGCTGTCGAGTGTGTCCGGGGCCGATGGCGTAGCGTCGCTGATCGAGCCGGGCAAGCGGGCGGTGAGTGTTGCGGTGAACGATGCCGCGAGCGCGAGCGGGCTGATTCAGGCGCGTTCCCACGTGGATGTTCTGTTCACCAAGCCGGGTTCGATGCTCGAAGCGGTAACAACGACAGTGATTGAAAACGTAGTGGTGCTCTCGGTTGGCCGGGCGGTGGAACCGGTGGCGACGGCGCCCCCGGCCGGCGGGGGCAACGCGGCGACGACGCCGGCGCCAGCCACGAGCGGTCAGAGCCGTGCGGTTACGCTGCTGGTGACGCCGGAGCAGGCGCGGGTGCTCGAACTGGCGAAGAATCAGGGGCGGGTGTCGCTGGCGCTGCGAAACCCCAAGGATGAATCGAAGTCGGAGGCGGCCGAGCCGCCTTCGGTGACTGCGGAAGCGATTGACCCGGGCGGCGCCTACCGCTCGCAGCGGCTGAAGATGCAGGCGCAGAACCGGATGCGGGGAGCCGGGCCGAACCTGCGGGATGACAAAGCCTGGGCCGATCTCATCGGTGCGGACCCGAACCAGCCCCCCGCCGCGCCACGGCCGCCGGCGAAGAAAGAGCCCCCGAAGCCGAAATTCGTTATCGACGTCTTCCGCGGCGAGAAGCACGTGCAAGAGTCCTTTCAGGAATAGCCCGACAACCCATGCGATTGAAGCCCCTCTTACTTCTTTTCCCGCTGCTGTGTTGGTGTTCGATGGCATGGGGACAGGCCGGACCCGCCAAGGAGATCGCGCTGACCGTTGGCCGTGGTGAACTGCTCCAATTTGAAGGCGAGGTGAAAACCGTCGCCGCGTCCGAACCGAAGATTGCCGATGTGGTGGTCGTCTCCCCGCGCGAGGTCATGGTGAACGCCAAGGGGATCGGCAAGGCGACAGTGATCATCTGGGAAGATCGCGCGCTGCCCAAACGTTACGAGATAAACGTGATCGGCGACCAGCATCAATATGATCTCGTGCGCCGCGCCGTGCAGCAGGCCGTGGGGGATAACGCCATCAGCGTGCAGGGCAACCTAGAGACGATGGTGCTCTCCGGCGCGGTGAAGAACACGGAGGAGGCCAAGCGTGCCGAGGCGATTGCGTCGACCTACAGCAAGAAAGTGGTGAATCTGCTGACGGTGCCGCCCCCGGCCGACCCGCGCCAGATTTTGCTCGAAGTGAAGTTTGCCACCGTCGACCGGAGCGCTTTGCAGGAGATCGGCTTCAACTTCTTCTCGCGGAACGGGAAGACCTTGGGGCTGGGTTCGACGCAGCAGTTCGCCACGCCCCGGTTCAGCCAACTGCAGTTTCAGGATCAGGAGTTCGCCAACTCGACGCTGAACTTTTCGGACCTGTTGAACCTGTTCGTCTTCCGGCCCGACCTGAACATCGGCGCGACGATCCGGGCGATGCAGGCGCGGAATCTTTTGCAGGTGCTGGCGGAGCCGAACCTGATTGCGCTCGAAGGCAAAGAAGCCAGCTTCCTGGCGGGCGGAGAGTTCCCGTTCCCGACGCTGACAGCTACCTCGACCGGCGGCGCCACGGCGCCCGTGGTCACCGTGCAGTTTAAGAAGTTCGGCGTGCAGCTCGACTTTACGCCAACCGTGACCGCCTCGGGCGGCATCCATCTGAAAGTTCGCCCGCAGGTCAGTTCGCTCGATTACGCGAACGCGGTGACGCTGCAAGGGTTCCTGATTCCAGCTGTCGCGACGCGCGTGGCCGAGACCGAAGCGATCCTCAAGGACGGCGAGAGCTTTGCCGTCGCGGGTCTGATTGACAGCCGCGTGATCCAGAGTCTGAGCCGCGTGAAGTGGTTGGGCGATGTGCCAATCTTGGGACAGCTCTTCCGGAGCCGGTCGGTCCGCAAGACCAATGACGAACTGCTGGTGGTGGTTACCCCGCGCTTTGTGCGCCCGGCGCCAGCGGGCGAGAAGGTGGCGCTGCCGGACACCGTAGAGGATTTTCTGCCGGCGACGAAGGATGACAAAAACGCCGGTTTGAAGAAGCCGAAGGACAAGAAGAAAAAGAAGTCCAGCCCGGAGTTTATCGGCCCCAGTGGACATCAGGAACCCAAGAAGTAACCGGCCAGCGCCCCCTCGGCATGGGCGCCGGCGGGGTAGTGTGTCCATGCAGGTGCTGGTGCTGATGGTGCCGGTTTTCTTTGGATTCATGGGCTTTGCGATCGATCTCGGCCGTCTTTACATGGCTCGCAACGAACTGAAGACGGCGGCGAATGCGATGGCTCTGGCGGCGGCGCAGCGGCTGAACGGGACGGAGTCGGCGGTGGAAGCCGCCACGCTTTACGCGCGCATTCCGATTGACGCCACCGGCGGCCGGGCCAATAAGTATGACTTCGGCGGCGCGACGATCGGGCAGACCAACGGGACGCTGAACAGCGCCGAGCCGGAGCTGACGTTTTATGATGCCTCGTCGGCGGCGGTGGGCGCCGAAGGGGCGACGGGAGGAGAGGCCGGCGGGACCACGGCCAGGCACGTTCGCGTGCTGGTGCGCGGGGAGGCTCCGACGATCTTCTGGCGTTTTCTGGCCATTGGACTCGAGGGCCGGGTGAACCTGGCCGCGCAGGCGGTGGCCGGCCAGAGCGCGCCGGTCTGCCAAGCGTGCGGCGTCGAGCCGATTGCCGTCCAGGCGGTCTCGACCGAAGACACGACGGATTTCGGTTTTGTCCCGGGGACCCGCTACACGCTCGGTTATCTGTGCACGGGCGGCCCCACCCCGGGTACGCTCGCTAACACCGTTTCGCGGGTGCCCTACGTGATGCTCAACCGCTATAACGAAAGCGCCACGGTGCTGGCGGACGAGCTCACGCAGCTCTATCGCATTGGCTCGCAGGGGCTGCCGCCGGCCTCCGACCCGGCGGTCTACTGCCTGCGCGTGAATCAGGAGGAGCCGGTGTGGGTGAACGCTGCGCCGCTCGGCTGCAACACCAACCGGGTGGCCAATCAGGTATCGACGTTCCTGTGCGGACTCGCCGCCCGCTTTGACAATACGACGGTGCCGGCCGCCTGCAGCGCCGTGGCCGAAGCGGACACCGTGCTGGGCGCCTACCCGGCCGACACCGACCTGACCGACCTGGACGACTACTCCGCCTACACCGGCAACAACCGGCGGATCATTACGGTGCCGATTGTCGAAACCGCGTCGGAATCGACCATGGCGGTCCTCGGCTTCCGGCAGTTTCTGGTGGAACCCGCCGCCAACGACACGACCGTGAACGCCGCGGACCAGAACGGCCGCTTCGCGGCGCTATATCTGGGGAGCCGCATCCCGGTGAAGCAGGGCCGCATTGACGGCTGCACGCAGGCCGCCGGACCCGGCAAGGTGGTGCTGCACCAATGAGGCGCCTCCGGACGCAGCGCGGCAACTCTCTGCTGGAAGCGGTGCTCTTTCTGCCGATTCTGATGCTGCTGCTGTGGGGGCTGATCGAGTTCGGCCGCATCACGTACACCTTCTACACGCTGCACAAGATGCTGCAGACGGTGGCGCGTTATACGGCGCAACAGCCAGGACTGAATTTTTGCGACGACGGCGACGTGCAACTCGCGCAGGCCAAGACGCTGGCGCTGCGCGGGGCGGGGGAGAGCGCCGGCGGCGATATCATTACCGGCCTCACCGCGGACCAGTTCCGCATTCAACTCGAACGGGTCGATCCGGCGACTTCGCAACTCGGCGAGTGCGAGTGCTCGTCCACCGGCTGCGATATTGCACAGGGCGGGCGGAACCCGGATTTCATTGTCGTTTCCTTCACCGACGGCTTTCCCATGCGGCCGAACATTCCCTTCTTCAACGCGGCCGAAACCTTTGCCCTGCGCCCGCTCGTGCGGATGCCGGTGGGAGGCAACTGATGCGGCGCCGGCGGGGACAGGCTTCGGTGGAGTATGTCATCGTCTCGGCGGGCGTGCTGATCCCGCTGTCGTTCATGATCGTCTTCACGGCGCAACTGCTGTGGACGTGGCATTCGGTGGTGGAATGGACGCGCCTCGGCGCCCGCTACGCCGTCACGCACTGCTATCAGAACGCCGGCGAAAATGTCCGCACCCACATGCGCGCGAACGTGCCGCCCAACCTCGACCAACTCGAGTTCCAGTCCGGCGGAGCCACCATTCAGATCGACTACTTTCAGCGCGACCCGGCCACCGGCTCGCTCACCGAGTTCAACTGCTCGGGCGGCGACTGCTCCACCGAGTGCGTGCCCGACGCGGTCACGGTGGGCGTCACCGGCTATCAGTTCCGCGCCTTCATGGCCTTTCTCGGCTTGCCGCCGGTAAGCCTGCCCAACTTTCAAACCTCGCTGCCGGTGGAAAGCGCCGGCTGCGACGCCGAATCCGGCACCTGTACCCCGTAAGGAGACCTTCGAGACCGCATGTCGTTTACCCTGATGATCGCCTCCCCTGATGACCAGCTCCGGGAACTGGTCCGCGACGCCGTGGCCGCCACCCCCAGCGCCCGTATCCTTACCGAGTTCGTCGACGTTTCGGCCAATCTTTACATCCGCGTTCTGCAGGAGCTCGATCGCTTTCCGGAAGCCGCGCTGCTGCTTGATATCTCGAGCGATCCGGTGAACGGACTCAAGGCGCTCGAAAAGCTTCGCCTCGCCGTACCGGAGCTCTACATCCTCGCCACCGACTACAGCGAAGACGGCGAGAGCATTCTGATGACCATCCGCGCCGGAGCCACCGACTATCTCACCCTGCCGCTCAAACGCAGCGACCTCCGCGACGCGCTGCTGCGCCTCGACCGGGCGCCGCGCCGGGCCGCGAGCGGGGGCAGCCAACTGGGCAAGATCTACACCTTCCTCGGCGCCAAGGGCGGCGTTGGCACGACATCGCTCGCCGTCAACTTCGCCACCATTCAGGCGCAGCGGAAAAAGCAGACCGTCCTGCTCGATCTCGACTGGCCCGCCAACGACGTCGCCATGATGCTGGGTTCGACGCCGCAGTACACGCTGGCCGAAGTGGGCGACAACCTCGACCGCATGGACCAGACGCTGTTTGAAGGCTTTGTCTCGCGCGACCCGGCCGGCTTCTTCTACGTTGGCCCGCCCGACAGCCTTGACGCCAATCGCGGGGCGTTTACCGATTCCATGCTGCGGGAGTTCGCCACGTTTCTCGTCGAAAAGTACGAGTGCATCGTCATCGACGCCGGGCGTAACATCAACGACGAACTCGCGCTGGCGGCCCTGCAGGTTTCCACTTCGGTCTTCCTCGTCTCAACCCAGGAGTTTCCCGCGGTGCGCAACGCCCAGCGCTACCTGGGCTATCTGATGCGCCTGGGCTTCACGCAGGATCAGATCCGGATCGTCATCAACAAGTACCAGAAGAAGCCCGCGGCGCAGTACGCCACACTCGACCAGGTCAAGCAGACGCTGAGCCAGCCCGTCTTCTACGGCATTCCCGACTCGCCCGCCGTGCTCGCCAGCATCAATAAGGCTCGGCCCCTCGTCACCGACCGGCAGGCGTTCGCCGAAATGGACAAGACACTCCGCGCCTTCGCCGACAAGGCCACGGGCGTCAAGCGGGAGCAGGCAGCATAATCCCCCATGGCCACCCGCACCCCCCTTCGCCCCGCTCCCGCCACCACCAGCGGTAACGCCCGGTGGCACGGCATCCGGTCGAAGGTCCACGCCAAGCTGCTGCAGTTGCTGACGCCGGACCAGCTCCGCGCGCTCAACAAAGACGGCGTGCGCGAACAGCTTGGCATCCACATCGAGCGCATCGTCCGCGAAGAGAACATCCCCCTCACCCAGGCCGAACGCGACCGGCTCATCGAGGAGGTCCTCGACGAGGTCTTCGGCCTCGGCCCGCTCGAAATCCTTTTTAAAGACCCCACCATCAGCGACATCATGGTCAACGGGCCGGACTCGATCTACGTCGAGCGCAACGGCAAGGTCGTTGAAACCGAGATTCGCTTCAAAGATCAGGCCCACCTGCGGATGATCATCGACCGCATCGTCTCCAACATCGGCCGCCGCATCGACGACTCCTCGCCGATTGTCGACGCCCGCCTTCCCGACGGCAGCCGCATGTGCGCGGTGATTCCGCCGCTCTCGCTCATCGGCCCGGTGATGTCCATCCGCCGCTTCGGCAAACGGCAGCTGACCATTGAAGACCTGCTGAAGCTCGAAGCCTTCACCCCGGGCATGTACCAGTTCCTGGCGGGCGCCGTGCGCGCCCGGCTTAACGTGGTGGTCTCCGGCGGCTCCGGCTCCGGCAAGACGACCATGTTGAATACGCTCTCGCGCTTCATCCCCGAAGACGAGCGCATCGTCACCATTGAAGATACGGCCGAACTCACGCTGCAGCAGGAGCACGTGGTGCGTCTGGAAACCCGCCCGATGAACATCGAAGGCGCGGGCGCCATCACCCAGCGGGACCTGGTCATCAACGCGCTCCGCATGCGTCCGGAACGCATCGTCATCGGCGAGTGCCGCGGGCCGGAGGCGATGGATATGATGCAGGCGATGAACACGGGCCACGACGGGTCGATGACCACCACGCACGCCAACACCGGCCGCGATGCGTTCTCGCGCCTCGAAACCATGGTGATGATGGCCAGTTCGTCGATACCGGATCGCGTCATCCGGCAGATGCTGGCGAGCGCCGTCCAACTGGTGGTCCACTGCGCCCGACTCACCGACGGCACCCGCAAGATCGTCTCCATCGCCGAGGTCGTGGGCATCGAAGGCGATCTCGTGAAGATGGAGGATATCTTCCTGTTCGACCGGCAGGGCATCTCGCCGGGGGGGCGCGTGCTGGGCTGCTTCAAGGGCACCGGTTACCGGCCGAACGTCGCGCAGCGCATCCGCGCCTACGGTACGAAACTCAACGACGGCATCTTTGACGAAGTCCAGGAGGTGGTGGACTAAATGGGCTTCTTCCTGGTTGCCTTTCTCATCTTCAGCCTCGCCTGGCTCGCCGCCGGCTACTATGTCTTCTCCGTGCCGCAGCAGCAGGCGGCCGATGTCCTCGGCGGCCGCCTGCGCCAACTCCGCGCCCGCAGCGGCGAACGGGCCAGCGGCCGGGCCAACCTGGTCCGCCGCGAGGAGCAGGGCTCGTTTGCGTTTCTGGCCGACCTGCTCAGCTGGGGCGGCCTCGTGGGCCGGCTGCAGAAGTCCATCCGGCAGGCCGATCTCAAGTATCAGGCCACCGACGTCATCGGCCTCTGCCTGATCCTGTTCGTCGCCTTCGGGCTGCTGTTCAGCCTGTTCATTCCGCAGTTGCTCGTCCGGTTGCTGTTTGCCGGCCTGTTCGCTTTCGCGCCGGTAGCTTACATCCTCCGCCAGCGGGCCGCGCGGCTGGGCAAGTTCGAACACCAGTTGCCGGATGCCATCGACCTGTTCAACCGGTCGATGAAGGCCGGCCACAACATTCAGTCCGGACTCGAAACGATCTCGACCGAGGCCTCCGATCCGGTGAAGCAGGAGTTCCGGAAGCTGATGGAGGAGATGTCGCTCGGCTCAACGCTCGATGCCGCCCTGCACAACCTCGGCGAACGGGTCCCGCTGATCGATCTCAAGTTTTTCATCACCGGTCTGATTCTCCAGCGCCAAACCGGCGCCAACATGGTCTCGGTGCTGGAAAACCTCTCCATGCTCGTCCGCGAGCGTCTCGCGCTGCAGGAGAAGATGAAAGCCGCCACGGCGCAGCAGCGCTGGTCGGCCGCGCTGCTGTGCGGCATGCCCATCTTTTTCGCGCTGGCCCTGTGGGTAATGAAACCGGAGTATATCGATGTATTGGTGAACGATCCGGTCGGCAGTAAGTTCTTCGCTTACGGCGTCATCTCCGAGGTCGTCGGCATTCTCGTGATCCGCAAGCTATCGAGCCCCAAGATATGATCTCCGCGCTCTTCTTCGTCTTCAGTTTCGCCGTCGTGGCGGCTCTGCTCTGGAGCGGCTTCCAACTGCTGCAGCCCCAGGAGAACCCGCTCGACGACCGGCTCGATGAACTCGTCTCCATCAACCGCGGCGGCACGGCGGCGCAGCGGCGGCGGCAGTTCGGCACCGGCTTCTGGGAGCGTTTTCTCTACATCATCAACCTGGTGCCCGGCGTGGACGGCATCCTTGAAGAGAGCGAAATGCTGCTGCGGCAGGCCGGGATGCGGCGCCGGGAGGCGCTGGCCTACTACGCGATGTTCAACCTGCTGTTCCTGATCGCGCTGCTGCTCGCCTCCTGGTTCGTGCAGCCGGACGACAAGCCGGTCTTCAGCCGGATGCTGGGCCTCGCCCCGGCGTTTCTGCTCGGCTGGCTGCTGCCCAAGCAGGTGCTCTACCGGCTCATGAAGCGCTACCGGAACAAGCTGCAGGAGTCGCTGCCCGATACGGTCGATCTGCTCGGCATCGTGCTTGGCACCGGGCTGGCGCTCGACCAGGCGCTTACCCGCGTCTGCGAGGAAATGCAGTTTATCTACCCGGAGCTTTCGGCCGAGTTCTTCACCGTCGTTATGCAGGTGAAGGCCGGCCAGGACCGCAGCAAGGCGTTCCAGCAACTGGTCCGCCGCACGGGCATTGAAGACATCAAGTCGCTGGCCGCGATGATCATTCAAAGCGAACGTTTCGGCACTAGTCTTTCGCAGGCGCTGAAGGTCTACGCCGATGCCCTGCGCTCGCGCCGCCGCCTGCGCGGCGAAGCGATGGTGGGCAAGGCCGGCATCAAGATGGTGCTCGCTACCGTAGTCTTCATCCTGCCGGTGGTCTTCATCATCACGCTGGTTCCCGCCATGCTCACCATGCTCAACAACCTCAAGGGCGGCATCGGCGCCAGCGCCGGGCGGTAACCGCGCGGCTTACGCCAGCAGCCGCCGGTGCTCTTTGAGCAGGCACCGGTCCTGCACCACGGTCATCCCCGCGGGAATCTCCCCGCACGTCACGCCCTCCTGCAGCCAGGCATAGGGCAGGCCCAGCGCGTTCATCTCGCTGAGCAGTCCCGGCACCGCATCCGAGGCCCGGAACACGTCCACCAGGTCAACCGGCTCCGGCACCGCGGCGAGCGAGCGGTAAGCCTTCTCGCCCAGCACTGTGGTGGCCAGCGGATGCACGGGGATGATGCGATAGCCTTGGCGCTGCAGGTAAGCGGCGACGCCGTAGGCGGGCCGCTCCGGACGGTCCGACAAACCCACCACGGCAATGGTCTTCACCCGCGCGAGCAACGCGCGCATCTCCTCATCGCTCACCGGTGGCTACCAACTTTTCGAGCTTCAAAATCCGCCGGAACTTCGCCACTTCCTTCGGATTCAACGACCGCCATTCCCCGTGCTTCAGTTCGCCGAGTTCGAGAAAGCCGATTTTCACCCGTTTCAACTTCTCCACCAACCGGCCGAAGTAGCGGAACATCATGCGGATCTGGTTCTGCCGGCCTTCAATCAGCTGGACCTCGTACCACGGGTTCTCCTGGTTCTTGAGCATCCGCAGTCCGGCCGGCGCCGTGCGCTTGCCGTCGAGCGGCACCCCGCGCCGGAAATGCTCTTCCTGCTCGAGGGTCAGATTTCCGGTGGTTTTGACGATGTAGGTTTTCACCAACTGGCTATGGGCGCTCATGACGCGGTTGGCGAACTCGCCATCGTTGGTCAACAGCAGCAGTCCTTCGGAGGCATAGTCAAGCCGGCCAATAGGATAGACGCGTTCCTTCAAGCCTTTCATTAACTGCTGTACCGTGGGCCGGCCCTCGGGGTCATGCATGGTGGTGACGTAGCCGGCCGGCTTGTTCAGCGCGAGATAGAGAAAGCCCTTGGGCTTTTTGATGAGCTTGCCGTCCACTTTGATGTGGTCGGTGTCGAGGTCCGCCTTGGTGCCGAGTTCGGTGACGATGTTCCCGTTGACGGTCACCCGGCCTTGGACAATGAGCTGTTCCGCCTTCCGGCGGCTGGTCACACCGGCGCCGGAGAGAATCTTCTGGAGACGTTCCTGCATTAGGCCGTCCCTTGTTCCGCGGCTTCCTGGCTGGCGGCTTCGAGGTTGCCGGCTTCCGGCTCCGGCGCCTCGACTGGCGCCTCGGCGTCCCGCAGGTCGAGAGCCTCGGCCGTGGCTTCGGCCTCCTCTTCGCTGAAGGCCAGACGGCGCAGCTCTTCAAACTCCTTGAGCGACGGAAGCTCTTTGAGCGAACTCAGCCCGAACTGGACCAGAAACTCTTTATTGGTCTTGTAGAGAATCGGCTTGCCGATGACGTTCTTTCGCCCGGCCACCTGCACGAGTTTCCGGTCGAGCAGCGTCTTCAGCACGCCGCCGCCCTGCACGCCGCGGATCTCCATGATTTCGGGCGCGGTGATGGGCTGCTTGTAGGCGATCACGGCCAGCGTTTCCAGAGCGGCCAGGGAGAGCTTTAACGGTGGTTTGAGGTTTTTGACAAAGAGGCGGACCTGATCGTGCAGCTCCGGCTTGGTGGCCATTTTGAAGCCGCCGGCGATCTCGCGGATCTGCAGGCCGCGCTCGGGCCGCGCAAACTCGACGACGAGTTCGGCGAGCAGGGCGTCGATGCGCGCCGCCGGCTGGCGCAGCGCCTGGGCGATCTGCCGGGCTTCGAGCGGCTCCTCAGTGACGTAGATGACGGCCTCGAGAATTGCCTTCAGTTCGGTATCGGAGTACTCGGCCGCGGGCTCCGCCGCCGCTCCGGGCGAGGGCTCCGCCTCGACCTGCACGGCGAGTTCCCCCACCGGTTCGACGAGTGCTTCCACTGCTTCTGCTTCCGCGGCGGCCGTCTCGGCCTGTTCCCGCGGTTCCAATTCGTCTGCCATAAAATCCTGGTTAAGTGTATTCTTCTTCGAGGCGGGCCATCGCCTCGCCTTCGGGGAACGCTTCGTCGAAGCGGTCCGTCCTGGCGAGGCCGATATCGCCGAAAGCCTCGGCCTGCACGAGCTTGACGGCCTGGTTCTTCACCATCTCGAGGATAGCGAGAAACATGGCAATCATGGCGTTCCGGCTCCGCTGCCGCTCGAAGAGTTCGGTGGCGGACACGCTGGCGCCTTTGCGCAGATCTCGCATGACGCTCTTGAGGTAGTGAATCATGTCGGGAACCGTTACGTCTTCCTTGGTGATTTCGAACTGCGGCCGATTCTTGGCGCGTTCAATCACCTTTTGGAGCGTCTGCACGAGGTCGAACAGCGTGACCGACAGGCCCTGCTCCTCTTCGGCCTCGGCGAGAAAGTCCTTGAGCGCCGGGTTCGACCAGGCGGCCTCTTCCACAAGCCGCTTCTGCTGGAGCATCTCGGCGGCGTTCTTGAACCGTTCGTGCTCAATCAGCCGGTCGACCAACTCCTGGCGGGGGTCCTCCTGCGGGTCCATCTTTTCGAGTTCCGGGTCGCGGGGCAGCAGCGTTTTCGACTTGATGTGGATCAAGGTCGCCGCCATATAAATGAACTCCGCGCTCAGTTCGATGTCGAGCGCGTTGGCCTTATCGATGTATTCAAGGTACTGCGAGGTGATCTTCGCAATCGGAATGTCGTAGATGTTCACCTGATGCTTGCGAATCAGATCGAGCAGAAGGTCCAGCGGCCCTTCGTACTGCTCGATATGGATTTGCAAGGGAGACGACATTTGAGTTTAGGGTACCACCGTTGGGGGCTTTTTCGTCCATTCCGTGATCCAGTCAAGGAAGGTCTGATACCAGAGGAGGGTGTTCTGCGGCTTGCCGATCCAGTGCCCTTCGTCGGGGAAGGTGAGCAGTTTGGAGGGTACCTTTTTCATTTGCAGGGCCGTGAACAGCTGGAGGCCCTGGCCGAGCGGTACGCGGTAGTCCAGGTCGCCGTGGATGACCAGGGTCGGGGTGCGGAACTCGTTGACGAAGTAGCTTGGGGACCATTTGGCGTAGGCATCCGGGTTGTCCCAGGGCATGCCGCGGAACTCCCAGTTGACAAACCAGAGCTCTTCGGTCTCGCCGGCCATGCTGCGGAGGTCAAAGACGCCGGCGTGGGAGACGAGGGCTTTGAACTTCTGCGTATGGCCGAGCATCCAGTTGACCAGGTAACCGCCGTAACTGCCCCCGGCGGCAGCAAACCGCTCGGCGTCGGCCCAGGGCTGTGCGGCGATGTGGTCGACGGTGGCCATGACGTCATCGTAGACCTTGCCGCCCCAGTCGTTGTTAATGTCATCGGTGAACTTTTGGCCGTATCCGGTTGATCCGCGTGGGTTTGGCATGACGACAACGAAGCCGGCCGCGGCGAACACCTGCGGATTCCAGCGGTAGCTCCAGGCTTCGTTCCACGCTCCCTGCGGCCCGCCGTGGATGAGGAAGAGCACCGGGTACTTGCGGTCCAGGCTGAAGCCGGCTGGCTTGACGAGGAAGCTCGAAACCTTGGCGCCTTCGGCGCCGGTGACCGTGATCTCTTCAAAGTTCGGCAGGTTGTACTCGGCCACAATCTCATCGTTCATCCGGGTGAGGGGCGCAATCTTGCCGTCGCCCGAGTTGACGCGGAAAATCTCGGTGGGGCGGGAGCCGCTCTGTTGGGTGAAGATCATGGTCTTGGCGTCCGGGGTGAACTGCATGTCGTCGTAGGTGGCGTTGCCCGAGACGATCGACCGCGCTCCGCCGGTGCCGTTGAGGACGAACATCTGGATGCTCTGCCGGCCGCGGTCTTCGATGGTGAAGAAGAGGCGGGTGGAATCCGGAGTCCAGGTGAGGCTTTGGACGTTGAGGTTGATGTTCTCGGTCAGATCGCGGACCTTGCCTTCGGTGCGCTTCATGAGGAAGAGGCGCCAGCGGTCGGATTCGTAGCCGGCGGTTTTCTGGGCGCGCCAGGCGATCCACTGCCCGTCGGGCGAGTAGGCGGGGGAGACATCGGCGCCGGCGGTGGTGGTAATTCGGGTGGCTTCGCCGCCGTCGGGCGAGACGGTGTAGAGGTTGCTGTTGGTGGAGAGAGCCTGGTCGGGGTCGGTATTGGCGACGTAGCAGATCTCTTTCGAGTCGGGGGAGATGGCATAGCCGTCGGGTCCGCCGAGCGAAAAGGTGGGCACCTCGTAGGGCCCCGGCGTCAAATCGCGCGACTCGCCGCCTTCGACCTGAACGACGAGCAGATGGCTCCGGCGCCGGGAGCTCCACTGGTTCCAGTGGCGGTAGAGCAGGGAGGTGTAACTCCGCGCCTTCGTCTTGGCCGCCCTCTCGTCGGCCAGCTTCTGCTCGTTGCAGGATTCGTCTTTGCAGCCCGGGAAAACTTCGCTGACGAACAGCAGGCGGGTGCCATCGGGGAAGAAGGTGACGCCGCCGGCTTCGGTGGCGATCTTGGTCACCTGGCGCTGTTCGGTCCCGTCCGGATTCATCATCCAGATCTGGGAGGAGCCGGCCCGGTCGGAGATAAAGGCGACGCGTTTCGAGTCGGGCGCCCAGCGGGGGCGATCGTTGCTGCCCGCCGTGGTGAGGGCCACAGGGGACCCACCCGTCAGCGGGACGGTGTAGATTTGGCTGGTTTTCTTATTGCCTTCGACATCGACGGTCTGCACGACGAACAGCACCGTTTTGCCATCGGGCGACAGTTGAGGATCGGACAACCGTTTCATTCGCAACAGTCCGGACACATCGAACGGCTTAGCCGCCGTGAGGCTTACGGCGAGGGCGGCGCACAGACAAAGAATCCGCAGCATTCCCTTATTGTAGAGGAGCCCCGCGCGTTAAGATCGAAGAAACCGTTATGATCCGCTCGTTTCAGGGCGTCCGCCCGTCCATGGCCGATTCGGCCTACATCGACCCCGCCGCCGTCGTCATCGGCGATGTCACCATCGGCGAAAACGTAAGCATTTGGCCGCACGCCACGCTGCGCGGTGACGTCAACAAGATCTTCATCGGTGACGACTCGAACATTCAGGACAACGCCGTCGTCCACGTCGAACACAAGCTGTATGAATGCCACGTCGGCCGCCGCGTGACCGTGGGCCACTCGGTGGTCCTGCACGGCTGCGTGATCGAGGACGATTCGCTGATCGGTATCGGCGCGATTGTGTTGAACGGCGCCCGGGTGGGTCAGGGGTCGGTGGTCGCCGCGGGCACGCTGGTGCCCGAAGGGATGCAGATTCCGCCCGGCTCGCTCGTCATGGGGGTGCCGGCCAAGATCCGCCGCGAGGTGACGGCCGAAGAGCAGGATCGCTTCCGCCGGAACGCGGACCACTACGTCAACCTAGGACAAAGCTACAAGAATGATCAAAGCAGTTAAGGGCACGCGGGACATTCTGCCTCCCCAGTCCGCCGTCTGGAATCGCGTCGAAGCCACGGCCCGGGAGGTGTTCCGCACGTTTCACTATCAGGAAATCCGCACCCCGATCTTTGAGGAGACGGCGCTGTTCGCCCGCGGCGTGGGCGAGGAGACCGACATCGTCTCAAAGGAGATGTACACCTTTGAGGATCGCGACGGAAGCAAGCTCACGCTGCGGCCCGAGAACACGGCCTCGGTAATCCGGGCCTATCTCGAACACCGGCTGGACCAGATTCCCGGGCCGAAGCGCCTGTACTATCTCGGGCCGATGTTCCGCCGTGAGCGCCCGCAGAAGGGCCGCTACCGCCAGTTTTTCCAGATTGGCGCCGAGGCGATCGGTCTGGAATCGCCGGTGCTCGACGCCGAGATCATCGAACTGGTTTCGACGCTGCTCGGCGCCTGCGGCGTCTCCGGCTCCCGTCTGCTGATCAACTCGGTGGGCGATCCGGATTCCCGCGCCCGCTACGTGGCCAAGCTCAAAGAGGTGCTCGGGGCGCACCTCGCCGACCTTTCGGCCGACTCGCAGCGCCGCGCCGTGACCAACCCGCTGCGGGTGCTCGACTCGAAGGACCCGCAGGACCAGCCCATCGTCGCCCTGCTGCCCAGCATCCATGACTATCTCAACGAGGCGTGCCGCGACCACTTCGCCGCCGTCTGCCGCTATCTCAGCGACCGGGGCATCGCCTACGAAGTGAACCCGCGCCTGGTGCGCGGCCTGGACTACTACACCCACACGACGTTTGAGTTTCTGCACGGTGCGCTGGGGGCGCAGAACGCCATCTGCGGCGGGGGCCGGTACAACGGCCTGGCCGAGTCGTTGGGCGCGAAGACGCCGGCTCCCGGCATTGGCTTCTCGATCGGCCAGGACCGTTTGCTGATGGCCGTCGAAGAGGCGCAGCCGGCGGGTTTTGCGCCGAAGCCGCTCGATCTGTTTGTGGCGCCGATGACGGAGGCCGCCTTCCTGGCGGGCGCCCGCGAGGCGAAAGTGCTGCGCGGGGCGGGCTTCAGCGTGGAGGTGGCGCCGGCGGGTAAGTTCAAGAAGCTGCTCGAACTGGCGAGCAAGTCCGGGGCCCGGTTTGCGCTGTTGATCGGTGATGACGAACTGGCCGCCGGGCGCTTCGGTCTCAAGAACCTCGCCACCGGGGAGCAGCAGGCGGTGGCGGCTTTCGATCTCGCGGCGCACCTGCTCGGATGAGTGAACACACGACCGTGGTGGAGTGGCGGCGCGGCGCGGGGGAAGCGTTTCTCGATCGCCGTTACTCGCGCCGCCACACGGCGGCGTTCGATGGCGGCGCCACGGTGGTCCTGTCGGCGTCTCCGCACGTGGTGCGGGTGCCGTTTGCCGACCCCGCCGCCGTTGACCCGGAGGAGCTGTTCGTCACCTCGCTTGCCAGTTGCCACATGCTCTGGTTTCTCTCGCTGGCTGCTGAGGCCGGCTTCTGCGTCGATAGTTACCGTGATGCTGCGACCGGCGTGCTTGGCCCCGACGCCGCCGGCCGGGAGGGGATCACGACGGTCACCCTCCGCCCCCACTGCTGCTTCTCCGACCAACGGATCCCTAGCGCCGAACAGATTACGGCCCTGCACGAGCGGGCGCACGAAGCCTGTTTCCTGGCCAACTCCGTCCGCTCGGAGATCCGCATAGAGCCTGTATTCTGAGCCGCGGGGGGCGCCGCGCCCGCTCGCGTCGCGGGGAGCGGAGGTGCCTCGGCGCCTGCTGACCGGCCAACGCCGTCCGCGCGGCTTTGCCGGACCTCCGCCCCAACCGGCCTGCCCGGAGTTCCGGGCTCGGCCCGCGTGGCGAGGGGCGGGAGGTGCAGCGTGGGAACCAATCTGCGAAACTATAAGATTGTAATTTTCGGGGCTCCTGGCTTCGTTTCCCTAATCTTCCATGCCTGAACACGTACCATTGGACTTTCTCGGAGAGCTGCGCCGCACCCACTCCTGCGGCCAACTGCGCGCCTCCGACACCGGCTCCCGCTCGCTCCTCATGGGTTGGGTCCACCGCCGCCGCGACCTGGGTGGGGTTATCTTTATCCACCTGCGCGACCGCGAAGGCGTGACGCAGATCGTCTTCCACTCGGACGAAAAGTACGCTGCCGTGCACGAGAAAGCCGAGATGCTGCGCAGCGAGTACGTGGTGGCCGTCGAAGGCCGCGTGGTCCGGCGCGACCAGGAAACGATTAACCCCGACATCCCCACCGGGGAGGTGGAACTCGTCGCCGACCGCATCTGGATTCTCAACGAGAGCAAAACGCCGCCGTTCCCGATGGAGGAGACCGTGGACGTCAGCGAGGATGCGCGGCTCAAGCATCGCTACGTGGACCTGCGCCGGCCCCGCATGCAGCGCAACATCATGCTGCGGTCCAAGCTCAGCTTCGCCGTCCGGGAAGAGCTTTACCGGCAGGGATTCCTCGAAATCGAAACCCCGTTTCTGACCAAGTCCACGCCCGAGGGCGCGCGCGACTTCCTGGTCCCTTCGCGCACCAGCCCCGGCGAGTTCTACGCCCTTCCGCAGTCGCCGCAGATCTTCAAGCAGCTGCTCATGATCAGCGGCTTTGAGAAGTACTTCCAGATCGTTCGCTGCTTCCGCGACGAGGACCTCCGCGCCGACCGTCAGCCCGAGTTCACGCAGATCGATCTCGAGATGAGCTTCCCGCAGCAGGAGACCATCTTCTCGACGATTGAGCCGCTGCTCGAGCGCGTCTGCGCCGTGGCGGGCTTTGCGGACGTCAAGGCGCCCTTCCCGCGCCTCACCTACGCGCAGGCGATGCGGAGCTACGGGATTGATAAGCCGGACCTGCGGCTGCCGCCCTTCTACTGCGTCGAAGATCTGTTCCCGGTCGACGAGAACTTCGCGACGCCGGGCCTGCCCATCGCCGCCATCGTGATTCCCAACGTCGGGCCGATCGCGCGCCGGGAACGGGACGAGATCAAAGCGTTCGGGGTCGAACGCGGTCTGCGCGTCTTTGACGACGTCAAGCGCCTGGAGCGGGACTTCCCCGAGGTGATGGTGAAGGTGCGCGAGCGCGCCGGCGCCGGCGAGAACGATCTGCTGATCCTGGCCGGCTGGGTGGGAGAGGGCAAGGGGCCGATTCCCGAGTACACCGTGCTGCAGGGCGCCGGCCAGCTCCGGCTGTACTGCGGCCAGCGTTTCAACGACCGGCACAAGCTGCTCGACCCGACCGATTTCCGCTTCCTCTGGGTGGTGGATTTCCCGATGTTTGAATGGGACGAGGAGGACCAGCGCTGGGTGGCGGCCCACCATCCGTTCACCTCGGTGCACGATGAAGATATCGACAAGCTGACGGCCGATCCGGCCCGCTGCCGCGCCAAGTCCTACGACATCGTGTTGAACGGGACGGAGTTGGGTTCGGGTTCGATCCGTATCCACCGCCGGGATGTGCAGTCGGCCGTGTTCAGTTCGCTCGGGCTGTCGATGGAGGAGGCGCAGACGAAGTTTGGCTTCCTGCTGGAGGCGCTCGAGCACGGCGCCCCGCCGCACGGCGGGATCGCGCTGGGGCTCGACCGTCTGGTGATGATCCTGGCCGGGGAGAAGTCGCTGCGCGATGTGATCCCGTTCCCGAAGACGGCCAAGGGTACGGACCTGATGTGCGAGGCGCCGAGCGAGGTGCCGGACAAGAGTCTGCGCGACCTGCACATCCGGCTGGCCACCAAGAAGTAGGATCGTTTCGAGCACAAAAAAGCGGGGCGCCGGACTCAGCCGGCGCCCCGCTTTTTTGTGTCTCGGCCCGGGTTACTTCCGGACCGGGGTCAGCCAGCCTTCCGTATCGGGCGTTTCGCCGTTGATGACGCGGAAGAACTCGGCCTGCAGTTTGGCGGTAATCGGGCCGCGGCTGCCGGACCCGATGGGGATGCGGTCGACCGAGCGGATGGGGCTGACCTCGGCGGCGGTACCGGTGAAGAAGACCTCGTCGGCGATGTAAAGCGACTCGCGGGGGATAGGCGTTTCGATGATTTCGATGCCCATGCGTTTGGCGAGGAAGATGATGGAAGCGCGGGTGATGCCGGGCAGGGCGCTGTTGCCGAGCGGAGGAGTGGAGATTTTGCCGTCGCGGATGACGAAGATGTTTTCGCCCGAGCCTTCCGAGATATAGCCGTTGGTATCGAGAGCGATGCCTTCGGCAAATCCGTTGAAGTGCGCT
The DNA here is from genome assembly GCA_019931245.1 of Bryobacteraceae bacterium CoA2 C42. Classification (GTDB taxonomy): domain Bacteria; phylum Acidobacteriota; class Terriglobia; order Bryobacterales; family Bryobacteraceae. The sequence goes on from JAINDL010000076.1 coordinate 52,153, forward strand.
TCCATGCGGATCAGCTGGGAGTTCATGTAGTTGGCGCCGGCCTTGGCGAGGGCGGGCAGGGTGTTGGGCGCGATGCGGTTCCAACTGGAGATGCAGACATCGACACCCTGGGCGAGGGCTTCGGCGCCGAGGTACTGGCCCCAGGACCAGCAGGCGAGGTAGAGATCGTTGGGATTATTGATGCCGAGGACGCCGAGTTCGTAGTAGCCGCGCAGGAGGATGGGGCGGACGTAGCAGGCCTCGAGTTTGTTGACGCGAATGAGGTCCAGTACGGCTTCGCACATCTGGTCGATGGTGAAATCGACCTTGTCCATTCGGTAGATCTTGGCCGAATCCATCAGCCGGCGCATGTGATCCCGCAGCCGGAAGACCTGCGGACCGGAGGGGGTGTTGTAGCAGCGGATGCCTTCAAACACCGAACTGCCGTAGCTGACGACGTGGCTCAAAACGTGAATCTTCGCGTCGTCCCAATCAATGAACTTTCCGTTACACCAAATCTTCTCTGTGGGCGTCAACATCCAATCATTATAGCGTTAGACGCCCGGCAGAGCGTATGGCATTGAAACGTGGCCGACGAGTCGGGCATCATAGCTAACGGAGACCTCGCCCCCGATGATTCTGCGCCGCCTTGTTCCGCAACTGATTCTGACCGCCACGCTGCTGTTTGCCCAGAAGCAGAAGGTGGTCAAGCCCGGCTTTAACATGTTTTCGATGGAGCAGGATATCCAACTGGGCCGGGAGGCAGCGGCGCAGATTGAGCGGGAGATGCAGATCGTCAACGATCCGCGCCTGACAGGACTGATCGACCGAATCGGACGGAAGTTGATGGCGGCCAACGCGGCGGACAACAAGAACGGGCAGTTTCCGTTTTCGTTCAAGGTGGTGAACGATCCTTCGATCAACGCCTTTGCGCTGCCGGGCGGGCCGATGTTTATCCAGACGGGGTTGATTGCGGCGGCGGATAATGAGGGGCAGGTGGCCGGGGTGATGGGCCACGAGATGGCCCACGTGATTCTGCGGCACGGGACCAACCAGGCTTCGAAGGCCAACCTGATTCAACTGCCGCTGATGGTGGCCGGCGAGATGGCGGGGAGCCGGGGAATGCTTGGCACGCTGATGCAGCTGGGCATCGGCCTCGGGGCGAACTCGGTGCTGATGAAGTTTTCGCGCAGCGCGGAGTCGGATGCGGATCTGCTGGGCGCGCGGCTGCTGCACACGGCCGGGTACAATCCGGTGGAACTGGCGCGGTTCTTCGAGAAGCTGGAGGCCGAGGCGGGTAAGGGGAACGCGCTGACGCAGTTCTTTGCTTCGCACCCGAACCCGGGCAACCGGGTGAAGAACATTCAGGCGGACATGCAGTTCTATCCGCGGGCAAACTACCTGCCGGAGGCGCCGACGGCCGATTTTCTCGCGGCGAAAGCGGCGGCCAAGGCGCTGCCGGCGCCGCCCAAGCGGCCGCAGCAGGGTGGGCCGGCGCCGGCAGCGCAGAACGGCGGGCCGGGGCCGGATACCGTGCCGCCGGCCGGGTACAAGGTGCAGCGCAGTCCGTTGTACGCGATGGCCTACCCGGAGGACTGGCAGAGCCAGTTGGCGCAGGACCAGGTGTCGCTGACGCTGGCGGCGGCGGACGGTCTGGTGCGCGGGCAGAACGGCCAGAACGACGTGGGCCACGGGGTGCTGGTGGCGATCAACCAGGCGCGGAGCCAGAACCTGGATCAGGAGACCGATACGCTGGTGCGGGGGTTACTGCAGGGGAACCCGGGGGTGCGGCAGACGGGAGGCGTGCAGCGGATGCGGGTAAGCGGCCAGGCGGCGAATCTGGTTTCGCTCGAAGGGCAGAGCGGAATGAAGCGCGGCGAGAAAGAAGTGATTCGGGTGTTGACGGTGCTGCATCCGCGGGGCTTGTTCCACGCGGTGTTCGTGGCGCCGGAGAGCCGGTGGCGGATCGCCGAAGGCGAATATAACGAGATGATGCGGAGCATCCGGTTCTAGGCGTGTTCGATTACCGCGCTGCTCTGTTTGACGGACCCGGGCGGCCGCTGCGCTTGGCTTCGTTTCGCAATTTTACGTTGCAGGCGGGGGAGCGGCTGGTCCGCGTGACGGCGTGCACGATTTGCGGCAGCGACCTGCATACCTTAGCGGGGCGGCGGACGGCGCCGGCGCCGTCGATTCTGGGACACGAGGCGGTGGGCATCGAGGTGGCGACGGGGCGCCGGGTGACGTGGTCGATCCTGGCCTGCTGCGGGGAGTGTGACCGGTGCCGGCGAGGGATGGAGCAGAAGTGTGAGCGGCTGTTCAAGTACGGCCACGGGATGCACGCGGGGGCGCCGTCGGGCGGGTTGTCGGAGTTGATCGTGCTCCGGCCGGGGACGCTGGTGCTGGAGGTGCCGGAGGGGTTGGCGGATGAGGTGGTGTGTCCGGCCAACTGCGCAACAGCGACGGTGGCGGCGTGTTTCCGCGTGGCGGGACCGGTGCGGGGGCGGACGGTGCTGGTGCAGGGGGCGGGGCTGTTGGGGTTGACGGCGGCGGCGATGGCTTCGGCCGGGGGGGCGGCGGCAGTGCACGTGGTGGACCCGGACGGGGAGCGGCGGGCGCTGGCGGGGCGGTTTGGCGCAACGGCGACCGGAGCGGAAGACGCGCCGGCGGTGGATGTGGCTTTCGAGTTTTCGGGCCGGTCGGCGGCGATGCCGGCGCTGCGGGTGGGGGGAGTGTGGGTGTTGGCGGGGGCGGTGTTTTCCGTGCCGCCGGTGGCTATTGACCCGGAGGCGATGGTGCGGGGGCTGTGGCGGATGGAGGGGGTGCACAATTACCGGCCGGAGGACCTGGGGACGGCGCTGCGGTTTCTGGACGGAGCGGGGAGGCGGTTTCCGTTTGGCGAACTGGTGGCGCGGAGCTTTCCGTTGGCGGAGGTGAACGAGGCGCTGGCTTGGGCGGCAGAGGCGCGGCCGGTGCGGGTGATGATCCGGCCTTAGGCCAGAAGCTCCTTCATCACGCGGGCTTCGTCAGTGGGGCCGATGAGGCGTTGATTGAGTCCAAGATAGGGGTAGTGCAGGGTGTGCGGGTTCAGGCCGAGTTGGTGGAGGATGGTGGCCTGGAGGTCGCGAGGGGTCATCTTGTCTTTGGCGACATAGTAGCCGATGTCGTCGGTCTCGCCGAAGTTGAGCCCTTTCTTCACGCCGCCGCCGGCCATCCACATGGTGTAGGCGTAGGGGTGGTGGTCGCGGCCGAAGAAGGCGCCTTCGGTGCCGCCGCGGTTTTCGCGCATGGGGGTGCGGCCGAACTCGCCGCCCCAGACGACGAGGGTCTCATCGAGGAGGCCGCGCTGCTTGAGGTCTTTGAGCAGGGCGGTGACGGCCTGGTCGGCCGAGCGGATGTGGGGGCGGAGGGCGTGTTGGATATCGTCGCGCTTGCTGGTGCCGTGGTGGTCCCAGCCCCAGTCGAAGATCTGGACGAAGCGGACGCCGTTTTCGACGAGCCGGCGGGCGAGGAGGCAGTTGTTGGCGAGGCTCGTCTTGCCGGGTTCGGTGCCGTAGGCTTCGTGGACGGCGGGGGGCTCCTTTGAGATATCCATGACCTGGGGCACGGAGATCTGCATGCGGTAGGCGAGTTCGTACTGGCCCATGCGGGCGTCGGTTTCCGGGTCGCCGGCCTGTTGGGCCTGAAGAGAATTGAGGTCTTTGAGCGCGTCGAGGGTTTTGCGGCGGAGGGAACGGGTCATGCCCTCGGGGTCGGAGAGGAAGAGCACGGGGTCGCCGTGGGAGCGGCAGTGGACGCCCTGGTGGACGCTCGGCAAAAAGGCGCTGCCCCAGAGGCTTTTGCCGCCGTCGGGGTTGTTGCCGCCGCTCGTGAGGACGACGAAGCCGGGGAGATCCTCGTTTTCGGTGCCGAGGCCGTAGGTGGCCCAGGCGCCCATGGAGGCGAACCCGAAGCGGGGGTTGCCGGTGTGGAGGAAGAGCTGGGCGGGGGCGTGGTTGAACTGGTCGGTACTCATCGACCGGATGATGGTGAGGTCGTCGACGACGGTGGACAGGTTCGGGAGCAGTTCGCTGAGCCAGGCGCCGGACTGGCCGTGTTGCTTGAACTTGTAGGGCGTGCCGAGCATGCGGGGGACGCCTTTGATGAAGGCAAAGCGCTTGCCTTTGAGTAACTCGTCGGGGCAGGGCTTGCCGTCGTATTTGACTAACTCGGGCTTATAATCGAACAGCTCGAGCTGGCTGGGGGCGCCGGCCATGTGGAGGAAGATGACGGATTTGGCCTTGGCCGGATGGTCCGGTTTTTTGGCGCCCTGGGCTTCGGCCAGGAACATATTGGCAAGGCCGAGGCTGCAGCCGGAGAGGAAGTGGCGGCGGGTGGCCGCGAGGGCCGTTTCGAGTTTGGGGTTCATCGACGGGTTACCGTTTCATCGAGATTGAGGATCGTGTTGGCGACGACGACCCAGGCGGCCTTGGCGGCGTCGCCGGGTTGGGGTTTGCCGAGATTGAGGGGGACCGAGCCGATGAGGCCGGCGTCGAAGACCTGGCCCGCGCCGCGGATGCCGTTGCGGGCAACGCGGATGGCGATCACGTTCCGGCCGGGGCGGAAGGCTTTCTGGCCGTCGTCGTTGATGGGGTACTCGTAGTGGCCGCTGCGTTCGAAGATATTCGACAGGGCGAGGACGCCGTTGATCCAGACATCGAACTGCGCGTTGGTGCGGGCGGGCAGTTTGAAGTTGGTCGGCACGGCGGCGGGGAGGTCGAGTTCGTAGCGGAGCCAGAGGACGTCGGTGTCCCAGGTGGTTTTGACGGGGGTGGCTTCGTTGGGTTTCGAGAAGTGGCCGAAGTAGCCGGGGCCGGCGGACCACTGGGAGGCGTCGTAGGCGGGCTTCATCCAATTGGGGTCTCCGGGGTCGGTCAAGCGGTAGCGCCATTCGCGGGGGGTGGTGCGGGCGTCGGGCAGGAGGGTGGCCTGGCGGTCTTCGCTATAGAGCACTTTGTCGTAGTTCAGGAGTTTGGCGGTGTTCTGGGGTTGGCGGGCGAGTTCGGCGGTGGTGGCGGCGTGGAGGGCGGCGACGCGCCGGCGCTCGGCGGGAGTGGGGGGGCGGAGGAGGGTGAGGGCGAAGAGTTTGGCGAGGGGGTCGGTGGGGGACTCCTGGCGGGCGCGGGCGGCGAGGTGCTGGGCGGCCTCCATGAAGGTGGGGTCGTTCATGACGGTGAGGGCCTGCAGGGGGGTGTTGGTGCGGATGCGTTTGATGGTGCAGACTTCGCCGGTGGGGGCGTCGAAGTTCATCATGGAGGGGTAGGCGCTGGTGCGGCGCATGAAGGTGTAGAGGGCGCGGCGGTAGCGGTCTTCGCCGGGGGAGGTGACCCAGCTATCGCCGTTGTAGACGACGAGCCAGACGCCGTCGGGCTGCCAGGGCATGACGGGGGGGCCGTACCGTTTGGGGCTGAGGAGGCCGGCGGCGGCGAGGGCTTGGTCGCGGACCATTTCGGCGTCGAGGCGGAAGCGGCCGGCGCGGGCGTAGTACTTATTCTGGGGGTCCTTTTCGCGTAAGTCGGGGGTGAGGTCGGAGGCCTGTTTGTAAGTGGCGCTGCTGACGATGGTTTTGAGTAACTTCTTGACGTCCCAATCCTTTTGGAACTCGAGGGCGAGATGGTCGAGGAGTTCGGGGTGGGTGGGTGGGACGCCCTGGGTGCCGAAGTCCTCTTCGCTGTCGACGAGGCCGCGGCCCATGAGGCGGCTCCAGAAGCGGTTGACGGTGACGCGGGCGGTGAGAGGGTTTTCGGGGCTGACGAGCCACTGGGCGAAGCCGAGGCGGTTGCGGGGTGCTTTGGGGGGCAGGGGCGGGAAGGCGGCGGGGAGAGCGGCTTCGACGGTTTCGCCGGGGGTGAGGAAGTTGCCGCGTTCGTAGATGCGGGTTTTGCGTTGTTTGTCGGTTGGAAGTTCCTTGAGGATGAGGGTGGAGGCTTTGTCGGTAAGTTTGAGGGTGGGGCGGTCGGAGGGGTGGTCGTCGTCGGCGGTTTGGTTGAAGAAGGCGTAGAGCTGGTAGAACTCTTTGTGGGTGAGGGGGTCGTACTTATGGGTGTGGCACTGGGCGCAGCCCCAGGTTTGGCCCATCCAGACCTGGCCGGTGGTGGCGAGGCGGTCGCGGATGGCGAGGTCGCGGTACTCTTCGTCGTCGGTGCCGCCTTCGGTGTTGGTCATGGTGTTGCGGTGGAAGCCGGTGGCGATGAGGTCGTCGATGGAGGGGTCGGGGAGGAGGTCGCCGGCGAGTTGGCGGATGGTGAATTCGTTGAAGGGGAGATTGTCGTTGAAGGCGCGGATGACCCAGTCGCGGTAGGGCCAGATGGTGCGTTTGTTGTCCTTTTCGTAGCCCTGGGTGTCGGCGTAGCGGGCGAGGTCGAGCCAGATTTTGGCCCAGCGTTCGCCGAACTGGGGGTTGGCGAGGAGGGCGTCGACGTATTGGGAGTAGTTGCCGGTGCGGATGAATTCGGCGGCGAGGGCGGGCGAGGGGGGGACGCCGAGGAGGTCGAGGGCGAGGCGGCGGGCGAGGGTGGGGCGGTCGGCTTCTTTCGCGGGGGTGAGCTTCTTTTCGGTTAGTTTTTGGAGGACGAAGAAGTCGATGGCGTTGCCGGGAGCGGGGGTGGGTTTGGGTTTCTGGTAGGCCCAGTGGGCGGTGTAGGGGGCGCCGGCGGCGACCCAATCTTCGAGGGTTTTGATTTCGGCCGGGGTGAGGCGGGGGCCGGAGGGGGGCATGGGGCGGTTGGGGTGGGAGACGCGGGCGAGGATGCGGGCGCCTTTGGCGTGGGGTTGGTCGAGGCGGAGGCCGGCTTGCCGCGAGTGCTCGTCGGGGCCATGGCAGGCGATGCATTTTTTGCTGAGCAGGGGGCGGACGTCCCGCTGGAAGTCGGGGGCTTCGGCCCGAAGGGTGAGGGCCAGCAAAGTAAGAGGCAGCCAACGCAGCATGGTGTCCCTATTGTATCGCCGCAATCGAGTTAGGCTAGAGGTACGGTATGCGCCACATTCTATTCCCTGTCGATTTTTCCGCGCCCTGCGAGAACCTGGTTCCGGCCGTTGTGGCGTGGGCCCAGCGCTACGAGGCTGACCTGACGCTGCTGCATGTGCATGAGTTGCCGGTCGTAGCGATTGAGCAGCCGAACGTGGCAGCCGAACTGGAGTTCTTGCGGGAGGCGGCGCAGCAGCGGCTGGATGCGTTTCTGCCGGCTGGGTTTGGCGGATTGCCGGTGCGGCGGGTGCAGGTGGACGGGCGGGCTGGTTCGGCGATTGTCGAGTATGCGGCGGCCAACGGGATGGACCTGATTATGATGCCGACGCACGGGTACACGCGGTTCCGGCAGATGCTGCTGGGATCGGTGGTGGCGAGCGTGCTGCACGATAGCGAAGTGCCGGTGTGGACGAGCGCGCATGCCGATACGGCGTTGGCGGCGCCGGCGCCGAAGCATGTGTTGTGCGCGATCGATTGTGGCCCGCAGACGCGGCACGTGCTCGAGGCGGCGGAGGCGGTGGCCAAGCGGTTCGGAGCGCCGCTGCGGATTGTGTATTCGCATCCGGCGCTGGACACGCGGTTTCCGAGCGCGACGGCCGAGCGGGCGCACCGGTTGGTGCACGAGGAGGCGTTAGCGGCGTATCAGGCGGTGGCGGCCGAGTTGGATCTGCCGGAGTACCTGGAGGTGCTTGAGGAGCCGACGCTGGTGGCGGGGGTGTTGGGGGCGATTGCGACGCACCAGGCGGACTTGCTGGTGATTGGGCGGGGCCGGATTCAGGGAGTGATGGGCCGGTTGCGGACCAATGCGCATGATCTGATCCGGATGTCGCCGTGTCCGGTGTTGAGCGTTTAGCGGGGCCAGGCGACGAGGAAGCCGGTGGCGGTGCCGGCGAGCAAAAGCGCAAAGCCGGCGGCGGCGGCGGGGCGGAAGGGGCCGCGTCCGACGATGAGGACGATGGCGAGTTTGACGCTGGTGTTGGCGAGGCAGCCGACGGCCACGGCCATGGCGGCCTGCGCGGCAGGGGCGGCGGATTTGGCCATGGCGATGGTGAGGGCGTCGACCTCGGTCGTCCCGAGCAGGGCGCCGGAGAGGACCAGACCGGCTCCATTCCAAAGGTCTTTGACGGCGTCGAGACCGAACAGGACGGCCTGGAAGAGGGCGGCCATCTGGAGCGCGGCGCCGACCTGCAGGGGGTTGGCGGCTTCCGTGAACGCTTCGGCGCCGCCGGAGCGGCGGAAGTAGGCCCAGAGGGCGACGGCGGTGCCGATGGCGGCGGGGGGGATGAGGTAGGGAAGCAGGGCGAGGGCGAGGGTGGGGTTGAGCAGGGTGGTGGCGACGCCGACGCGGTAGAACATGACGGTGCAGGCGGTGATGACGCCGAGGGCGAGGGGATGGCCGGAGAGGGGTTGGGCGGCGCTGGTGCGGGCAAACGAGAGGGTGACATTCGTGGAGGAGATGAGGCCGCCGAGCAGGCCCGAGAGCACGGAGCCTTTGCCGGGGCCGACGATGGCGCGGGCGGCATAGCCGAGGAAGCTCAGGCCGGAGATGAGCAGCACGACGACCCAGAGTTCGCGGGGCCGGATGCCGCCCCAGGGGCCGAAGGGTCCTTCGGGCACCAGGGGAAGCACTACGAGGGCCATGAGGGCGAAGTGGAAGCCTGAGCGGACGCCTTTTTCGGGGGCGCGTTCGACCCAGCCGTGCAGTTGGGATTTTTCGGCGAGCAGAACGGCGGTGACGGCGATGATGCCGCTGGCGATGCGCCAGTGGCCGCTGCCGGCGAAGACGCCCGCGGCGAGGACGACGAAGGCGGCCATCTCCGTGGTGCTGCCGATGTCCTTGCGGCTCGCGAGGATGTAGGCCGCGACGATGAGGGCGGCCGGGCCGGCGAGCAGGACGGTGGCGAGGGGGGCAAAGCCGAGGAGCCAGAGGAGGCCGGCGGCGCCGCCGAGGCCGCCGAGGAGGGTGAAGGTGCGGACGCCGGCAAACAGGGCGTGGTCGTTGCCGGGGCGGCTCGAGCGTTCGCGTTCGACGCCGATGGCGGCGCCGCCGACGGCGGCGACGACTAGACTGGCAATTTGTTCCCAACTGATGGCCGGAGTCACTGGTTCTTCAGTCTACATCGGCTATATTGAAAGCATGACTCGATCTGGCGCAATTACGATGCGCGGCAACCCCAAAGACTTGTCCGGACCGGAGTTGAAAGCTGGCGATGCGGCGCCGGATTTTTCGGCGGTCGATGCGACGATGAAGGCGATTACGCTGGCGGAGACGGCCGGTTCGGTGCGGATCTTTTCGGTCGTGCCATCGCTCGACACGCCGGTGTGCGATATGCAGACCAAGCGGTTCAACGACGCGGCGTCGACGCTGCCGAACGTCAAAATTTATACGATTTCGATGGATTTGCCGTTTGCGATGAAGCGGTGGTGCGGCGCGATGGGCGTCGATAACCTGGTAATGATCTCCGACCACCGGAATGCTTCGTTCGGGGAGGCGTACGGAACGCTGATTCCTGATTTACGGATTGAGTGCCGGGCAATCTTCGTGATCGACGCTGGGAATACGATCCGGTACGCGGAGTATGTCCGGGAGGTAGCGGATCATCCCGACTACGAGGCGACGCTGGCGGTGGCCCGGGAACTGGCGGGGCAATAGCCAATCCGCTGGGTGGTAGCGCTCTCCAGTTTCTGGAATATTCCGGCGGCTTTTTACCGGTTTGGGCGATTGGCGGAACGATTAATGTTCTGATAGATTAGGCGCTTCCTGGTTTTCGGGAAGCGGTTTCGCTTTCGGCCCAGCAATTGCAGAAAAATTCTTCGGCGTAGTGTATTCTTTCGATCAGATACCCGTCCGTGACTGACCTCAAACGACAACTGATTGGAGCGTTCATCGTCATTCTGACGGTGACGGTGGTTGTTGCGGCGGCGATTAACTTCCAGCAGCAGAACAAGTTTGAGCTGCCGGAGGATGGGGTGACCTGGGTGGACCGGTCGACCCCGTTGCATCCGCAGGCCGTGGTGGCTCTGCGGGTGGCGCCGGGCCGGGCGGGGGACAAGTTTGGGATCCACGAAGGCGATGTGCTGCGGCGCATTGGGACGCTGCCGGTAGAGCGGGCGACGGATGTCGCGCAGATTCTGGCGGGGGCCGGGGCGTGGAAAAAGCTCGATTATTACGTCGAACGGCTGGTGACGCGGCAGGGTGTTTCGGTGGCGCTCGATACGAAGCTGGCCGTGGTGGTGGAGGCGCGGACGGCGGGAACGGCCGTGCTGTACCAGTATGTGGTGGGCGCGGCGTACCTGTTTATCGGGCTTTTTGTGTTTTTCCGGCGCGGCTCGGCGCATCGGGCGGTGCATTTTTACCTCCTTTGCCTGGCCAGCTTTGTGCTGAACACGTTCCACTACACGGGGAAGCTGAATAACTTCGATAAGGTGGTGTACTACGCGAATGTAATTGCCGGGTTTTACCTGCCGACGCTGTTTTTCCGTTTTGCGGTGGCGTTTCCCGAGCCGGCGCGGCCGTTCCGGGTGCGCTCGATGCGGGCGCTCTTGTATGTGCCAGCGATGGTGCTTTCGCTCGCGTGGGTGCTGATCACCTCCGGGACCCTGCGTTTGGGGGTTCCGCTGACGGAGTTGCGCTGGATGATGGACCGGTTCTGGCTGCTGTTTGTCGTGGCGGGCCAGATGGCGGGGGCGGCGGTGCTGGCGGTGCGGTATCCGCGGGCGGAGGACCCGATTGTGCGGCAGCAGTTGAAGTGGCTGCGGAACGGGGCGATGCTGGGGGTGTTGCCGTTTGCGTTGCTCTACGCGGTGCCCTACGCGCTGGGGGTGGTGCCGACGGCGCGGATGGAGATGGCGGTGTTAGCGCTGGTGCTGGTGCCGGTGACTTGGGCGTACGCGATTTTCCGCTATCGATTGATGGATGTGGACGTAATTTTCCAGCAGGGTTACGTGTACACGGCCGCGACGCTGGGCGTGTTGGCGGTGTTTTATGGCCTGCTGGTTTCGATTACCACCGGTCGGACGGCGGGGCCGGAGGGTGGGGAGCAGCCGTCCCGGTTTGACGATTTGTCGCCGGCGGCGCTGGTGGTGCTGATTCTGGTGGCGGCGTTTGTGTTTCAGCCGATCCGGAACTGGCTGCAGGAGGTACTGGACCGGTATGTGTTTTACCGGGATCGGTACGACTACCGGCGAACGCTGATTGAGTTTGCGCGGGAGTTGAGCGCGGAGACGGACCTGAACCGGATGTTGAGTTCGGTGTCGGACCGGTTGTTGCGCACGCTGTCGATTCAGCACTTGGCGTTTTTCCTGTCCGAGGAGCGGAAGCAAGAGGGATTCCGGCTGTACATGACGGCGGGTTTGACGCGTCCGGTGCCGGAGGTGATGGATCTGTCGTTTCTGTCGTCGGCGGAGGCGGGGCAGACGCCGTATCTCTTTTTTGAGCGGACGCGGAACTTCGTGGATGTGCTGGCGCGGGAGTGGCCCGGGAGTGTGAAGCAGACGATTGCCGAGTTGGGGCTGACCTATTACATTCCCTGCACGGCGCGGGGCCGGGTGATTGCGTGGCTGGGGGTGTCGCGGACGGATAAGGGCGATTTTCTGTCGTCCGACGACGTGGAACTGCTGGTGACGCTGTGCGGCTACGTGGGGATTGCGATCGAGAATGCGCGGCTGTACCGGTCGCTCGAACGGAAGGCCGAAGAGGTGGAGCGGCTGAAGGAGTTCAGCGAAAACATTGTCGAGTCGATCAACGTCGGCATTCTGGCGGTAGATCTCGAGGATCGCGTGGAGAGCTGGAATTCGCAGATGGAGCAGTTGACGGGGATCCGGCGGCAGGATGCCGTGGACCGGCGGCTGCGGGAGCTGCTACCGGGCGCCTTGAGCGAGCAGTTGACGCGGACGCGGGGCGAGCAGGGCATTCAACACATCTATAAGGCGCAGTTGACGGACCGGATGGTGAACATTGCCGTGGCGCCGCTGATTTCGAAAGAGCAGGAGCAGATCGGGCGGCTGATCATCTTCGACGACATCACCGAGCGGGCCGAACTGGAAACGCGGCTCGTGCAGGCGGATAAGCTCAGCTCGATCGGGTTGCTCGCGGCGGGGGTGGCGCACGAGGTGAATACGCCGCTCGCGGTGATTTCGACCTATGCGCAGATGCTGGCCAAGCAGGTGAACGGGGATGAGGCTAAGAGCCGTCTGCTCGAGAAGATCGCTAAGCAGACGTTTCGCGCTAGCGAGATCGTCAACAGCCTGTTGAACTTTTCGCGCACCGGATCGACCGAGTTCGACGAGGTGGATTTGAACCGGGTGCTGCGCGAGACGCTATCGCTGATTGAGCCGCAGCTGCAGAAGGCGCAGGTGCGGGTGATTCACCGGCTCGACGGGGAGCTGCCGACGATTCGCGGGAACGGCAGCAAACTGCAGCAGGTGTTTCTAAATCTGTTTTTGAACGCGCGGGACGCGATGGAGGCGGGTGGGGTGTTGGAGGTGCGGACGGCGACCGAGGGCGGCAACGCGCGGGTGGAGGTGGTCGATTCCGGGCAGGGGATTCCGGCCGAGGTGCTGCACCGGATCTATGATCCGTTTTTTACGACAAAAGGCGCCAAGAAGGGGACGGGTCTCGGTTTGTCGATCACCTACGGTATTGTGAAAGAGCA
>JAINDL010000194.1 GCA_019931245.1 Bryobacteraceae bacterium CoA2 C42
ACCAGGCCTTCGATCCCTTCATCCGCCGATCCGTGGCCATTAAGACTCTCCGGCTTTTCGACGCCTCCCCGGCCGAACGCGCCCTGCTCGAGGACCGCCTGGCCCGTGAAGCCCAGTCCGCGGGCCGCCTGTCCCATCCCAATATCGTCACCATCTATCAGATCGGTTCCGAGCAGACCGCAAGCGGCGTGCCCCTCGCCTATATAGTGATGGAATACGTCCCCGGCCAGACTCTGGCTGAGCGCCTGACCCGGCATCCTCCTCTCGAACCCGCCGCCATCCTCGACATTCTCGCCCAGACCGCCGAGGCGCTCGACTATGCCCACTCCCAGGGCGTGATCCACCGCGACATCAAGCCCGCCAACCTGCTGCTGACCCAGGAGGGACGCATCAAGGTCGCCGATTTTGGCATCGCCCAAATCACCTCCCACACCGTTACCCAAGCCGGCGCCATCTTCGGTTCGCCCTACTACATGGCGCCCGAACAGATCCGGGCCGAGGCCCTCGACGGCCGCGCCGATCAGTTCTCCCTCGCCGTCGTCGCCTTCGAGATGCTCTCCGGCCAGCGTCCGTTCACCGCAGACACCGCCTCGGCGCTCGTTTACCAGATCGCCCACCAGGAAACCCCCACCGCGTTGCTCCTGCGCGTCGGATTGTCGCCGGCAACCGTCCAGGTGATCCGCACCGCACTGGCCAAACAGCCGGCCGAACGCTTCGCCACCTGCCGGCAGATGGTCGCGGCCTTGCGCGACTCCTTCCAGGTTTCCTTCGCCCCTTTGCCTACTCCCGACCCGGCCCAGCCGCCTCCCCGGCGGACGAACGGGAACTGGGCCCGCTGGACGGCAGGACTGGCCATCCCCCTGCTATTCGCTGCCGGACTCCTGGCGTGGCTGCGCTGGCGCGGCAACACAGATACTCTGCCGCTGTCGACGGCGCCCGAACTCCCGCCCACCCTGCAAAAATACGGCCCCCGGGCCACCGTCCAGCCTCAGCCTCTGCGCCCCGCCCCGGTGGCTCCCGCCCCCACTACCCGAACTGCCTTGGCCGTCGAAATCAGCGAAGCCGCAACGGCGCTTCCGGCCCAGGAACCCCCACCCGCCCCACCGGTCTCTCCATCGGAGTCCACGGCTCCCCCTCCGCCGGTTCTCCCCCCGCCGGCCCCCTCTCCGAAAGCCGATCCCGCCGTCCTGCGCAAGGTCGATCCCGTATACACCGAAGCGGCCCGGCGCGCCGGCATCGAAGGCGTTGTCTCCCTCCGCGTACGCGTTACCCCCGCCGGCATACCGGAGAACATCGAAATCCTGCAGGGCCTCGAACCCGGTCTCGACCAACGTGCCGTCGAAGCACTCTCGCAATGGCGCTTCTCGCCGGCAACCGCCGAAAGGGGAGAAAACGTCCCCTGGTCAGGGGTGGTCCAACTCCACTTTCGGCTCTTCAACGGTCCCAAGGCCGCGCCGCCCTCGCTCAAAAAACGGTGACCGGTTGGCTGGCTAAAGCAGCGCTGCCGAGGCCTCTTCGAGCGCCGCAAAGCACTCCCGCAGCCATGTCCGGCAGTACCGGCGCTCCGTAAAGCTCGCCTCACTCTCACAGAAAGCAGAAAAGGACAGACTCGCCTTGTCCACGGACTGATACACCGCACCGTCCAGAGCCGGTATCGTAATCTCTCTCGCCCCGGCAGCGAGAAGATCCTTCCGGATGTTTGAATCTTCATACACGTCAAACCGGGCGGCTACCCCCAGATTCCTGACGATCACGTAGCTCACATCCGAACCCAGCGCCGCAAAGCACTCCTTTAGGTGACCCACGCTATCTACCGCCCCGCCAAGGACATAGATGACGGTGATCTGCAGTTGGCCGGCCTCGGCCTCTTCGAGCGCCCCGCCCTTGTACAGCCAGTTCTTCAAGTCCTCGCCCGAACGGGCGCCTAGGTCCACCAGCGCCAGACGATTCGGCTTGCCGTCCATCAGAAAGTCCAGAACCGGGGCGATCGAGGCCGCCTTGTCCACCTCCACCGAAACGGTATGGTTCGGATGAAAGCGCAACAATTGTCCCGTCGGACCTTCGGCGTCGAACCCGCGAAATGCGGTCTCCCGGTGCTGTAAATAATCGGCGACCACACGGGCGACGGTCGTTTTGCCAACGCCACCCTTCTCCCCGTGCGTAAGCAGCAGGCGGGGGGTAGAGGGTGACGAATCGTTCTTCTGTTTTTTCGGTGTTTGGGCGGTACTCATGGCGATTAAAGGTCCTTAATGCGAGAAAAGGGGTGAGTGGTCGGTTTAGCCGGAATGGCTTGGCCAAGCGGTTGACGAAGCAGTTTCCGGCGGACAGATGGCGCCAGCAGAGCGGCAAGCTGTAGGGTGATTAACACCCAGGCAGGCGTCGGAATCGCGCCCGCAAGCCAATCCTCGACCTCCTCGCGCGAAACGTCGGCAATCCGGCACAGTTCGGCCGCCGTCAGGCTCGCTCGCTCCATCTCGCGCCAAAGCAACAAGGGTGCAATCGTCGCGGTGCGACCGGGCTGCGCGGTAACCGCAGGCGAACGCAACGACTCGATCTCTTTTTCGAGATCGTCGAGCAGTTGCAAAATTGTATCCATGGATGCGCACGGTTCCGCCATTAGGTGGCAACACGAACAGGAGCGACCAGGAAGGAGTCAATCGGCATGCTGCCTTTCCATCATACTACCGCCGATAGGGTGAAGAGTAGAGGGAGCAACAAGGGAGTGTGGCCCAGATGCCGTACCTCGACCGTGATACCCTGCAAACGCGGCTTCTTACTCTTTATGACTGCCACCCGGCTTCTGCTCCCGCTCTCCCTGCTCCTGGCCCCCCTCCTCCCGGCCC
This sequence comes from Bryobacteraceae bacterium CoA2 C42, assembly GCA_019931245.1. Classification (GTDB taxonomy): domain Bacteria; phylum Acidobacteriota; class Terriglobia; order Bryobacterales; family Bryobacteraceae. The sequence continues at coordinate 2,844 of JAINDL010000194.1, forward strand.
AGCCTCCCGCCCCGCTCACCGTCGGCGGCCAGTACGCCGCCTCGTTCGAAGCCTGGCTCACCCGCCAGGCCGAACAACACTGGCTCCAGCGCGAGCAATCCCTCAACCAGCTCACCACCGCCGCCCAGATCCGCGACCGCCAATCCACCCTCCGCCAAGCCATGCTCACCACCATGGGCGGCCTCCCCTCCACCAAAACCCCCCTCCACGCCCGCGTCACCGGCTCCTTCGCCCGCGACGGCTACCGCGTCGAAAACATTGTTTTTGAAAGCCAGCCCGGCTTCCTCGTCACCGCCAATCTCTACCTCCCCACCGCCGGCCACCCCCCCTACCCCGCCGTCCTCGGCGTCGCCGGCCACAGCAACAACGGCAAAGCCTCCGCCACCTACCAGTCCGCCTTCATCGGCTTCGCCAAACAAGGCTTCGCCGTCCTCGCCTACGATCCCCCCGGCCAGGGCGAACGCCTCGAATACCTCGACCCCGACACCGCCCGCTCCCGCCCCGGCATTGGGGTCGCCGAACACAACATGGCCGGCCTCCAAACCCTCCTCACCGGCCACAGCCTCGCCCGCTACTTCATCTGGGACGGCATCCGCGCCTTCGACTACCTCCTCACCCGCCCGGAAATCGACCCCCGCCGCATCGCCGTCGCCGGCAACTCCGGCGGCGGCACCCAGGCCTCCTACCTCGCCGTCTTCGAACCCCGCCTCGCCGCCGTCGTCGCCTCCTGCTACATCACCCGCTGGCGCGAACTCTGGGCCGGCCCCGGACCCCAGGACGCCGAACAGATCTTCCCCCGCTTCCTCCAGCAGGGCCTCGACTTCGGCGACTTCGCCCTCGCCCACGCCCCCCGCCCCTTCCTGATGACCACCGCCATCCGCGACTTCTTCCCCATCGACGGCGCCCGCGCTACCTTCAAACAAAACCAGCGCCTCTTCGACATGCTCGGCGCCGGCGAAAAAGCCGCCTACTTCGAGTACGACGACACCCACGGCTGGTCCCAACCCCGCCGCGAAGCCGCCTACCGCTTCCTGGCCAAAACCCTCCAAGGCCGCGACATCGACGGCCGCGAACCCGCCCTCCTGCCCGAAGAAGAGTCGCTCCTCTACGCCACTCCCACGGGCCAGATCTCCAGCTCCGGCGGCCGCCAAACCGTCCGCACCCTCAACCTCGCCGAAGCCCGCCGCCTCGCCGCCATCCGTCCCCCCGTTACCCTCGCCTCCGTCCGCGCCGCCCTCGGCTGGACCGTCGCCCCCTCCGTCCCCACCGCCCGCGCCATCGGCGACGAAACCCGCGCCGGCATCCGCATCGAAAAGCTCGAACTCACCGTCGAAGGCGGCCTCCCCATCCCCGCTCTGCTCTTCCACCCCGCCCGCCCCCGCCGCGCCGTCCTCTTCGCCAGCTCCTTCGGCAAAGCCGCCGACCCCGATCTCCTCGAACTCGCCCAATCCGGTACCCTCGTCCTCGCCATTGACCCCCGCGGCACCGGCGAAAGCTATCAAACGCCCAACCGCGGCGGTTACCGCCAGGACTACCAGCTCGCCGCCCGCGCCATGCTCCTCGGCCGCAACCTCGTCGAAATGCAGACGGCCGACCTCCTCGCCGCCGCCCGCTATCTCCGATCCCGCCCCGAAGCCGCCAACCTCCCCCTCGCGCTCTACGCCAAAGGAGCCCTCGGCCCGGCCGCCACCTTCGCCGCCGCGCTCGAACCCTCCTTCGCCGAACTCGTCCTCGACCGCTCCATCGTCAGCTACATGGACCTCGCCGCCGCCCCCGTCCACGAAGGGCTCAATACGGTCGTCGTGCCCGGCGTCCTCCGCCATCTCGACCTGCCCGAGGTCGTCAAACTCATCGCCCCCCGCCCGGTCACGCTCATCTCCCCCGTCTACCCGAACGGCCGTCGTCTGCTCCGCTCGGAAGTCACCGTACCCGGCGCCCGCGTCCTCCTCCGCGGCGAAAGCTGGGATCTCCTCCGAACTCTGCCCCATTGGCGATAACCCTCGCCGTGATATCATGTCGCCCAGGAGATGCTGACCATCCGGGACCAACACCTCGCTGCTTTTAGCCGAATCCGGCTCCGTCAGTGGCTCGCGAGTTATTTAGTTACATCCTATCCTCGCCAAGTAAGTCAGCTGGGCCAGCCTGGTCTTGAAAGCCTCCTTGATGCCGCCACGGCAGGGGCCCGCCGCCGCGGCCTCCTCGCCCCCGCCGAGATTCGCAAGTATCTTCATGTAAACTTCCTGCTCGGTCTGGATTTTGAGTCCGATCCTGGCGCCGCTTGGGCCCGCCGGATTCTCGACGACTCCGAGCAGCCGGACCCCGCCGAACGACTCGCCGAGTTGGAACACTGCATCCTTCTCCGTCTCGAAGATGCCAGTCCCCAGCCGCGCCTCCGCTAACTCCTCATGGATGCTTCCAGCCCGCATTCCGGCCACCGCCCTGATGTCGCAGCCACGGAGGCTAGGGCAGCGTTCGAATCGCAGCAGCAGGACTCCGCTCCGCCCCCTGCCGTCCTGGGTTGCCACTTACTCTGCTGGATCGAAGTCGAACTTCTCGACGAACAAGATCGTGGCGTCCCCCGGGAACCCTATTGGATCAAGCTCCCCGACGGATCCATCCGCGAAGGAAAGCTCAACGACCAGGGTTGGATCCGCCTCGATCAAATCCCTTGCGGCGAATGCATCGTACGGTTCCCCCGCATCGACCGCCAGTTCGTTCATCCCGCTGCCTCTTATCCGGAAAACAAAACCGCTTGGCTCGAAATCGAACTGCTCGATGATTCCAAACGGCCCATTCCCGAAGAGCCTTACACGGTCACTCTGCCCGGCGGCTCCGTCGTCTCCGGTACCCTCGACCGTCAAGGCCGGGCCAAGCTCAACGGCATTGAACCCGGAACGTGCCTCGTCCGTTTCCCCAACATCGCCCGCCAGGACTTTATCTAGTTGACGAAAACTTATGGCCAACGGAAAACTGTATACGCTCAAGCGCGGTGACACCATCCTTCACTTAGCTCACGAAAACGGTTTCCGTGCCTGGGAGCCCATCTGGCTGCATCCCAACAACGCCGCCCTCCGCCAGCAGCGTCCGAATCCCCATGTCCTCGCCACCGGCGACCAACTGTTCATCCCCGACAAAGAACCCCTCGATCACTCCTGCCACACCAACCGCAAACACACCTTCCGCGTCCCCTCACTCACCCAATATCTCCAGCAAACCCTCCTCGATGCCAACCATGAGCCCCTCGCCGGCCTCCCCTACCTACTCACCGCCGGCGGCCGCCAATTCCGCGGCAAAACCGACAACAACGGATACTTCAAACAGGAAATCCCGATCCATGTCAAAACCGCCGAACTGAAACTCTGGTTGGTTCCGGGCAACGAGACCAGCGCTCGCGAATGGACCCTGGAGATCGGCCACCTCGAACCCATC
>JAINDL010000082.1 GCA_019931245.1 Bryobacteraceae bacterium CoA2 C42
AAAGTGGTAAAATACCGCCTTCTCATACACCCCCATCGCATACTCATCCAGCCGCCCCCGCAACCCGTGCGCCCCAAAAGCCCCCAACCCCACCGCCAAAGCCAGCAATCCCGCACCCACCGCACTCCAGTTCATCACTCGTTCTCTCCTCCTAAAACCATACACCCCACCGGAAGAAGGTGCATCCCGCTGTAACCAAACTGCATCACAGTTGCTATGTCCGGTCTTATTGAGAAATCAACCACCCTGAAAACGCTCCTCCTCCGCGCCGCCACCGCCCTCCTGTGCGCCGCCTCCCTCTCCGCCCAAACCACCGGCTCCGTCCTCGGCGCCGTCTCCGACCCCTCCGGCGCCGCCGTCGCCAACGCCAAAGTCTCCATCAAAAACCTCGCCACCGGCTTCCTCAATGCCGCCTCCACCGGCCCCGACGGCCGCTTCCGCATCCCCCAGCTCCCCGCCGCCAACTACGAACTCACCGTCGAAGCCCCCGGCTTCGCCCGCTACGTCCAGGGCCCCCTCACCCTCCAGCTCAACCAAAACGCCGAATTCCTCGTCAAACTCGAAGTCAAGTCCGCCACCGAAACCGTCAACGTCACCAGCGAAGCCCCCCTCATCAACACCACCAACGCCGAAGTCGGCGCCAACTTCGACTCCAAACGCATCGAAGAACTCCCCCTCTCCCCCAGCCGCAACATCCTCAACGCCGCCCTCTCCGTCGCCGGCGTCGCCCAAATGTCCTCCGGCAACTCCAGCTTCACCTCCGGCGGCGTCTCCTTCTCCGTCAACGGCATGCGCCAGCGCTCCAACAACTTCGTCGTCGACGGCTCCGACTCCAACAACCCCTCCGTCGGCGGCCTCCAACAGGAGATCAACAACCCCGACACCGTCGCCGAATTCCGCATCATCACCAACCAGTTCCTCCCCGAATACGGCCGCGCCGCCGGCTCCGTCGTCTCCATCGTCACCAAAAGCGGCACCAACGAAATCCACGGCACCGCCTTCTGGTACCACAACAGCAACCGCCTCAACGCCCGCTCCAACATCGAAAAGCTCTCCGGCTTCACCCGCGCCCCCTGGCGCATCGAAAACCAATTCGGCGCCACCGGCGGCGGTCCCATCGTAAAAAACAAAACCTTCTTCTTCGGCTCCCTCATGCGCTGGACCGACCGCCAGTTCGCCGCCGGCACCGCCATCCAGGGCGCCCCCACCGAAGCCGGTAAAGCCCTCCTCCGCCCCCTCGCCGCCGGCCGCCCCCAGCTCCAGGCCCTCCTCGACTTCCTCCCCGCCGCCAGCATCGCCGGCGGCACCCCCGCCTCGGTCACCGCCGCCGGCCAAACCCTTTCCATCCCCACCGGCACCCTCGCCGGCGCCCAGCCCGCCCTCCTCAACGCCTGGCAATGGTCCGCCCGCGGCGACCACCGCTTCAACGACAAACACACCCTCGGCGGCCGCGTCCTCGTCGACACCCGCACCCAAATCACCGGCCAGTCCGTCCCCCCCGGCCTCACCTCCTCCAACCCCACCGACCGTACCGCCGCCAACCTCTTCCTCAACTCCTCTCTCTCCGCCTCCGTCTTCAACGAGTTCCGCGCCTCCTTCCAGCGCGTCGTCTCCATCACCGAAGCCGCCGACGCCCGCGCCCTCGCCATCCCCTCGTTTGAGGTCTCCGCCCTCGGCCTCAGCGGCTTCAACTCCGCCACCAGCCGCACCGCCATCGGCCTCGCCATCAACCTCCCCCAGGCCCAGGCCGTCACCAACTACCAGATCATGAACAACTTCTCCTGGTTCCGCGGCTCCCACTCCTATAAAGCCGGCTTCGACTTCCGCCGTCTCAATCAGAACCAGGACTTCAACCCCACCATCCGCGGCCGCATCGCCTACTCCACCCTCCAGAGTGTCATCGACGACCTCCCCATCAACGCCTCCATCAACTCCTTCCTCCCCGGCGTCGGCCGTTGGCAGGCTTACCGCTACTACGACTACTTCTTCTTCCTCCAGGACGAGTGGCGCATCCGCCCCAACCTCACCCTCACCTACGGCATCCGTTACGAAACCCCCGGCAACGCCTTTAACTTCCTCCAGTCCGTCAACAACCGGGTCGTCTCTGCCAACAACAACAACCCCGACTTCCGTGTCGACCCCGCCCCGCCCCGCGACCGCAACAACTGGGCCCCCCGTCTCGGCTTCAACTACCGCTTCGGCTCCGCCCCCGGTCTCCTCGGCAAGCTCACCGGCAACCAGAAGCTGGTCCTCCGTGGCGGCTACTCCCGCACCTACGACCTGATCTTCAACAACATCTACCTCAACATCTACAGCGCCTTCCCCTTCACCATCGTCAACAACTTCCCCGCCGGCCAGCCCGGCGCCTACCAGCGCATCCAGGACATCGCCCAGGGCCGCGTCGTCCCCGGCCCCACCAACCCCGCCCAGCTCCCCCGCACCATTGTCGACGCCAACTTCCGCGCCCCGGTCGTCGAGCAGTTCGCCTTCCAGTTCCAGCGCGAGCTAACCCGCAACTGGGTCCTCACCACGGGCCTGGTCTCCACCAAGGGCACCGCCCTCTTCCAGACCCTCGACGGCAACCCCACCCTGGCCACCACCAACAACTTCGGCGGCGCCGCCAGCCCCGTCGTCCGCGTCAACCCGGCGCGCGGCCCGATTCGCCACCGCGCCAACGCCGCCTCCTCCATCTACCACTCCTGGCAGACCTCCATCGAAAAGCGTCTCTCCCAGAACTTCTCTCTGGGTGCCCACTACACCTGGAGCGCCTTCATCGACGACGCCTCGGAGATCTTCAACCCCTCCGTCGCCGGCGAGATCGCCGTCCCGCAGGACAGCTTCAACCGCCGCGCCGACCGCGGCCGTTCCACGTATGACCGTCCGCACCGTTTCACGACCAACTTCACCTACGAACTGCCCTTCCTGCGCAAGCAGGAGAGCGCGGCCGGCCGCATCTTTGGCGGCTGGATGATTTCTTCGCTGATCAGTTTCCAGAGCGGCCCGCCCTTCACCCCGCTGAACGGTTCGGACCCTGGCCGCCGTCTTTCGGGCATTGACGCTTTGGTGGGCACCTCCATCCGCCCGAACCTGAACACGAACCTCGATCTTTCGAGCATGGACATGCGCCAGATCCGCAGCGCCGGCCAGTTCACCGGAGGAGTTTTCAATCTCTTCTCTCTGGTAAACGCGGCGAACCCGTTGGGGAACGTCGGCCGCAACGTCCTGCGCGCGGACGGCATTAACAACGTGGACGTCGCGGTGAAGAAGGTGGTGCGTCTCCCCTGGGAGAAGCATACGTTTGATTTGCGCTTCGACTTCTACAATCTGACGAACACGCGGGATTACGGCATCCCGCAGGCGAACGTGAACAACGCGGGTTTTGCCAACGAAGGCCTGACGGACGGAGGCCGCCGCCGCATTCAATTCGGCCTCCGCTACGCGTTCTAGCCCAGAACTAAATCAACCCCAACCCGAAGGCCGGCCAACCCCCAAAGGGAAAGCCGGCCTTCGCTATCGAAGGCGCCGAGCCCGCTGCGAACGAACCGCTGCAACACCCAATCGCTCCCCGCGCTATGCTGTCAGTATGGCTCCCCGGCGTAAAGCCACCGCCAGCAAATCCCTCCGCAAGAGCGTGACGATTCCTGCAACGCTGGTCGTAGCGGTCCAACGCACCGCTAAGGAACAGCAACTGACGATCAATCGGGCGCTAATTGCCCTTGCGGAACGAGGCGTGCGCGCCGACGCGGAAGCAAGGGATAGGCTACAAGCCAGCTACCATCAGTTCGTTTCCGAAGAGGAGTCGGCTCTCAAAAGCGAAGCCGGTAAAGACCTGGTTCGCGCAATCTTCGGAGAAAACGCGATTGCCGAAGATTCAGTTCGCTAACCTGCCCAGACCGCTGTGGCAGCATCTGCTCCAACGGGTCGACGAGCGAAAGATCTCGTTGGCTGATCTCGCCGCGCTCCAAACAGGGGCCCGGTCCGGTCCAGATGCGCCTGCCGGCGACTGGTCCAAAGATTTCGGTTCCTTCCTCCTATGCGGCACGGGGCAGCTCCCCAAAACCGTTCTGCCAAATGCAATGAAGCCCTATGGAACCCGAATAGAATAAGCAACACCCGAAGGCGTCCAGCCCGCTGCGACCGAGCCGCTGCAACACCAAATGGATTCCCGCAGCGCGAAGGGAGCAAAACCTGAAGTCGCTAACGGCCGAGCTATCCTGGCAAGAGTTGCCATGTTTTGTCATGCATGTTACGGTAGCCCTAAGGGAGGGCCTCCTATGCAGACCATGACCATTTCGCTGCCGGACCAACGCAAGGAGTTTGTTGATGGCCAGGTCGGCTCTGGTGGTTACAGCAGTGTGAGCGAGCACGTTCGTGTACTCATTCGGGCCGACGAAAAGCGCAAGGCGCAAGATCGGCTCGAAGCGCTTCTTCTGGAAGGCATCCGGAGCGGCGAAGCCACGGAACTGACACGCCAGGACTGGAGCGATATCAGAGCGGAAGCGCTACGTCAGCTCGAAGCGCGCCAGAAGCGGAAATCCACCTGAATGGCCGCCGTGCGTAAGCGGGAATCGGCCAGGCGTGATCTCATCGCGCAATGGGTTTGGTAAGCCGAGAACGCTGGGATCGATACAGCCGACCGATTCTTAAAAGCGCACAGGCCGCAGCGAGTCCGTTGTGCGCGGTTCAAAATGAGCGCACAGGCCGCGCAGCGAGTCCGTTGTGCGCGGTTCAAAAAAAGCGCACAGGCCGAAGCGAGTCGTTGACGCAAGTTTTTGCCTGCGTTCGTGTGCGCGGCTAGGGCACGGATGCCCAAAATGCGCATAGCCGCCACGAAGGGCGTTTTGTATTGAGCCGCTTGCACCGATTCCTCGATTGTACGGTGCTGAGAAGCTGGATGGAGGCCAGCGGCAGCTAAAGAGGAAGGACCTTTAGCCCTGGGATCATTTTGAAGTGGCGGACGTTGCGGGTTCCGATGGCGTAGTCGAGATGCAGCGCCGTGATTCCGATCAACAGATCGGCGGTCGCGATGACCAAGCCCACCTTCTTCATGTCGGCGTCGATCTTGGCGGCCAGCCCGCCCATCTCACGCGGGACGGTTCGACCGGCAGGATGGCCAGCACTTCATCGAGATAACGGCGGCGCTTGGCGGCGGCTTCGGGTGTGTTGGCGCGGTGCCAGCCATGCTCCAGTTCCATCACGGAGATGGAAGAGAGCAAGAACTCGGTTTCGGAGTGCTCGGCGGCAAGCGACGCGAGAAGCTGGCTGACTGGGCGCTTTTCCCGCTCCGCCGCGATGAGCACGCTGGAGTCGAGGACTAGTCCCATGCAGGCGGCTCGAACGAGTCGCGGCGCGAGTCGATGCCCGCTTGCACGTCCTTGGCGAAGTCCTCATCCGGGATGGGCGCGTCGCCGAGTTTGGCCTCGTAAGCCTTCGCCATGGCGATGCACTCGCTCAGCTTGCGGCCAGGGCGGGCGGCAACGGACGATTTCAGCACGGCGATGGGCCGGTGATCTTGCTCGATCACGACCTCGCCCCCTTGCTGCACTTTGGCCAGCACGGCATGAAGATCGCGAGCCACTTCGGCTTCGCTCATGTGGACGGTTGCCATTGCTTCCATTATGCCTCTTGCTCCTCGTCTTCGTCTGGTTCGGCGGCCAGGGCGTTCAGCAGTTCCTCACGGGCGGCTTCATCGGGTTTTCCATCGCCGTCTTTCTTCGGCAGTGGCGCCGGATGCATGGCCGCTCGGACCTTGCGGCGTCCAGGCGGGCTTTGTTTGATGGTGGCGATCCTGCTTTCGATTGCCCTTCTTGGTTTGGTCTGGGACTCTTCATCACCAACTGGCCCACCAGCCAAGCAAGTCAAGCGCGCGCTGGAAGAGCTGATCGAGCGCGGGGAAGTCCGCTTTGAGGGCAACAACCGCTGGCGGCGGTACTGGGCTGCGGCATGAGCAGCCTATCGGACAACCTGCGTTCTATCGCCGATAGATGGGCGATAGCAGCTGGGCGATGCGTCGCAATCCGCCTGACGAATCAAGGATTTCTATCGACCCAAGGCGAAGAAAGCCGGGAGATAGACCGCGGCCCTCTTGCCGCAACAACCATTGCTTCCATTATGGCTCTTGCTCCTCGTCTTCGTCTGGTTCGGCGGCCAGGGCGTTCAGCAGTTCCTCACGGGCGGCTTCATCGGGTTTTCCATCGCCGTCTTTCTTCGGCAGTGGCGCCGGATGCATGGCCGCTCGGAGCTTGCGGCGTCCAGGCGGGCTTCGTTTGATGGTGGCGATCCTGCTTTCGATTGCCCTTCTTGGCTTGGTCTAGGACTCTTCATCATCAACTGGCCAGCCAGTTTAGTGTATCGCCGCACAACCTGGAGCGACTTCTCCAGGAAGGGTTCTTCAAGTAACCGCGCCGAATGAGGAGTCCGCATCTACCAAGGGCCCTGAAAAACGGGTTTCTTTAGTTTCCGCCATGAAAAACCCTTCCCGCGCGTGAATTCCCGTTCCCCAACTCGTGTATCGTGAAAACCTACGCCTTACGGGGCCATAGTCGCGAAACCTCCATCCTGGTTCCGAAGACCCGAGTGGCTGGAGAGCGGGGCCGCCGACCGAAGGCGGAACGAGGCCCCGTGCGGGTGTCGACGCCTCGCATGCGGACGGAGTAACGCAGATCCCGCAGAACGGAAGCCATCGGCGGCAGGACCGCTGCAACCACCGCGCCGGCCGCAGCCGCCCCTTCTCCGGCATTGCCGCTCCGCCCCAACCGGAACACGAACCTCGATCTCCCGTGCATGGACATGCGCCAGATCCTCAGCGCCGGCCAGTAGACGGGGGAGTCTTCAACTGATTCTCCCCAATAACCTGCCCAGACCGCTTTACCAGCGTCAACTCCCACGGGTCGACGGGCGAAAGATCTCCTTGGCTGACCTCTCCGCGCTACAAATATTGGCCCAGTCCAGTCCCGATGCGCCTGCCGGTGACTGGTACAAAAATTTCTCCTATGCGGCACTGGGCAGCGCCCCAAAACCATTCTGCTAACCGGAATGAAGCCCTACGGACTCCGAATAGACTAAGACCACAACCTAGGCTCGAGCCAACAACATCTCCGCTCAAAGCAACCACTAGGCATGCCACCCGGTGCCTAGCCTTTCTATTTATTGAATATAGCCCCCATTTTACCCTCCAATAAGCTGCTCGAAGCCCCAGTGATGTCCGCCTCCCTCGGCTAAATCCCCTCCGTCGAAACCCATCAACCCCGCGACATTGGCTACCTAGGGCTTTCGCTGTAGTTCCATCTGCTGCGAATTTGAGATACCCTGGAAACCAGAATCAGCATACAAACCGATTACCAACTTTTCTCCCTCTAACAATCGCTCATACCGGAAACGCAGAAACTGCGTTGAATCAAATCATCGCAACCCCCTAGACTATCCATCGAAGTTCCCTTCACGCTCGCCCCGCCATGCCGCTTGAACAACTAACCCCCGGCGCCACCGTCCGCGGCATCCTGCCCGACACCACCGTCACGGTCGTCAACGTCCAGTGGCACGGTGCCGACGCCCTCACCCTCACCTATCGCGACCCCGCCGGCCGCGTCGCCGAAGAGATCCTCTTCCGCCACGACGAACCCCGCCTGGTCCTCATCGACCACGGCCGCCCGTGGAGCTTCGACGGGGATGGCTCCCTCTTCCGTCTCGTCGCCGAAGCCCAACGCCTCCGCCTCGCCCATCTCTTCGATCCCGTCCTCGCCGTACACACCTCCCTCGTCGAACCCCTCCCCCACCAAATCACCGCCGTCTATGAAGCCATGCTGCCCCGCCAGCCGCTTCGCTTCCTCCTCGCCGACGACCCCGGCGCCGGCAAGACCATCATGGCCGGCCTCCTCATCAAGGAACTAATCGCCCGCGGCGACCTCAAACGCTGCCTCATCGTCTGCCCCGGCAGCCTCGCCGAACAGTGGCAGGATGAACTCCACAAACGCTTCCACCTTCCTTTCGAGATCCTCACCAATGACAAATTCGAATCCTCCCGCACCGGCAACTGGTTTCTCGAAAACGACCTCGCTATCGCCCGCCTCGACAAACTCTCTCGCAACGAAAACGTCCGCCAAAAACTAAGCGCTCCCGAAAATCGATACGACCTGGTCGTCTGCGACGAAGCGCACAAGCTCGCCGCCACCTTCTTCGGCGGCGAGGTCAAATACACCAAACGATACCAACTGGGCCAACTCGTCTCCGGGCTCACTCGCAACTTTCTGCTCATGACCGCCACGCCCCACAACGGCAAAGAAGAGGACTTCCAACTCTTTCTCGCCCTCCTCGATGGCGACCGCTTCGAAGGCCGGTTCCGCGACGGCGTCCACCAGATCGACACCACCGACCTGATGCGCCGCATGGTCAAGGAAAACATTCTCAAATTCGACGGAACCAAACTCTTTCCCGATCGCATCGCCTACACCGTTCCCTACAAACTCTCTCCCCTTGAGGCACGGCTCTACAAGGAAGTCACCGGCTATGTGCGCGAAGAATTCAATCGCGCCGAGGCTCTTGTCAATGACAAACGCGCCGGAACCGTCGGCTTCGCCCTCACCATCCTGCAGCGGCGCCTCGCCTCCTCGCCCGAAGCGATCTACCAGTCCCTGCACCGGCGCCGCGAACGCCTCGAAAAGCGACTCCGCGAAATGGAACTCCTGCATCGCGGAGCCGCCACTCCCGCCCCTCTCATCACCGGCCCCCTGCTCACTCCCGACGACGTCGAAGACCTCGAAGACGCCCCCGAAATCGAAGTCGAAGCCACCGAGCAGGAGGTCCTCGACCAAGCCACCGCCGCCAGCACCATCGCCGAATTGAAGATCGAGATCCAGACCCTTCTCGGGCTCGAAAACCTCGCCGCCGAGGTGCGCCGTAGCGGCACGGACACCAAATGGCGCGAACTCTCTCACTTGCTCGGCGAACTCTTCACGCCCTCCTTCGTCGGCTCCCCGCCAGCCGCACCCCTGCCCCCCAGCGCCCGCCACATCAGCAAGCCGCTACCTTCGCCCCGCCAAAAGCTCGTTCTCTTCACCGAGCACCGCGATACCCTCAACTATCTCGAACGCCAAATCGGCTCGCTCCTCGGCCGCCCGCAGGCGCTCGTAACCATCCACGGCGGCATGGGGCGCGAGGAACGAAGAAAAGCGCAGGAAAGCTTCCTTCATGACCCCGATGTCCAAGTCCTCCTCGCCACCGATGCCGCCGGCGAAGGCATCAACCTCCAGCGCGCCCACCTCATGGTCAACTATGATCTGCCCTGGAACCCCAACCGCCTTGAACAGCGTTTCGGCCGTATCCACCGCATCGGACAAACCGAAGTCTGCCATCTCTGGAACCTCGTCGCCGACGAGACCCGCGAAGGCGACGTCTACCGCCGCCTGCTCGAAAAACTCGAAGAAGCCCGTGCCGCCCTCGGCGGTCAGGTCTTCGACGTTCTCGGCAAACTCCAGTTCGACGGTCGGCCCCTGCGCGACCTGATGATCGAAGCCATCCGCTACGGAGACCTCCCCGAAACCCGCGCCAAGCTCACCCGCGCCCTCGAAGGCGTCAACCGAGAGCAGCTCCAGGCCCTCATTGACGACGGCTTCCTCGCCCACGACGTAATGGACTCCAGTCGGGTCGCCCGCATTCGCGAGGAAATGGAGCGGGCCGAAGCTCGCCGCCTCCAACCGCACTACGTCGAATCGTTCTTCCTCGAAGCCTTCCGCCGCCTCGGCGGCACGATTCGCGAACGGGAGCCCCGGCGCTACGAACTCACTCACGTACCCGCACCCGTGCGCCACCGAGATCGCCAAATCGGCGCCGGCGACCCCGTCCTTCCCAAGTACGAACGCATCGCCTTCGAAAAACCGCTCATCGCCCCCCAGGGCCAACCGCTCGCGGCATTTGTCTGCCCCGGCCACCCGTTGCTCGACGCTGTACTCGACCTCACCCTCGAACGCCAGCGCGACCTCATGAAACGGGGCTCCCTCCTGGTCGATGACCGCTCCCCCGGCCTCACGCCCCGCCTGCTCTTCGTCCTGGAACACGCCATCACCGACGCCAGCCTCACCCCCGCCGGCGAGCGCCGCACCATCTCGCGTCGCATGCTCTATGTCGAAATGGACCCCGACGGGAAAGCCCGGCCCCTGCACTACGCCCCCTATCTCGACTATCGCCCTTTGGCTCCCGGCGAGCCCGACGCCGCAACGCTGCTCGCCCGGCCCGAACTCGCCTGGATCACTCGGGATCTCGAATCCCGGGCGCTTCACCACGCCATCGCCAGCGTCGTGCCCGCCCATGTCCAGGAGGTGCGCGATCGAAGGCTCGGCTGGATCGCAAAAACCCGCTCCGCCGTCAAGGATCGGCTCACCAAAGAAATCGCCCATTGGGACTACCGCGCCGAGCAACTCCGCCTGCAGGAGCAGGCCGGCAAAGCGGGGGCTCGCCTCAACTCGGGCGAGGCCCGCCGCCGCGCCGACGAAATGCAGTCGCGGCTCGAACGCCGCCTTGCCGAACTCGACCGCGAAGCGCAGATCGCCGCTCTCCCCCCGGTCGTCGTTGGCGGGGTCGCCATCGTACCCGCCGGACTTCTAGCGCAAATGGCCGGTCACCAACCAATCGCCCTGAGCGGACCCGTCGACACCCAGGCCAGCGCCGCCCGCGCCCGCGCCATCGTGATGGAGATCGAACGAAGCCTCGGCTTTGAACCCGTCGACCGCGAACTCGACAAACTCGGCTACGACATCGAAAGCCGCGTGCCCAGCACCGGCAAGCTCCGGTTCCTCGAGGTGAAGGGCCGGATAGCCGGCGCCGATACCCTCACCGTCACCTACAACGAAATCCGGTACTGCCGCAACAACCCGCAAGACTTTATCCTCGCCATGGTCGAATTCCGCGACGATGGCACCCACCGCGTGCGCTACCTGCGCGAGCCCTTCCACCGGGAACCGGACTTTAACGCCACCAGCGTCAACTACCATTTCGCCGCGCTGCTCGACCGCGCCGGGGACCCGTCATGAATGCGGCCGCCTTCTCCGCCGTCCCTCAGGTCTTCCCATGCCTGCACTGAAAACCATCCGAAAAACCTTCGACAAGAACCTGGAGTCAGCCAGACTCCTGTTCGAGGTTGCTACAAAGTTTTCCGATCCCTCGCCCGAAAATCAGCCCGTAGAACCGCCGGTATCGGCCGGCGAGGCGCGGCGCATCGCGGCGCTTGCCTTTCTGATCATGGTGCGTGCCTGCCAAGAATTCGTGGAGCAGACCCTTATCCGTTACCTTGCTGGGGCAAGCGCTCCCTCGGGATACCGGCCGACTCTGCTGCACCCCGTAGCCGCCTCGCTCGCGGAGGCTCACCAGCGCGCTGCCGCCCCACCCGACGGACTCGGCGGCGGGCAAGGCTATCTCTCTGTTTCGAATTGGAACGCCGTACAAAAGTGCGCGCGCCAACGCTTCTCGGAAGGCCATCCGTTTACCCGCCTCACCGGCTCGCAGCAGCAGCACCTCGCCGCTGCCATCAGGATTCGAAACCGCATTGCCCACTCGTCGCTGAAATGCCGTCGCGAATTCCTCGATGTTGTCAACAAGCATGACCCCGACCCAGGCCAACGGCCTCGCGGTTACACCGTGGGCCACCTGCTCCTGAAGATCGGAAATCGCGGGTTCGGAAAAGCCGCCGCTCAGCAGCGATTCTTTCTGCACTACCATGACCAGTTGGTTGCCATGGCAGACACAATCTGCCCAGCAGCAGCGACCCCGCTGCACAGCCCCGGAGATCCCTCGTGAAAATCAACAAGAAGCTGATCGAAGTCAACCTGCCCCTCGTCGAGATCAACACCGCCAGCGCGCTCGAAAAGTCCATCCGTCACGGGCACCCCAGCACGCTCCACTTGTGGTGGGCACGGCGGCCGTTGGCGGCCGCCCGCGCGGTCATCTTTGCGCAAATGGTGGATGACCCCTCATCCCTGCCGGAACTCTACCCGACCGAGGAGTTACAAAAAAAGAAGCGGGAAAAACTGCACGAAATTATCCAGAAGCTGGTGTTGTGGGAAAACACCACAAACGAAAAGGTCCTCGGCGAAGCGCGCGAAGAAATCTGGGCGAGTTGGCGGCGGACCTGCGCAAACAATGCCGATCATCCCCGCGCCAAACAGCTCTTCGATCCCGATGTCCTGCCTGGCTTCCACGACCCCTTTGCCGGCGGCGGAGCCCTGCCCCTCGAAGCACAGCGGCTCGGCCTCGAAAGCCACGCTACGGATCTGAATCCCGTAGCAGTGCTCATCAACAAGGCGATGATCGAAATCCCCCCCCGGTTTGCCGGACGCCCGCCCGTCAATCCGCCCGCCAACGTCGAAAGAGCGTTGGCTTCGCCCAACTGGCGGGGGGCCCAGGGCCTTGCGGACGATGTACGCTACTACGGACAATGGATGCGCGATGAAGCCCAAAAGCGCATCGGCCACCTGTACCCCAAAGTGCTGGTGACCGCCGCAATGGCCCACGACCGCCCGGATCTCAAGCCGTACGTCGGCCAACAGCTCACCGTCATCGCATGGATCTGGGCACGTACCGTCAAAAGTCCCAACCCGGCCTTCGCCAACGTGGAAGTACCGCTGGCTTCGACCTTCATGCTTTCAACGAAGAAGGGCAAGGAAGCCTATGTCGAGCCAGTAATCGAGCGTGACGGCTATCGATTTACGGTGAACGTAGGCATGCCCAAAGATGCGGAGAGGGCCAGGAGCGGAACGACGGCTGGGAAGCGCCACGCCTTCAAGTGCATTATGTCCGCAGTCCCTGTGACATACGACCACATCCGGTCAGAGGGCAAAGCCGGGCGCATGGGTGCGCGGCTTATGGCGATTGTGGCTGAAGGTACGCGCGGTCGAGTGTATCTCGCTCCCACGCCGGAGCACGACGCAGTGTCTCGAAAGGCGAAGCCAGACTGGAAACCCGAGATGCTGCTGCCCGACAACCCGCGTGACTTTAAAACACCGAATTACGGCCTCACGACCTTCGGCGACCTCTTCACCCCCCGTCAATTAGTAGCACTCACCACCTTCTCCGACCTCGTGGGCGAGGCGATGCAACTAATCCGCCACGACGCTCTCCAGGCCGGCCTCGCCGATGACCCCACGCCCCTACGCGACGGGGGCACCGGCGCCACCGCCTACGCCGAGGCCGTAGCGGTGTATTTGGCGTTAGGAGTCAACCGACTAAGTGATAGATCCTCAAATATTTGTGGATGGGACAGCGGATTCACAAAAATCCGCAATACTTTTGGACGTCACGCAATTCCTATGACTTGGGATTACGCCGAAGGAAATCCTTTCTCAGAGTCCACGGGCAATTTCAGCTCCTTGCTTGAATGGATTGAAAAGTATCTCACGGGCGCAGCGCCGGCGACACCGGCGGCTCACGCAAGACAGGCTGATGCACATAGACAGACAGTCAGCACAGCCAAACTGATCAGTACTGACCCACCTTATTACGACAACATCGGCTACGCCGACCTCTCAGACTTTTTCTATGTTTGGTTACGTCGTTCCCTGCGTAGCGTTTTTCCCGATCTATTTGCCACTCTGGCAGTCCCCAAGGCCGAGGAACTGGTCGCTACTCCATATCGCCACGGGGGGAAAATCCAGGCGGAGACTTTTTTCCTTGACGGCATGACACAAGCGATGCGCCGACTAGTGGAACACGCACATCCAGCATTCCCGACCACCATCTACTACGCCTTCAAACAGTCGGAGACCGAAACAGCAGCCGGCACCTCCAGCACCGGTTGGGAGACTTTTCTCGACGCCGTGATTCGTGCCGGCTTCAGCATCAGTGGCACTTGGCCGATGCGAACCGAACTGAGCAACCGCATGATCGGCTCAGGCACGAACGCCCTCGCCTCCAGCATTGTCCTCGTCTGCCGGAAGCGCGAAGCTACTGCACCCACCGCCACCCGCCGAGAGTTCGTAGCCTCGCTCAAGAGCGAGTTGCCGGTAGCGCTCCGCCACCTCCAGGAAGGCAATATCGCCCCGGTCGACCTGGCCCAAGCGGCTATCGGCCCTGGTATGGGTGCCTACACCCGCTACTCAAAAGTGCTCGACGCCGAGGGCAAACCAGTCCCAGTCCGTGAGGCGCTAGCCCTCATCAATCAAGTGCTTGACGAAACCTTGGCCGAGCAGGAAGGGGACTTCGACGCCGACAGCCGCTTTGCCATCGCATGGTTCGAGCAGAACGGCTTTGCCGAAGGCGATTTTGGCGTGGCCGACGTGCTCGCTCGTGCCAAAGTAACGAGTGTTGCGGGCCTCGCCGACGCCGGCATCCTGGAATCCAGGCGCGGCAAAGTCCGCCTCTTAAAGGCCGCCGAACTGCCTGCCGACTGGGACCCCGCTACCGACGAGCGACTAACCCACTGGGAGATCGTTCATCACCTGATCCGCGCCCTCGAGTCAGGCGGCGAGAGCGCCGCCGCGACACTCGCGGCAAAACTCGAAGGCAAAGCCGAGGTGGCCCGCGAACTGGCCTACCGGCTCTACGCCACCTGCGAGCGCAGAAAACGCGCCGCCGAAGCCCTCCAGTACAACGCGCTGGTGCAAAGCTTCCCCGAAATCACCAGACTCGCCCGCGGCGGTGGCGCTCCCCAGGAACGGCAAGCCAACATGGCATGGAACAGCGAAGAGGAATAAAAGATGGCAATCACTAACCAGGAACGAATTGGAAAAGCGCTGGAACTGCTCCAGCGTGGTCTCGCTCCCTTCATCAGTCGAGAGATTCATTCCGCCCTTGAATCGGGCCTTCTCCGCCAGGAAACGTTGCAGCGCTACGTCGATGACCCCATGCTGAACAAGAAACCCATCGGCGAATGGGACGCGGGCGCCCTGCTCAAGGTGACGTGGGACACCTGGAATGAGGTCTTCCGTCGCACCTTGGGGCATGCCGAGCGCAGCCTCGTCAGTGAGTTGCGCGAAGTGCGCAACCGGTGGGCCCACCAGCAAGGGTTCCCGAGCCGTGATGTGGAGCGTGCGATGGACTCCATGGTGCGCCTGCTCAACGCCGTCTCGGCTCCCGCCGAATCCGCCGAAGTGGATCGCATGATGATGGAACTCCGGCGCCTGACCATCGACGAGCAGATACGCGGGGAAAAGCGCCGAGCCGGCGGCTCGCTCATCGAAGCGGGTCTCACTGGGGCTCTCAAGCCTTGGCGCGAGATCGTCGCCCCCCACCCGGACGTTGCCACCGGGCGCTACCAGCAGGCCGAATTCGCCGCCGATCTGTGGCAGGTCCATCTGGGCGAGGGCAGCGACGAGTATAAAAAGCCAACCGAATTCTTCCGGCGCACCTTCCTTACGGAAAGCCTCAAGCGCCTCCTGACCAGCGCGGTCGAACGCCTCTCCGGTAAGGGCGGCGACCCCGTAGTGCAACTCCAAACCAACTTCGGCGGCGGCAAAACCCATTCCATGTTGGCGCTCTACCATCTCTTCGGCGGGGTAAATCCCGGCGAACTCCCCGGCGTTGAGGAGATCATGGTGGCGGCCGGCGTGACCAGTCTGCCAACTGCCCGTCGCGTAGTGCTGGTCGGCAACAAGATCTCGCCCGGCAACCCCGTGACCAAGGCCGATGGCACCGTCGTCAGAACGCTCTGGGGAGAACTCGCTTGGCAACTCGGCGGCAAAAGCGCCTATGCCCGGATCGCCAAGGACGACGAACACGCCACCAGCCCGGGCGATCTCCTCCGCGAACTGATGCGAGAACACGGGCCCAGCCTCATCTTGATCGACGAATGGGTCGCCTACGCGCGACAACTCCACGACCAGAGCGACCTCCCCGCGGGCGGTTTCGAGACCCAGTTCAGCTTCGCGCAAGCGCTCACGGAGTCCGCCAAACTCGCCGGTAACTGCCTCCTGGTTGTCTCGCTTCCGGCCTCCGATACCGCCGGCTCGCCCCACGCCAAAGTTGACGATGTCGAGGTCGGCGGAATCCGTGGACGGGAAGCGCTCGACCGCCTCCGCAATGTCGTCGGCCGCGTGGAATCCGCCTGGCGTCCTGCCTCCGCCGAAGAGGGATTTGAAATCGTTCGCCGGCGCCTGTTCGAGCCGCTCTCCGGCCCCGAAGCCTACAAACAGCGCGACGTCATTGCCCGCGCCTTCTCCGACTTGTACCAAACCCAATCGGCCGAGTTCCCGCCGGAATGCCGCACCGCCGACTACGAAAAGCGCATCGCCGCCGCCTTCCCCATCCACCCGGAGATCTTCGACCGGCTTTACGAAGACTGGTCAACACTGGTCAAGTTCCAGCGCACCCGCGGCGTCCTCCGGTTAATGGCCGCCGTGATTCACAGTTTGTGGGAAAAAGGCGACCGCAGCCCGCTCATCCTTCCCGCCACGATTCCCATCGACGATACCCGCGTCCAGTTTGAACTGACACGATACCTGTCGGACAACTGGGTCCCGATTATCGAAAAAGACGTGGACGGACCCGCCTCGTTGCCGCTAAAGATTGACGGCGAAATCCCCAATCTGGGCAAGTTGCACGCCACGCGTCGAGTCGCCCGCACCGTCTACCTCGGCTCCGCCCCAACCGCCGGCACGTCGAATCGCGGAATAGAAGACCGCCGCGTCAAGCTCGGCTGCGTGATGCCGGGCGAATCCCCTCCCATCTTCGGCGACGCCCTGCGCCGCCTCGCCGCCAAAGCCACTTACCTTTACCAGGACGGGCCCCGCGTTTGGTACGCTACCCAACCAACCGTAACAAAACTGGCCGATGACCGCGCCGAGCAGTTGAAGCGCGATCCCGATAAAGTCGCCGCCGAAATCGAAGCGCGGATCAAAGCGGATCTCAAGAGAGGTGGTGGCGACTTCCCTCGCATCCACACCCTGCCGCGCGCCGCCGCCGACGTGCCCGACGATCTCGATACCCGTCTCGTAGTTCTCTCTCCGGAGTCCGCCTTCAGCAAAGACGAGGGGAACGCCGCCGAAAAAGCGGCGCGCGCCATCCTGGAGTCACGCGGAAATGCTCCCAGGATCTATCGGAACACCCTTGTCTTTCTCGCTGCCGACAAGGTCCGCCTCCCGGACCTCGAAGAAGCCATCCGCAAGCATCTCGCGTGGAACACGATCCTTTCGGAAAGCGCCGCCATCGACCTCACGGTCAACCAAAAAAAGCAAGCGGAGACCCAGCAGCAAGCTGCCGATGCCGCTGTAATCGCTCGACTACCAGAAACCTACCAGTGGCTTCTCGCCCCCGAGCAAAAGAGCCCCACCGGACCGGTCGTCTGGAACTCCCTGCGACTGTCCGGTGCCGATCCCTTGGCCGTCCGAGCTAGCAAGAAACTAAAGAGTGACGACCTCCTCGTAGCCAGCCTCGGATCCACGATCCTGCGCAAGCACCTCGACGAGATACCGTTATGGCGTGGCGACCATGTGCCGGTGCGGCAGTTAGTGGAAGACTTCGCCAGCTATCTCTACCTGCCCCGCGTGGCGGGGCCGGACGTCTTGTTGCGAGCCATCAGTGACGGCATCAACCTGCTCCATTGGGACCCGGACAGCTTTGCGTATGCCGAAAGTTTTGACGAAAGTGCATCGCGCTATCGCGCCTTGCGCGCGAACAAATTGATCATGATTGGCCAGCACGATGCGGGCCTGCTGGTAAAGCCAGAGCGGGCGCGGGCGCAATTTGAAGCCGAAACACCGGCGCCCGCGCCGCTGCCGCCGGCGCCGGATCCCGAACGGCCCCCGTTGCCCGTTCCATTGCCGTCGCGGCCTGCCCCTGCCCCGGGCGCACCTGCCGAACCACCGCCGGCGCCCCTGCGCCGCCTTCGCCGTTTCTACGGAAGCGTAGCTCTCGCACCTGAGCGAGTCGGCCGGGATGCTGGAAAGATCGCCGAAGAGGTGATTGCTTACCTCGCCGGCCAGCCTGGCGCGCAGGTCCGCGTTACCTTGGAAATCGACGTCACCCTGCCCGAAGGCGCCAGCGAGCAAACCGTGCGAATCATTACCGAAAACAGCCGCACCCTCAAGTTCACTACCTTCGGCTTCGAAGAGTCCTGACGAACTATCTGCAAGGTGACCTCAATGCAAGAGATTGACGACGACGACTACCTCCCGCCTCGCCGATTTGACCCCGACCCCCATCAGCGCCGGCTGTTTACCCTTTCGCTAGGGCAAGACGAATTGACCGCTACTTTTGTTGTCAGTCTCGACGAGATGACTGCTTGGCACAGCAAGCAATGGCTTTCGTTTGACCCATCCTTGATGACCGAGTTTCACGAAGAACATAAGTTGGAGGTAGATTTCATCAAAGGCGTTGCTCGTTCCGGCCTGAGTGATGCCTACATTACGCGACTTTTATCCGCCGGCCTCGAAAAGCCCTACTGCTACGATCCGCGCCACACCGCCTTCTCTTTCGCCCGATACAGATGGGTAGGAGTTCCGCTCCCCCATTGGGATCCCAGTGTTGTGGTCGACGAGTACGTCGATGATCTTGCCCGTTCAGAGTCCTGGGAGGAGCTCAAAGACTTGCAGCAAAGAATCTCCCTTGCGCTGGCGGCAAGAGAACCGCAAAGTGACGCAACGATTACTCTTTCGCAGACAACGAGCCCCGTCTACAACAGAAACTCCACCCAACCTGAGTGAGTCAATACTTCCTAAGGAGCCACGATAGACTATTCGCTGCTACCAGGCGGCGACGATGATATCGATCATACTATGCCATCGGAAATCAAGTTGTTATATCAGCTGATTCGCCTCCACGTGAACATTGCGGTGGCGCAGCGAGCCTCTCTCCGCCCCTCCAATTTGAAGGGTCGCGGTCACGACCCACGAGTCACGCTCGACACGCGGATGGCGGGTATCCTGCGCGGCGAGGACATCCCAAACATAGACATTCCTGGCTTGAGTGGCGGCCGCTACTTCCCCAGGGAAGTCTTTGCGGCCGCCCACGAGAGCCTGAAAAACGCCATCGGCTCTCCGGTGCTAAGTGTCGACTCAAAAGTCTTACTGAGGATATCCGCCGAGGCGTTACAAGGCCAGAAAAAAGAGCTGGAGACTGCCTTGACAAAGGCGGCAAAACACCTAGCCAGCCTCCGCGCCAACCAACTCTCTGAACCTGCTGACGCCGCACGGCCCGGAAACAAAGAATCGTAAGAATACGCGGCAGAAAGGCCATTCCCGGTGCCAGCGGCCTGGACGACGTTACTTGTTGCCCCAGCGCACCGCCATTCCAATCCTGAAACTTCTTCCTGTTCTCAGTGCATGCATCCTGCCTACTACTACTTGCTAAGAGGAGAGCTTATCGATGACGTCACCACATCCATTCAGTCCAGACCAACCAATCGCCTCAACAAAACAAGATAAGCTCGGTCGCGCGGGCTTTGCGAATAGCATTGCCAACGCAATTATCAATTGGAAGAGTAACGATTCAAGTTTGACCATCGCCTTATGGGGAGATTGGGGCACCGGCAAGACATCGCTAAAGAACATGGTTCTCGAAAGCCTCAGCTCGCCTCAACACCAATCGGCCCCTATACCTATCGTCGACTTCAGTCCCTGGCAGCTTAATAATGAAGATGCGTTAACAAGAGTATTTTTTGACGAGATTGCGCACGCCTTAGGCAAGGAACGCACGGGCGTCACAGACGGTGATGCCAAGCGCAGCGCGGCACGGCTACGAAAGTTCGGAACGTACTTCCAACTTGGCTCACCGATAGTCCTGTCAGCCCTTTCACTTTTTTCACCGTACGCGTCGCAGAATAATCTCGACCCCAATGTAATAGCAGCTATCGCGCCAGCGATCGGCCAAGTGGCATCGGCAGGAAGCGCAATACTTGAGCAAGGGGCAAAAGGCGTCGAAGCCCAAGCGGCCCAAGCTTCTGTCACGCTGAGCGAGCTGAAATCCGAAGTCTCCTCCGCCTTAAAAACCCTTCCTGGGCCCATTCTAGTTGTAATAGATGACGTCGATCGATTAACCAAAGAAGAGATTCGCCGTATTTTTCAGCTAATCAAAGCCTGTGCAGATTTCCCCAATCTCATATACATGCTGTTGGGGAGGCGGGACTACATCCTCAATGCACTTGAGTCACTAGCGCCCGGACATTCCAACGAATTCCTTGAAAAACTGGTTCAAATCGAGCTTCATGTTCCCCATCTACAGCCCCACCATCTAGAAGATCTCGTAATGGCTGGCCTCACTGACATCTTGAAGGATCAGTCTGTCAAAGATACTTTCGACGAACAACGCTGGACTGCTATGTGGTCTGGTGGCCTTTCCGGTCTCTTCACTAATCTGCGCCAAGTGAACCGCTATCTTTCCACTCTTCGCTTCCATACTGCAGTGTTTAAAAGACAGAATGTGTTTGAAGTGAACGCAACGGACCTCTTCGCACTGGAAGCGATTCGCGTCTTCATGCCCTCGGCCTACGTGGTCCTTCGCAAACACAAACAGCATATAACGGATTATCCCCACACCCTCTCCCAAAATGCCAGTCGCGAAGCCGAAGACGCACTAGCAACAATGTCCCAAGCATTCCCGGAGAAGTCTCCCCAGAAAACTCTTCTGCGGGTAATTATGGAACAACTGTTTCCAGTGTTCGGAAGAGCTTCTGTGGAAAGACCGCAGGACCCTGATTGGTATCGCACGCTACGAATCGCCTCGCACAAAATGTTTGACCTGTATTTCGTCTTCGAAGCACCTTCTGGATCGTTGTCGGAAGAGCGTTTTCAAAAGATAATCAATGACATCAATCAGTTACAACGCGCCGGGCATATATTACAAGCCCTGAACAGAACAGGGGATTTAGATATTTTTCTTGAAAAACTGCTTAGTAAGAAACCGCTCCCGGGCATTGCGAATCGGACCAACTTCATTTCCGCCTTAGTGAAAGTTGGAGCCGACCAAGACTCCGCCCAGCCGATGATCCCTGCCCGACGGCCCCTGGTCCGCGATGTGGTCGGAAAATACATCGCGACTTTATCCGAAAATGAACTTTTGCAGTCCATCGACACGGTTTTCAGCTCAACGCTCACCACGCTGACCAAATTGGAGATTTGGCATTACGCCTCACCAAAACCTGATAACGATCTAATTAGCGAACAGGATCTGATTAGAGAACAGATAAATATGAAGCTATGCCAATTCCTTGCAAGTGCAGCTGCAACGGACGAGCTCGTAGATTATCAGGCATTGTTTGACCTACCACTAGTGGTTTGGCTATATAGAGATCGGGTGAACGCTGCGGCATGGTTACACGAGAAGATCAGATGGAATATTTACTCCATCAAAAGGTTCTTCTCCTATCTTGTTAAGCCAGAGTATTCAGATCACTTGGTGTATACCGAAGTCCTGCACCCGCTGGATGATGTCATTTCGATAGACCAGGTTACGGAAAAATTCAATGAGCTGCCACGAATCGAACAACACAAATACCGCCATCATTTCGACTATTTCATCGAATTGGCAAGCCGGAAGCAGGGGGCGCATCTCAAGAACTCCGGCGCAACAGACGGCGGTCGAGAGGCAATGTAGTAACCTTTACGCGCCTTGGTTGTTTCGCTGCGCTCGGAGCAACAAATATAGGTATATACTCGTGACAAGCAGACAGCCAAAGACCACTGCGCAAGGAGACCTGCAATATGTCCACCTACGATACCTTTCCCCCATGGAAACGGTTCTTGTCCAAGCGGCAATTCAGTACCGATAATCCCTTCGAAACTCAACCGCTCGGCCCTACGCCGGCGTTTCTCTACTCCCAAGCCACGGCGCCGCTCCCGTCGGCCGCAATGGGCGGCATCTGGACGGCGTACCCAACGGTTCAGAATCTTGCCGCCCACCTTCGCTTTGGCCTACTCCCGCATGAATTCTCCATCTGGCTCTGCCGCACAGAATGGGATCCCAATCCCCGGGAGCCGAAGCTGGCCGAAGCCATTTTCGAAGGGGCTACCCTCGCGAAAAACGACTACATCGCAGATATTCCGCTCATGCAAGGTATCATTGCCGAGCTGGACCTCGCCATGAAAGCAACCACTAGGTCGATGGCAACCGCGAAAGTGCGAAAGGCCTGCTCCATGTTCAACAAGCGTTGGGAATCAACCAGAACGTGGGACTTTCTCCACCGGCCGCTTCCCACTAAGACCGCCCTTCTCAAGGACATCAGATCGAGAGGCTATATACCGGAAGGCGACACCGACGCGCTCATCGCACTTCTGAAACGGCCACTGAATACCGCTAAAGAGCAACGCACGCTGCAACAACTGCTGAAGGATTTCCTGGTCTACTAACCCGGTACAGAAACGACCCTCGCGCCGCCGGGTTGCGCCAAACGAAAACGCTCATCTTGCCGCCCGAGCAATCGCCGCAACCCGGCTTCAACGCTGATGTCTGCCCACACCGACCGTCTATCCCATCGCCAAGCGCGAACGCTCCCGCCGGATCGTACCCAAGAATGTCCGTTTCCTCCTCCCGCGTCAGCGCGCTGCCCATCCTCCACCGCCCGCCCCACTCTGCTCTTCGTTACGCGCCATCGCAAATAACTCCTCCGCCGCCCAGCCAACCTACCCCCGCCGCGGCGCCCCGGGGCCTCGAGCCCCGGGCCACCGCCCTACCCCAACCCGCCTCCCCAGCCCCTCCCCAACCAGCCGTTCACGTTCCGCGAAGGCTTCTGCCTCCGAGGCTCGTACCGGCTTTCCTCGGGCGCTCCGGTACCAGCGGCATGCAATCCCCCTAACAGAAACCTCGGTCTGCGGTTTCGTTCAACGCCCCATCTCTCCACCTTTTGGCGGTCAACGGCCCGCCCCAATCCAGCATTTTCGCGCCAAAATGCTGGAGAGATCTTTGTCATTCACAACCAATTACGAAAAATTGTCAACTCCCCCCATCCCACTCATTCCAATACACATAACCCTGAATTTTCACCCTCCGCCCACCCCGCCCGGAACCGGGTTACCCCTCGCCCATCCCGCACAATCTCCCATGAGAGTCGTCTCATGGAAAACCACGAACCACCAGCTCAAAAAAAATCCCGCGCGGAACAGGCCCGTCTCAACGGCGCCAAGTCCAAAGGCCCCGTCACCGAGGCCGGTCGCACCCGCTCCTGGCAAGGTCCCCGCAAGCACGGCCGCTATGCCCGCTCGGAAGCCAAAAGCGTCTCGTTCCTCCTCCGCAACGAAGATCCCGAACAGTTCGCACTCTTCCGCCAGGGTTGGCTCGCCCTGTTCAATCCCCAGTGCGACGCCGAACAGGAGTTCCTCGACGGCTTCATCTCGAACGAATGGCGGCTCATCCGCTCCCAGGCCGCGGAAACCGCCCTGCTCAACGAAGAAATGCGCCAGCGCAAAGCCGCCGTCGATCCCGGCATCCAGCACCTGTCGGCCGGCGTACGGGAACAAACCCGTCTCGGCTTGGCCGTCGCCGGGGCCTATACCAATTCGCGAGCCGCCGAAGCCCTCGATCGCAAAATCAACCACCTGCAAAACGCTCGGCTCTCCACCTTGCAGGCGTGGGCCCTCGTGCGCGCGCACGTCACGCGCGCGCAAGGAAGAACCCAGGAAAGCGTTGATTCGAAATAACTTCCCGGTTCGGTTCTCCCGTTTACCGATCCCGCTAGAACCCAACTAGAACCCAACTAGAACCCCAACACAACCCAATTGGAACCAAAACCATGTCTCAATGGAGCTTCTTCGAACTCGCGGCCGATCCGGCCGCAGCCGTCTCCGGCGCCCTCATCCGGGCGCCGGATCCGGAGCCTGCTATCTCGGCCGATCCGGCCGACCTGGCCCGCCAACTCGTCAGCTTTCCGCTCGATCCCGTGCAACTGGAAATCCTGCGGTCCCCGGCGCAGTATATCGCCCTGTGCTGCCACCGCCAGTGGGGCAAAACGCAATGCTCCGCGCTCAAAGCGGTCCATCTGGCGCTCCGGCAGCCCGGCGCGGAAATCATCCTGGTCGCCCCGTCGCTGCGGCAGTCCGGGGCCCTCTTGCGCGCCATGTTCGGCTTCCTGAACACGCTGAAAATCGACGTCAAGTCCGACGGGCTCAACCGGCTCTCCATGCTGCTGCCCAACGGCTCGCGCATCGTGGCCATACCCAATTCGAGCGATACCGTCCGCGGTTTCTCGAACGTCAGCCTCGTCATCATCGACGAAGCCGCCTACGTCCGCGACGAAACCTATCGCGCCGTCTTTCCGTTTCTGGCCGCGTCCAACGGCAAACTGCTCCTGCTCAGCACCCCGTATGGCCAGCATGGCTTCTTCTATCGCGCCGTCCACGAGCCGGAAAACAACTTCGTCCGCTATCTCGTCCGCGCCTCGGAATCCGGCCGGTTAACCCCCGATTTTCTCGCCATGGCCCGGCTCGAACTCGGCGACTCCTACGCCCAGGAGTTCGAATGCAGCTTCACCATGGGCGACGAGCAAATCTTCGATCGCAGCCTCATCGACCAGGCGCTCGATCCCATCATTCAGGCGTTTCGCTAACCGCAAACTCAACAAACATCATGCTGCGACCCCAAACTACCGATTGCACCCAGCACTACTTCCTCGGGCTCGACCTCGGCAAGCGCGTCGATCGCTCCGCGCTCGCCGTTCTCGAGCTCCACTGGCAGGACCACGGCTTCGACCGCGTCTGGCACGCACCCCTTCGCCGGCCCGTCGTCCGGCTCATTCGCGCCGACCGTTTTCCGCTCGGCATGCCCTACCTCGATCTGCCGCCCATTCTCGCCGATGTGCTCCGCCGGCTCGACCGTCTGCCGCTGCTGCCGGGCAACGCCCCCAAAGCCTACCGGCAGGACCTCGTCGTCGATGCGGCCAACGCGGGCGCCTTTCTGCTCGAAATCCTCCAAAAACAGCGGCTGCCGGCCGCGCTGGTGCCCGTCTCCATCACGGGCGGCGAGCAGGAAAACCGCCTCGCCGGCGGCATCTGGTCCGTCCCGCGGCCCATCCTGTTTTCCAATCTCCGCATGCTCTTCGAAGCCGGCACCCTGCGCATCGCCCAGGACCTGCCAGGCTATCGTACCCTCGTCGAAGAGCTGCTTTCGGCCAAGGCGTCCGGCCCGCAGCGCGCTCACGACGACATCGCCATCGCCGTAGCCCTCGCCGCTTGGCGCGCTGCGCGCGAAATCCCGGAGTTGCGCCAACCGCATACCCAACGGGCTGCTGCCTCTAAGTTTCTGGTCAATCCAGGCCAGCGAATCATCTGAAGGAGTTACCATGCGTCCGCTTCTTCTGGCCTTCACCGCCGTCACGTTACTCTCCGCGCAGTCCACCGATGGACTCATCTCCGGCGCCGTCCGGGATCCCAGCGGCGCCATCGTCCCCGGCGCCCGGCTCGAAATCAGCAACGCCAACACCGGCGTCACCACCCGCGCGGAAAGCAACGCCCAGGGTATCTACTCCTTCCCTGCCCTCGCGGTCGGCCAGTACCGCATCGCGGCCTCCCATCCCGGCTTCCAAACCAGCGTCCTCGCCAACGTCCGCCTCGACGTCGGCGCGCGCCTCGCCCTGGACTTCACCCTCGAAGTCGCCGCCGCCGGCCAAAGCGTCGAAGTCGTCGCCGAAGCCAGGCTCGATCTCGCCTTCGCCACCTCCTCGGTCGGCGGCGTCCTCACCGAGAAAAAGATCCTCGACCTGCCGCTCACCAGCCGCAACGCCATCCTGTTCGCCACCACGCAAGCCGGCACCTTCGGCGACTACTTCAGCGGCGCCCGCATCGGCACCCTCAATATCCAGGTCGACGGCGTCAACATCCAGGACGCCCGCATCAACCAGGGCCGTTCCACCCCGTTCTTCCTCTCCACGGACCGCGTCGCCGAGTTCCGCGTCGTCACCTCGCCCGCCGACGCCGAATACGGCCGCGGCAGCGGACAAATCCAGATGATCACGCGCTCCGGCACCAACGATCTCCACGGCAGCCTCTTCGAGTTCCATCGCAATACCGTCCTCAACGCCAATACCTGGTTCAACAACTTCCAGGGCAGCAACGCCAGCGGCGCGCCCATCGCGCCCCGCAACTTCCTCATCCGCAACCAGTACGGCGCCCGCGCCGGCGGTCCCGTCGTCCTCCCCAAACTCTACAACGGCAAAAACCGGACCTTCTTCCACTTCCTCTGGGAAGCCGAACGCATCGCCCAGCGCAATCGCGTCACCCGCACCGTCTATACCGATTCCGCCCGCCGCGGCCTCTACCGCTTCTTCCCGGGCGCCCAAAACGCCAACGCCACCGCCAATATCCCCGTCGTCGATTTCCAGGGCAACCCGGCCGCCCCACGGACCGCCACCGGCCCCTTAAGCAGCGTCAACGTCTACGCGGTCGACCCCCTGCGCAGCCGCCCCGACCCCAGCGGCGCCGTCCAGCAGATGCTCGGCCTCATGCCCCTGCCCAACGTCTTCAACGTGGGCGACGGCCTCAACACCGCCGGCTACGCCTGGATCCAACCCGCCAACTCGCGCCGCGACCAGTACAACCTCAAACTCGATCACAACTTCAACGACCGCCATCGCCTCAGCTTCAGTTGGAATCGCGAAGACAGCCTCAGCATCAACGGCTTCCAAAGCCAGCGCTTCCCCAACTCGCCCGGCGGCAACGTCGACTCCCCCGATAGCGTCTACAGCCTCAAACTCTTCTCCGTCCTGCGCCCGAACCTCCTCAACGAGTTCACCGCCGGCGTACTCCGTAGCCGCTCCCGCAGCCTCGCGCCCTGGGAAGTCCCCGGCGGTCTCGCCGCCCTGCCCAAAGTCAACGGCCAGCCCTACCTCCTCGACCTGCTCACGGTCACCGATCCCATCCTCGTCGATAACGACCCCCAGGGCCGCATCTCGCCCAACTACCAGTGGAGCGATACCATCTCCTGGCTCCAAGGCAAACACAACATCCGCGCCGGCGGCGGCGTCTGGTTCGTCTCCTCGAACGGCTTCAACTCCTTCGACGTCATGCCCCGCGTCGTCCTCGGCAACGGCATCCAACCCGTGCAGAACATGGGCGCCGTCGCCGGCCTCGGCGTCAATCGAGGCGGCGCCGAAAACCTGCTCAACAACCTGGCCGGGTCCATCAGCACCGTCTCCCAGGCCGTCAATGCGCCCGGCGGGTCCAACCCTCAGTTCCTGCCCGGCGAGTATAAGCAGCGCACCTGGAAAAATCAGGAGTACTTCCTCTTCTTCAAAGACGACTACCGCCTGTCGAAAAACACGACCCTCAACCTTGGCCTCCGCTACGAGTACTTCAGCGTTCCCTACGACCCCAACGGCAAGACCGCCGGCCTCGCCGGCGGCGGCGGCTCCCTCTTCGGCATCTCCGGCCGCGACTACTCGGCCATGTTCCGCCCCGGCGCCACCGGCGGCGCCCTCACGCAGGTCGAACTCATCGGCCCCGGCTCGGCCAATCCCTCGCGCCAGCTCTTCCGCCCGGACCGCAACAACCTCTCGCCGCACATCGGCCTCAGTTGGGCCCCGTCCTGGCTCGGCGCCAATAAGACCATCCTGCGCCTCGGCTACAGCATGGGCTATGAACGCACGGCCCTCCGCCTCATCGACGTCGTCAGCGGCGACCAGCCCGGCCTGCGTGAACTCGTCGTCCAGCGCCCCGGCGCCTATACGCCCCTCGGCGCGCTATCGCTCCCGCTCCGGCCCAACGGCCGGCCTCTCGATACCGTCCCCTTCACCGACCGCGCCCAAACCGTCCGCGGCTTTGAAGACAACCTCCGCACCCCCTACGTGCAGAACTTCAACGTCAGCCTCCAACGCGCGCTGCCCGCCAGCCTCCTGCTCGACGTCCGCTACGTCGGCAACAAAGGCACGCGCCTCATGCGCACCACCAACCTGAACGAAGTGAACGTCTTTGAAAACGGCTTGCTCCAGGCGTTCCTCGCCGCCCAGCGCGGCGGCGAATCCCCTCTGCTCGACCGTATCTTCCAGCCGCTCCGCGGCAACGCCTCCGGCGCGGCCTTCGCCCGGACCAACGCCACGCTCCAATCGCATCTCGCCAATAACAACGTCGGCTCCTTCGCCAACTTCATCAATACGCAAAACGTCGGCGGCCGCAACGGCGGCCTGCTCCCGCTCGCCGGCCTGCCCGAAAACTTCTTCGTCGTCAACCCTCAGTTCTCCGGCGCCCAACTCGTCGGCAACTACGCCAACTCCAGCTATCACTCCTTCCAGGTCGATCTGTCGAAGCGCTTTGCAAGCGGCATCTCCATGCAGATGAACTACACCTGGGCCAAGGCCCTCGGCGAAGAGGAAGGCGCCGGCCAGAGCCTGCTCGACAGCTACCGCACCAACCGCAACCGCCGCCTCGACAAGCGCCAACTCTCCTTCGGCGCGCCCCACGTCTTCCGCTCCAACTGGATCTGGAACCTGCCCATCGGACCCAAGCGCCGGCTGCTCGGCAACACCCGCGGCTGGGCCGGCCGCCTGCTCGAAAACTGGCAGGTCGGAGCACTCTATAACGCCTTCTCAGGCACCCCCATGAGCTGGGAGAGCGAGATCGCCTCCTTCAGCCAGGTCTCGGACGATACCAGCGTCGACGCCATCGCCGGCGTCGCGCGGCAGGGCCAGGTCACCAAACGCGGCAACGGCGTCTTCTTCTACCCCGGCTACACCGTCGGGCCGGACCCGCAGGTCCGCCAGCTGACCACCACGGGCGGCGTCCAACAGCGCAGCACACTCCTGGCCGTCTTCGATGCAAGCGGCCGGCCCATCGCCACCAACCCCGCGCCGGGCACCCTGGGCGCCCTGCAACCGCGCTTCTTCTACGGCCCCGGCTACTTCGCCTTCGACCTCAACCTGCTGAAGACCTTCACCATCCGCGAAGGCATCCAGTTCCAACTCGGCGTCACCGCCGACAACATCACCAACACGCCAGCCTTTGAAGACCCCGACATTGTGATCAACTCGCCGACCTTCGGCCAGATCAGCAGCGCCGGCGGCAACCGCATCGTCATCCTCAGCGGCCGCCTGACCTTCTAGAAGTGAAACCGGAAACCGTGCGCCCCGCTCCGGGCATAGTAAGCCTTCGTATCGTGGCTCACGCCCAGCAGAATCTCATACTCATGCGGAATCCCCCGCGCCCGCAACCACGGGTGCAGCGCCTCGGAGTCCTCAAACGCGACATCCTTACTGCCAATCACCAGCCGGATCCGCAGTTCGCCCAACCGGGCCGAATTGTGATGCGCCAGCTCAAACACATCGTCTTCGGCCGACCACCACTGCTGCAGCTTCGCAATCCACGCCTGCTGCTCGACCGAGATGCCGGGGAAGTAACCATCAAGCGGAAGCCGCTTATACGATCCCGCGTAAGCGACCACGGAGTGAAACAGCTCCGGATACTTGAAGGCCAGCTTTAGCGCGCCGTTGGCGCCCATCGACATGCCTTCCAGACTCCGGCCGGCCGGCGTGGCAATGGTGCGGAACGTCGCGTCGATATGCGGAATCAGTTCGCGGATAATCATCGTCTCCGGCATCACGTTCTGCGGCTTCCAGTCGCGATACTCGGTCCGGCGGCCCCCGTTCGGAAACACAAGGATCGCCGGCTCAGTGAGCCCGGCGGCGATCGCCTTCTGATACTCCTCAGCCACCCAGAGCGTCGAGGACTCGTTACCGCCCGCCCCGTGCAGCCAGTAGATCACCGGATAGCGCTTCCCGGAGCTCTCATAGTCCGGCGGCAGATAGATGTTGTAACCCACATCGCGCTGCATCGAGGCGCTGCGCAACACCCGGTGCTGTACACCCGCGGGCTTCGCCGCCGGCGGATTCACCCAGTTGATCTCAAACACAAGAGGCTGCCGCTCGGCAAGCAGCGGCAGGGCCAGAAGAGGAAGAAAAGCAAAAAGGGGCTTCACGGCCCCTGAGTATATCCCAAGCACCGGTGTCCCTTTTCCCTCCCGAAACACGCTTATCCCGGCATGTCCCCTGCAACCACCACACACACCCGCCACTCGCGCGACCAATACTACGTAGTTGGCGAAGGCATCTTCCGCATGAACCCGGACGGCACGGCCAGCCTTACCGAATCGGTGACCGCGCCGCCGAACGAGTTCTCTTTCTCCCGCATCGGGCCGCGGGGAACGGCCCTCGATAATGCGCTGGCTGAAGCGGTCGCTGTCGCGATGACGGGCGTCCCCCAACAGGTGGAGGACACCTCGCTCCCGGCCGGATACACCTATCTCGGCCAGTTCGTCGATCACGACCTCACCCGCATGACCAGCACCAACGGCAACCTGGTATCCCAGCGTTCCCCGCTACTGGACCTCGACGTTCTCTACGGCGATGGACCGGGCGGCCAGCAGCATGGCAGCTTCTACAACGGCATCCGCCTGCGGCTGGGCACTACCCAGGCGTCGCCGACGAACAATGTACCGAACGCCGGTAATGATCTCGAAGGCTTTGATCTGCCCCGTAACGCGGCCGGCGCCACACCGGCCGAAAAACAGTTGGCGCTGATTCCGGACCTGCGCAACGACGAGAATCTAATCGTGGCGCAGACACACCTGGCGTTTATGCGTTTCCACAACCGGGTAGCGGACACGTTCGGCCCGCGCGCGACCTTCAAAAACGTTCGGGCCAAGGTGGTGAAGCACTACCAGTGGATGCTGCGGACGGACTTTCTGCCGCGGATCGTTGAAGGCTCGATCGTCGAAGACGTGTTCCAGCATGGCCGTCGGTTCTTCGAGCGTCAAGCGAGCCGGACGCAAGCGCCGACGATGCCGCTTGAGTTCTCCGTGGCGGCCTTCCGGCTGGGCCACAGCATGATCCGCGACAACTACCAGTGGAACCGGGTGTTCAAGAGTCCGGGGCCGGATGTATTGGCTCCGGGGTCGCTGGGACTGCTGTTCAGCTTCTCGGGCACGAGCGGTACCCTGCAGCCGCCGCATCACCGGCTACCGACAAACTGGGTGGCGGACTTCCGGCGGCTGTTCCGTTTCAGTGCCGCCGGACGGCCGGACCTCGCGGTTCCCGATAGCGAGTTCAACCCGGCCATGCGAATCGACGCCAGCATGGTCGATCCTCTGCGGAACCTGCCGGCCGGCTCTTTCGGACCGCCCAACGTGCCGGCGCCGCCGGCCATTGAGCGGAACCTCGCCTTCCGCAATCTCCGGCGCGCCAACATGGTAGAACTCGCCAGCGGGCAGCAGATGGCGAATATGATGGGATTTCCCGCTTTGAGCGCGGAGCAGATTCTGCGAGGAGCGGGCGGGGCAACGCCCGACTTCAGCACCTTGACAATCGCGCAAAAGACGGAGTTGACGACGAATACGCCGCTGTGGCTGTACATCCTGCGGGAGGCGGAGATCAACGGCGGGAAGCTGACGGGAGTGGGCGGACGGATCGTGGCGGAGGTCTTCCACCGGGCCATCGAGGCCAGCCGCGACTCCATTTTGCGGGACAAGCGCTTCCGCCCCACGCTCGGGCCGAATCGGAGCACCTTCCGGATGACCGACCTGCTGCTGTTCGCCTTCGAGGGCCGGGCCGACTGGCTCAACCCGCTGGGCTGAGGCCGGGGTTCGCCCGGCGTCGCGCAACTTCGCTACGCTGGAAGACACCCATGCGCAGGATCCTGTTTCCCTTTCTTTTGGCCGGCTCGCTGTGGGCCGGCGATCCGATCGAAGCCTTCGGCAAGAAGTGGTCGGTCCCGATCGCGGCCGACTGGGAGTTCGCCGATAACATCCTGAGCTTGAAGGTCGGCCGGCCCCAGACGGCGCCGCGCCGGCCCAAGCAGTTCGCTCTGCTCGAAGAGGGCCCCTTCGATAAAGTCACCATCGAGGTCGAAGCCCGCCGCATCCAAGGCTCGCTGATCCTCGTGTACGCCTGGCGCGACGACGCCCACTTCAACTACGCTCACCTGTCGGTGGACGCGCCGGCCAAGCAGCCGGTCCACAACGGGATTTTTCACGTCTACGGCGGGGACCGCGTCCGCATCAGCCCGGAGGAGGGGCCGGGCAGTCTGCCCGACACGAACTGGCACAAGGTGAAGCTGGTCTGGTCCGGAAAAAGCGGCGAGGTTAAGGTGACCGTGGACGGTCAGACGACGGGGGCGCTGCGCGGGGTGGATCTCAGCATCAAGTCGGGCAAGATCGGGCTAGGATCCTTCTTCGATACCGCCCAGTTCCGCAACCTGAAAGTGATTCACGGGTCCTGAGCCGTGGCCTAAGCCCGGGTTAGTCCGGATGGCGCCACTTATATATTGCTTGGCCCGACTTACTGCCCCAGGTAAGTCGAGGCCATGGGCGAGCAGCGCGGTAATCGCCGCCGAGTAAGTGCAGCCGGTGCCGTGCGTGTGGGGCGTAACATAACGCTCGCCAGGATACCAGCGGGCTTCGCCCGCGGTCCAGAGCAGGTCGGCGGCCTCGCCGGCCAGATGACCGCCCTTGAGCAGGACGGCCCGGGCGGGGATGCGGCGGGCGGCTTCGAGCATGGCGGCGCGGTCGCCGATAGCGAGGCCGGTGAGCGCTTCGGCCTCGGGCAGGTTCGGGGTGACGAGGGCCGCCACCGGGAACAGGTCGTCGCGGAGGGCGTCGACGGCGGCGGGGGCCAGGAGCGGGGCGCCGTGTTTGGACACCATCACGGGGTCAACGACCAGAGGCCCGCGGACGGCGCGGGCGACGGCGCGGATGATTTCGGCGTTGCCGAGGGCGCCGGTTTTGGTGGCGGCCACGGGCAGGTCCGAGTACACGGCCTCGATCTGCTGGATCACGAGATGCGGATCGAGGCAGTCGACTCGGGAGACGCCGGTCGAGTTTTGGACGGTGAGAAGGGTCAGGGCCGCCGCGCCGTAGACGCGGTGTTGGTGGAAGGTTTTGAGATCCGCCTGGATGCCGGCTCCGCCGCTGGGGTCGGAGCCGGCTATGGTGAACGCAACTCGCATGAGGACACAACGTCAGGGAAGATTCAGTTTACCAACCTCGGTGCGGCCGACGGCATTGGCGATGGCGACCGTCACGGAGTTCACGAGGCTGGCGTCGCCGGCGACGGGGAAGACGGCGCGGAGACGGAACAGGCCGCCGAGCGGATTGGCCTGGAAGTAGTTTCGCCACTCATTTTCGGGAGAGACGGTGAAGGCGGCGCCGAGGGGATTGCCGGCTTTGTCGGCGAACTGGAAGCTGAGCGAAGAGGCGCCGCGCGAGTTATCGAAGCCGCTGAGGGCGACGACGAGGGTGGAGCCTTCGCGGCTCGCCTCGGCTTCTTCGACCACGACGGGCTGGAACTGGGTAATGAACTCGCGCTGGACCTGGCGGCCCGGGGTTTTGACGATCAGGCGGATGGTCCCGGCGACGGTGCCGGTTTGAAGCACGATATCGTCGCTATCGCCGAAGCGGGCGAGGCGGGCGCCGGCGGGCACCGAGAAGTTGGCGAGGCGGCCGGTGGTGAGGCGGACGGCGGGGTCGTCGCCGCTGAACTCGAGTTCGAGGGTTCCGGCGGCGAGGGAGGCGGCGGGTTCGGCGAACTCGACGCGGAGCCGGACCTGCTGGCCGCTGGT
This sequence comes from Bryobacteraceae bacterium CoA2 C42, assembly GCA_019931245.1. Taxonomy (GTDB): domain Bacteria; phylum Acidobacteriota; class Terriglobia; order Bryobacterales; family Bryobacteraceae. The sequence continues at coordinate 33,444 of JAINDL010000082.1, forward strand.
GACGGTGGCCGCGTCGGTGAGGATGCGGGCTTCGGACAGGCGCGGGAGGGTGCCGGTGACGCGGAGTTGGAAGGTGCGGCCGGCCACGGAAAGGGTGCCGGTGCGGAGGCCGGGGGTGGAGGGGGTGGCGGTGAGGCGGAGGGCGAGTTCGGCGCCGGGGTCGAGGAGGACGGGGAGGGGGATGGGGGTGGCGAAGGCGAAGTCGGTGGAGAGGGTGGGGATGGTGAGCGGCCGGGGGGTGCGGTTCTGGAGGAGGACCGTGGTGGTGGCCGGCGAGCCCACTTCGACCGAGCCAAGGTCGATGATGCCACCCTGAAACAGCGTTTGGCCCTGATGGACGACGGCGGCGACGGCGAGGCCGACGCCGCGGAGGATGACGCTCGAGTTACCGGCCGACAGGTTGGCGCTGTAGCTGCCCTCGGCTTCGGGCAGGAAGCGGACGGTGAAGTCGCCGGAGGATTGGATATCGCGCACGGCGAAGCCGACGCCGGCGACGGCGAGATTGGCGCCGGCGGGGGCGCGGAAGCGGACATCGACAGGGTCGCCCGGGCTGGTGGACCCCATCGCGTAGGTCGCGCCGACGGGCCGGAAGCCTTCGGGGGTTTCGACGAGGATTTGCGCGGCGGCGGCGAGGGCGGTGCAAAGGAGGAGGCTACTGATTTTGCGCATCATCGACCTCCGGAAGAACGAAGCGGGCCTGGGGGCCGGGGGTGGGGCGGACGGCGTAACCGCGGCCGCGGAGGCGGAGGTGGGGCGAGGCGGGGGCGGCTGCGGTGCAAAGGAGGAGGCTACTGATATCGACACGGTCGCCCGGACTGGTGGACCCCATCGCGTAGGTCGCGCCGACGGGCCGGAAGCCTTCGGGGGTTTCGACGAGGATCTGCGCGGCGGCGGCGAGGGCGGTGCAAAGGAGGAGGCTACTGATTTTGCGCATCATCGACCTCCGGAAGAACGAAGCGGGCCTCGCGGCCGGGGGTGGTGCGGACGGCGTAACTGCGGCCGCGGAGGCGGACGTGGTACCAGTCGGGGGCGAGGGCTTCGGCGTCGGGTTCGGGGAGGGTGAATGCGGCTTCGTCGACGGCGACGTTGCGGAGGGAGGCGCCGTCCCATTGAAAGGCGACATTCTGTTCGGTCAGCCAGGCGGTGGTGGGGCTGAAGCGGGCGGGGCCGGCGGGGAGGCGGGCGACGGTGTCGCCGGCGGCGTCGAGGCGTTCGGTGCCGGCTTCGGTGCGGAGCCAGCCGCCGTCGCCGTACCAGGCGAAGGCGAGGACACCCGCGCGGACGGGGGCGCCGGGGACGAAGCTGCCGGCGATGCCGTAGAGCGGGCGGACGCGGTTCTGCGGGTCGCGCCAGAAGCCGAGACGGGGGGCGTCGATCTGGCCGAGGGCGAACGAACCGAGAGAGAAGAAGACGAGGAGGAGGTTTCTCATGGCTTTCCGATGGCGATGCTGGGAGGACCGATGGCGACGGAGGGTAGGGTGGCCGCGGCGGGGGGCGGGGCGCCGGGGGCGGCGGGGGCGCGAGCACCGCGGTTGGCCGCAGCGGCGACTCCACCCGCGGCGGCGCCGCCGATGAGAGCCGCCAGAGCGGCCCATTTGCGGCGGCCGGGGCCGATCTTAATCTGAGGCAAGACGGTCTGCGCCGGTTCCTGGGTTCGCTTTGCGGCGGCGGCAGGTTCGGCGAGGTACTGCGCGGAGACGGTACCGGAGCGGGCCTGCCCCTTGTTGGCGGTGATGCGGATTTGCAAGGGGCCGGGGGAACGATTCCAGGCGATGCCCCGGACCGCGACGCGGCCGTCCGGGCCGGAGATGGCAAGTTCCGTACGCAAGCCGGTTGCGAAAAGGCCGCTGGGCCCTTCATCAGGGAGACGGAAACTGACCGAGGCGTCCGGCACGGGCCGGCCACTTTCGTCAGTAACGCGAACGACAAGGGGCTGGGAGGCTCGGGCGCCGGTCGTGTGAACCGCCCCTTCTCCTTCAATGACCCGGATCTGCAACAGAGCCGGGTCCTGGCCAAACAAGGCCGTATGGGCTGCAAGGCAGGACGTCAGCACGCCTGCCACAGCGCGACGCCGTGGATACCGCATTACCGTGAAAGACTGATTTCGGCCTAGTTCTGATCAGCGGCAGCCGGAGCGAGAGGAGCTTCGCCGAGGGAGACCACCCGGAGAAGTACAGCCGTGACGTTGTCCGGCGCACCCGCTTTTTTGGCTGCTTCGATCAGAGTCTTACCTTTGTCTTCTAGTGCGGTTTCGGTCCGGAAAACTCTCTCAATTTCTTCGTCGGAGATGACGCCGTGGAGACCGTCGCTGCAGAGGAGCAGTTGCATGTCCGCAGCGAGTTCGACGCGGTAGGAGTGGACGCGCAGCTGTTCGCTGACGCCGATGGCCATGGTGAGGACATGGCGCATGGGGTGGACTTTGAGCTGGGCCTCTTCGATGCCGAGCTTGCGGCCGACCTCCTGGACCCAGGTCTGGTCTTCGGTCAAGGGAGTTAAGGTATGGTCATGAAAGACATAGGCGCGGCTATCGCCGACGCTGGCGAGGAAGATTTCGCGGCCGGCGTCGAGGGCGGCGACGAGCGTGGTGCCCATGCCTTCGAGGGAGCTATCGCGGCTGGCCTCTTCGAGCACACGACGGTTGGCTTCGGCGAAGGCGCTGGGCAACAGTTCGGTATCGCATTTGCCGGCGCGCCAGACGAATTCACCGACGGTTTCGGCGGCCAGTTGGGAGGCACACTCGCCGGCGGCGGCTCCGCCCATGCCATCGGCAACGAGGAAGAGCCCGAGGGCGGGCGCCAGAAGGTAGTAATCCTCGTTGTTGCTGCGGACACAACCGGGGTCAGAGAGGCCAAAGGCTTCCAGCATGAACTTTTTGATTATATGTCAGAACGCTTACGCGGTAGCCTCGGCGTACTGGCACGTGGCTCCTTGTGGGTCAACGCGAAAACGGGGACGAAAATCCCTCAAAGAACATTTTTAAAGAACAATGCGGATTCCCAATTGAAAGACGCGGCCGTCGTTGAGGGTGTTAGTGATCTTGCCAAAGGCCGGGCTGGTGACGTTGCGCTGGGGTTCGTCGAACTGGGGGGTGTTGGTGGCGTTGTAGGCTTCGGCGCGGAACTGGAGGGAGCCATCGCGGGGGAGCTTCCAGTTGCGTTGGAGGGCGGCGTTCCAATTGAAGATGCCGCCTTTGCGGAAGGTGCCGCGGCCGAGGTTGCCGCGGTCTTCGCCGACGGGGATGTAGCTGAAGCGGTCGCGGCGGAGGATGAGGGCGGCGGTATCGGGGTTGCCGATGGTGCGGCCGAGGATGGAGGGGTCAAGAATATTGGGCCGTTCGCCGCCGGATCCGTCGACGTTGCCGATGCCTGGGGCGTCGGAGCCGATGAAGAGGGTGAGCGGGGTGCCGGTTTTGAGGGTGCCGACGCCGCTGAGCTGGAAGGCGTGAGGGAGGTCGTAGACGGTTTGGAGGGAGAAGGCGTGGGTGGAGTCGAAGTTGCTGAGGCCTTTGCGGTCGGCAAGCATGTTGAACATGGACTGGGGCCGGGCGTTGAGCATGTCTTTATTGGCGGCGGTGGCGGTGTAGTCCGAGCCGTTGTCGAGGCCTTTGCCAAAGGTGTAGACGGCGCTGACGAGGAGACCGCGGCGGGAGGGGAGGTCGAGGGCGGCCTGGGCGCCGTCGTACCAGGCGGTGCCGGCGTTGACGACGCGGCGGAGTTCGTTGATGGAGGGGTCGGGACGGCGCTGGTCGATGTTGCCGGTGGTGGGGGCGATGCCGGGGACGAAGACGGCGCGATTTTCGACAAAGGCGTAGGGGAGCTTGAAGCTGCGGCTGCCGATGTAGCCGAGGCGGAGCTGGGTGTTATTGGTCCAACGGCGCTCGAGGCGGAGGCTGTACTGGTGGGCGTAGGCAGAGACGAGGCCGGGGTCGAGGGTGTGGAGGGAGGGTTTGAAGTTGGTGGCGGTGGTGAGCGGGTTCAGGAGATCGGGGTTCTGGAGGAAGATGTATTGGGCGTTGGGCGGGTTGTTGCGGACCTGGCCATAGGCGACGGGGGGGACGGGGGAGAAGGAGACGGCGTACATGGCGCGAGCGGTCCAGGCGTTGGTGGCGCGCCAGGCGAGGGAGAAGCGGGGGGCGAGGTTGTTGCAGTCGCAGGGGTAGGGGATGGGTTCGCGGTTGTTGACTTCGTAGGGGGCGCCGTCGGGGCTGTAGCGAAGGCCGAGATAGAGTTGGAGGCGGGGGTGGAGCTGGGAGCGGAGGGCGACATAGGCCTGGCCGGACCAGTTGCGGAAGCCGCGGGAGACGCTGCCGAGGGTGATTTCGTAGTTGGTGGGGTCGCCGTAGCGAAGGTTTTCGATGGCGGTGCGGCCGAAGTTATTGGCGAACTGGTAGTAGCCGCGGAGGTTGTTGGCTTCGATGCCGTTGAGTTGGTAGCGGGTGGCGTCGCCGCCGAAGGTGAGGGTGTGGCGGCCCATGATTTTCTGACCGCCGAAGCCGTAGCGGAAGGAGTTTTGGGCGCGGTCGACGGGGAAGGTGCTGTCGGGTCCGAGCTCTTCGATTTGATAGCCGAAGCGGACGCGGGGGCCGACGGCGCCGGGGGGGCTGACGAGGAGGGAGACGTTTCGTTGGACGGTGATGCCGGCCTGGAGGTTGAGGGTGGAAGAGGGGGCGCGGCGCCAGGTGAGGCGGGCGGCGTGGTTCGAGAGAGTGGTATCGGGGTTTTGGCCGGCGACGAGTTGGAAGGCGTCGATTTGCTGGTGGCCGCGGCTGTAGAAGGCGGACAGATCGTTTCCGGCGAGGCGTTTGTCGAGGCGGAGGTCGAAGTCGGTGGCGTCGATGCGCTGGGGGGAGTTGGTGTTGAGGGCGCGGGGGTCGAAGTCGAGGCGGTTGGGCGCCTCGGCGGGGTAGGCGGCGAAGATGCGGTTGATCCAGGCGCGTTTGGCGGGGTCGGGGGTGAGGGGGGAGCGTTCCGAGAGGAGGGGGACGAGAACGTTGCCGTTGACCATGCCGCGGACGGCGCGCTGGGCGAGGTTGACGGTGAGGTTGCCGAGGGGGCCGAGGGAGCCGGTGAGGCGGCCGCCGAAGGAGTTCTGGCGGCTGGGTTTGACGCCGCCGACCTGGAAGAAGGCGCGGGCGTTGAAGACGCTGTTCTGATGGCGGTGGTAGAGTTCGCCGTGCCAGGCGGCGATTTTGGCGGGCGGGGCGAGGAAGGGTTGGGCGCTGGGGGGGTTGCCCTGTTCGCCGGCGAAGGTGCTGACTTCGACGGGGGATTCGGTGAGGATCTGGACGCGATTGCCGAGGCGGACGTTGGCTTCCTTGGCGGCGTTGGTATCGATGAGATAGACGGCGACGTTTTCGTTGCGCATGGCTTCGGTGCGGAGCCGGGGGGCGGGTTTGGGGGGAGCGGGGGTGGGTTGGGGCGGGTCGGCGGCGCGAAGGGTGAGGGTTAAGGAGAGGGTGAGGAGAAAACAGACGGGACGCATTATTTCTTTTCGAAGATGGACTTGAGCTGGAGGAAGGCCGCTTCCTGATACTGCTCCTTGATTCGTTCGAGGCCTTCGGTGCGGGCGTCGCCGGGGCGGGCGGGTTCCTTTTTGAGGCAGCGGCCGAGGAGGGAGGCGGCCTGTTCGTCGGAGGGGACGCGGTCGAGGACGGCGCGGAAGCGTTCGGCGGCGACGTCGAAGCTGCCGGTTTTCCAGAGGGCGTAGCCGGCGTTGAAGTGGTAGTCGGGGTCGGACTGGTCGCCTTCGAGGGCTTTGAGGAAGCTATCGAGGGCGAGGGAGGGGTTGCGGCGCATCTGGGCGGCGCCGAGGTTGTTGTAGACCTCGTTCAGGGGGACGGTGGAGGCGACGAGTTGAAAGGCCTGTTCGGCGGCGGCGTAGTCGGCGATGCGGTATTTGCAGATGCCGAGGTAGAAGTTGGCTTCGCGGTAGTGGGGGTCGGTGGGGCGGACGCGCTGGAACCAGAGGGCGGCTTCGCGGAAGGCGTCCTTTTCCCAATGGTAGAGGCCGAGTTGGAAGCAGGGGGGGGAGAAGTTGGCGTCGAGGCGGGCGGCCTGGGTGAAGAAGCGGTGTTTGGCGGCGGGATCGGCGGCGAGGAGGCCGCGGATGTAGTATTCGAGGGCATCGATGCGGGTGCGGGTACGTTTGGCGAGGAAGGATTGTTCGTCGGGGCGGGCGTCGGGGAGGAGTTCGACGAGGGTGCGGTAGCAGAGGCGGTTTTGGAGGGAGGCGAGGTCTTCGAGGAGGCCGGATTCGTTGAGTTCGTCGCTTTGGCGGAGTCGTCGGAGGTCGAGGACGCGGGCGCGGATGACGATGGTGGATTTGGCGGGGGCGGTCTGGCGGGTGACCTCGAAGCTGCCGTAGACGACGTGGTGGGCGTCGAGTTCGTCGCCGATTTTGACGACGGAGGCGCGGGTGAGGAGGGCGTAGGGGCGGATGCCGAGGCGGGTGTAGGCTTCGGTGCGGTCGCTGCGGTCGAGCACGAGGAGTCCTTCGCCCGACACCGCGTCGTGGATCGTTTCGGCGATGCTTTCGCCGATCCAGTCGAGGTTTTTGTCCCCCGGATTGTTGCGCGGGGAGAGATTCGAGAAGGGGAGAACGACGGCGGAGGCGGCGGAGAGTGCCGAAAGGGATGCGAGCAGGAGGGCTGAAACGATCAGGCTGCGCGGCATCCCCTTCAGTATAGCTTGGGGGTCAGTATAGCTTGGGGGTGGGAGCGGGGCGGCTAGTTCAGGACGAGTTTGGTATTGGTTCCGCCGATGCGGATTTCGTCGACGGTGAGTTGGCCGTCCCCAGTGAGGTAGCGGACGGAGGTGGATTTGAACTTGTCGCTGACCTGTTCGGACTTGACGGCGGCCTCGATGGTTTTCTTGCCATCGCGGATGATGATTTTATCGCCGTCGACTTTGACGCGGTAAGCGCCGGGCTTGAGCTGGGCGCCGGCGATGCGGGCGGGCTGATAGAAGGTGACGGTGAAATCGGAAACGCCGGCGAAGGCGGAGGATAACATCAGCGCAAACACAGCGACAAACTTCATGGGTATTCTGGCTCCTGAATTGACTTTCGAGATAGATTAGTGGGCTGGCCTGACTCAAGGCGCGGCCCGTTATATCTATCTATACGGACGAACGCAGGAATTGTTCCGCGGCGAGGACAGATTTTTCGAAAATTTCCGGCTGCGTGCCGAAGCCGGGAAGCCAGACGGTGCCGGTATCCGCGCGGAACCAGGTGAGTTGGCGTTTGGCGTACTGGCGAGTTTTGGTTTGCATTTCGGCGAGGGCGGCGGGCGGGGCGAGGCGGCCGGCGAGGCAGTCGGCGGCCTGTTTGTAGCCGAGCGCGGCGAAGGGCTTGGCCGTGGGGGGATAGAGAGTGAGTAAGTGGGCGGTTTCTTCGAGCAGGCCGGACTGCCACATTCGGAGGCACCGGGCGTCGAGATTGGCGTAGAGTAAGTGGCGGGGCGGATCGAGGCCGAGTTGGAGGGTGCGGTAGCCGGTGAGGGCGTCGAGGCCCTGGGCGAAGGTGTCGGCGGCGGGCTGGCCGGTGAGGAGGCGGATTTCGAGGGCGCGGAGGGTTTTGTTGCGGTCGTGGGGGTGGATGCGGGCGGCGGCGGCGGGGTCGAGGCGGGTGAGGAGGCGGTGGAGGCGGGGGCGCTGGGCGAGGCGGGCGCGGAGGGCGGGGGAGGCGGTGGGGCCTGGGGAGAGGCCGCGGAGGAGGGCGCGGAGGTAGAAACCGGTGCCGCCGCAGAGGATGGGGAGGCGGCCGCGGGCGGTGATGGCGGGCAGGAGGGACTTGACGGCGCGGGCGAAGTCGCCGGCGGTGAAGGATTGGTCGGCGGGGCAGAGGTCGAAGAGGTGGTGCGGGGGGGATTGGCGGTCGGCGGCGGGGAGTTTGGCGGTGCCGATGTCGAAGCCGGTGAAGACCTGAAGGGAGTCGGCGTTGAGGATTTCGCCGTCGAAGCGGCGGGCGAGGGCGATGGCGAGATCGCTCTTGCCGGAGCCGGTGGGGCCGGTGATCGCGAGGAGGGGGGCGAGGGCGGACACGATTCCAGTGTAGGTTCGAAACCGTTTGCCGCGCCGGGGAATCCATTCGAGCAGGTATATACTGAGAGGCAGAAAGCAGGCAGGATGCGTCTTCTACAGCGATATTTCATGACCTTGGCCGGGCTATCGGTCGCCGTGTCGGCGTATGGGCAGGCCGGGCCGGGGGCCGGGCCGCGGCGGACGGAGAACCGCGGCGGGTCCTACTACAACTACGCCATGGGTCATTTGTACGCGGACCTGGCGCAGACGTACGGCAACCGGGCGGAGTACCTGAACAAGGCGATCGAGTTTTTCAAAGCGGCGATGAAGGATGACCCGTCGGCTTCGTTTGTGGCCGAGGAGATGTCGGACCTTTATATCCAGGCTGGGCGGCTGCGGGAGGCGGTGTCGGAGTCGGAGGCGGCGATTAAGGCCAACCCGAACGACCTGACGGCGCGACGGATTCTGGGGCGGATTTTTTCGCGGCTGGTGGGCGACCCGCAGACGCGGGGATTGAACGAGGAGATGCTGAAGCGGGCGACCGAACAGTACCGGAAGATTACGGAGTTGGACGCCAGCGATGCGGAGAGCTGGATGATGCTGGGGCGGCTGCACAAGATTGCGCAGAACTCGGTGGACGCCAAAATTGCTTACGAAAAGGCGCTGGCGCTGGATGCGGAGAACGTGGACGCGCTGAGCGGGTTGGCGCTGGTGCTGGCGGATGTGGGCGATACGGCGAAGGCGGCGGAGCTGCTCAAGAAAGTGGCCGAGAAGAGTCCGAACCTGCGGACGCTGACGGCGCTGGCGCAGGCCTACGAGCAGATGCGGGATTACGGCATGGCGAGCGAGACGCTGCGGAAGGCGCTCGAGATGCAGCCGGAGAACCTGGACATCAAGAAGGACTTCGCGAACTCGCTGGTGATGGCGGATAAAGTGGACGAGGCGCTGCGGACCTACGAGGAGTTGGTGAAGGAGGATCCGAAGGACGCGTTGAGCCAGCTGCGGCTGTCGCAGATTTACCGGCAGAAGGTGCAGTTTGACAAAGCGTGGGAGGCGAGCAACGCGGCCAAGCGGATTGACGCGAACAACCTGGAGATCCGCTACAACGAAGCGAACCTTTACGAGGGCCAGGGCAAGTACGCCGAGGCGATCACGGCGTTGAAGGACGTGCTGGCGCAGTCGCTGCGCGGGTCGAGCGCCGCGGAGAAGAACAACCGGGCGATGCTGCTGGAGCGGTTGGGGCTGCTGTACCGGAACAACGATCAGCCGGCCGAGGCGGTGGCGCAGTTTAGCGAGATGGGGTCGCTTGATAAGGATCTGGGGGCGCGGGGCGCGGCGCAGGTGGTAGACACGTGGCGGCAGGCGCGGCAGTATCCGAAGGCGATTGCGGCAGCCGATGAGGCGCTGCAGAGGTATCCGGACGACCGGATGATCCGGATTGTGCGGGCGAGCGCGCTGGCCGAGTCGGGGCGGACGGCGGAGGCGGTGGAGGACCTGAAAAAGATGCTGGGCGGGAAGGGGGACCGGGAGACGCATCTGCAGATGGCGCAGCTTTACGACAAAGCGAAGAACTACGGGGAGATGAGCAAGAGCCTGGATGCGGCCGAGGGGCTGTCGAAGACCGATGAGGAGCGGGAGGCGGTCTGGTTCAGCCGGGGTGCGATGTTCGAGAAGCAGAAGCGGTTTGACGAGGCCGAGCGGGAGTTTCGCAAGGTGCTGGCCGTGAGCCCGAACAATCCCGGGGCGTTGAACTATCTGGGCTACATGCTGGCGGACCGGAATGTGCGGGTGGCCGAGGCCGAGAAGATGATCGCCAAGGCGCTCGAGCAGGAGCCGAACAACGGGGCGTACCTGGACAGTCTCGGTTGGGCGCAGTACCGGCTGGGGAAATATGACGAGGCGCTGACGAGCCTGCAGCGGTCGGCGGCGCTGACGCAGAGGGACTCGACGATTCATGATCACCTGGGCGATGTATATTTCAAGCTGAATAAGCTGAAGGAGGCCATCGCCGCATGGCAGCAGTCGATCAAGGAATGGGAAGCGAGCGCACCGAGCGAACGCGAGAACGTGGACATCACGAAGGTGCAGAAGAAACTGGAGGCCGCCAAGGCCAAGGTGGCGCGCGAAAAGTAGCTTGCCTGCTGGTGGCCGCCCTGCCTCTGCTGGCGCAGGGGCAGGGGCCGGAGTGGCGTCACTGGGGTGGGGACGCGGGCGGACGGAAGTATTCGCCGCTGCGTCAGATTCACCGGGGCAACGTCGGCAAGCTGAAGGTGGCTTGGACGTATCGGACGGGGGAGATCAGCGACGGGAGTGAGTCCCCGTCGCGGAGCGCGTTTGAGACGACGCCGCTGTATGTGGACGGGGTGTTGTACGTGACGACGCCGTACAACCGGCTGGTGGCGCTGGAGGCGGAGACGGGGAAGGAGAAGTGGGCGTTTGATCCGAAGCTGGACCGGACGCGGCCGCTGAATCTGTTCATCAGCCGGGGGGCGTCGTACTGGACCGACGGGCGGGCGCGGCGGATTCTTTACGGGACGCAGGGAGGCCGGCTGTATTCGATCGACGCGGCGACGGGGAAGCCGGACGCGGCGTTTGGCGAGGGGGGATCGATCGACCTGCGGAAGGGGGTGGCGGAGGCGTGGCCCGATAAGGGCTACGGGATGACGTCGCCGCCGGCGATTTACCGGGATGTGGTGATTTGCGGGGCGTGGACGGCGGACGGGGAGCCGCAGGGTCCGGCGGGGGACATTCGAGGGTTTGACGCACGGACGGGGAAGCTGCTGTGGACCTTTCACACGGTGCCGCGGGCGGGCGAGTTCGGCTACGACACGTGGCCGGCGGGGGCGGGCCAGGGCCGGGCGGCGGTGAACGCCTGGAGCGTGCTGAGCGTGGATGCGGAGCGGGGGATGGTGTTTGTGCCGCTGACTTCGCCGGCCTACGACTACTACGGCGGCGACCGGAAGGGGGACGGACTGTTCGGCGATTCGGTGGTGGCGCTCGATGCGTTGACGGGGAAGCGGGTATGGCATTTTCAGACGATTCACCACAACATCTGGGACTATGACCTGCCGGCGCAGCCGAACCTGGTGACGGTGCGGCACGAGGGGCGGATGGTGCCGGCGGTGGCGCAGGTGACCAAGACGGGATTTGTGTTCCTGCTGGACCGGGTGACGGGGAAGCCGCTGTTTCCGGTGGAGGAGCGGAAGGTGCCGGCGAGCGAGGTGCCGGGGGAGTGGGCGTCGCCGACGCAGCCGGTGCCGGTGAAGCCGCCGCCGTTTACGCGGCAGTCGATGAGGCCGGAGGAGTTGACGACGGTGACGCCGGAGTCGCGGAGGTTCTGCGAGGAGGTGGTGAAAGGCGCGAAGTTTGGCGGGTTGTACACGCCGATCGGGCTGGAGCGGACGATTCTGTTTCCGGGCACCAACGGGGGGACGAACTGGGGCGGGGCGTCGTTTGACCCGGCGACGCGGACGCTGTATGTGAACTCGATGGATGTGGGGATGACGTTTCAGCTGGAAAAGCGGCCGGAGGGAGCGGTGGTGCCGTACCGGGCGCGGGGGGCGCGGACGCCGAATTCGCGGTTTTGGGACAACAACCTGTATTCGTGCCAGCAGCCGCCGTGGGGGAGTTTGACGGCGATTGATCTGGACACGGGGACGTTCCGGTGGCGGGTGGTGTTGGGCGAATACGAGGAGCTGACCAAGCGGGGGGTGCCGAAGACGGGGACGCCGAACCTGGGCGGATCGCTGGTGACGGCGGGGGGATTGTTGTTTATCGCGGCGACCAACGATGGGCGGTTCCGGGCGTTCGACAAAGACTCGGGGCAACAGCTTTGGGAGACGCGGCTGCCGGCGAGCGGGCACGCCAATCCGATGACTTATAGCGGACCGCGGTCGAAGCGGCAGTTTGTGGTGATTGCGGCGGGCGGGGGCAACAAATACAGCGCGACGTTCGCCGATGCGTTGGTGGCGTTTGCGTTGGAGTAGGGAGATACTGAACACTATGCGGACACAGTGGAAGAGCTGGATGATGGCGCTGGGACTGGCGGCGGGCGCGGCGGGGGCGGAGCGGTATGGCAACGGGTTGACGCTGCGTGAGCCGACGCCGGTGGCGACGATTCTGGGGGCGCCGGAGCAGTACGTGGGCAAGACGGTGCAGGTGCGCGGGAAGGTGACCGAGGTTTGCACGATGATGGGCTGCTGGATGCAGGTGGTGGACCAGAAGGACGGGATGCGGATCAAGGTGAACGATGGGGAGATTGTGTTTCCGCGGACGGCGGTGGGCAAGACGGCGACGGCCGAAGGGATTTTGAAGAAGCTGGTGCTGAGTAAGGAGCAGGCGGTGGCGCGGGCGCGGCACGAGGCCGAGGAGCAGGGGCGGAAGTTCGATCCGGCGTCGGTGAAGGGTGGTTTGGTGATCTATCAGGTGCAGGGCACCGGGGCGGTAGTGGGCGAATAATGCAGCGTCGAAAACTGTTGTGGATGGCGGGAGCGGCCGCCGGGAGTGTGTTTGGCCAGGGGGCGGCGCCGGGAGCGGCGACGGGCCGTGCGAAGTGTAGGCTGGTGCTGGCGATTACGGTGGACCAGTTCCGGTATGACTACCTGACGCGGTTCCGTGGCGAGTACACGGGCGGGATTGCGCGGATGTTGACGCAGGGGGCGGTGTTCACGAACGCGTTTTATGAGCATACGCCGACGGTGACGGCGGTGGGGCACGCGACGATTTTGAGTGGGGCGAGTCCGGCGCTGTCGGGGATTGTGGGCAACGACTGGTGGGACCGGGAGATGAACCGGGAGGTGACGAGCGTTTTTGACCCGAAGGCGAAGACGCTGGGGGCGCCGGAGCGGGCGGCGGCGTCGCCGCACCGGCTGCTGGTTTCGACGATTGGGGATGAGATCAAGATGTCGGGCAAGGGGGAGAGCCGGACGATTGGGATTTCGGTGAAGGACCGGGGGGCGATTCTGCCGGCGGGGCGGATGGCGGATGCGGCGTACTGGTTCGATAACGAATCGGGGCGGTTTGTGTCGAGCACGTGGTACCAGAAGGCGCTGCCGGGCTGGGTGGAGGCGTTCAACGGGCGGAAGCCGGGGGAGAAGTTTCTGGGCGCGGAGTGGAAGGCGGGGGACCTGCTGCTGAAGAAGATGCCGGCCAAGGCGGACACCATGTTCTACTCGAACATGGAGGCGAGCCCGTTTGGCAATGAGCTGCTCGAGGAGTTCACCGAGGCGGCGATTGAGAACGAGAAGTTGGGCCAGCATGCTGGGGTGGACGTGCTGGCGGTGAGTTTTTCGTGCAACGACTATGTGGGGCACGCCGAGGGGCCGGACTCTCCGCACGCGCACGATATGTGCCGGCGTACGGATGGGATGCTGGCGCGGCTGTTTGCGTTTCTCGATAAAAAGATCGGGATGCGGAACGTGCTGGTGGTGTTTACAGCCGACCACGGCGTGGCGCCGGTGCCGGAAGTAAATACGGCGCGGAAGATGCCGGGGGCGCGGCTGAAAGACCGGGCGATTGGGGCAGCGATGGAAGAGGCGCTGAGCGCGCGGTACGGAGCCGGGAAATGGCTGGTGCAGGCCAAGTCGCCGTATGTGCCGTATCTGGACTATGAGCTGCTGTCGGCCCGGCGGATTCCGGCGCGGGAGGCGCGGCAGGTGGCGGCGGAGGCGGTGCGGAACCTTCCCGGGATTGCGCGTGTCTATACCAAAGACCAGATGACGGAAGGGATTGCGATCGGGGACTTCGTGGCGCGGCGGGTGCATAACGGCTACTACGCGGGGCGGGGGCCGGATCTGGTGGTGGTAACCGAGCCTTATGCGATGTACGCGGCGCGGGGTACGACGCACGGCGCGCCGTTCCACTACGATGCGCAGGTGCCGGTGATTCTGATGGGTCCCGGGGTAAAGTCTGGACGATACCACCGGGCGGCGGCGGTGAACGATATTGCGCCGACGCTGGCGACGCTGCTTGAGGTGGCGATGCCGAGCGGCAACATGGGGCGGACGCTCGATGAGTGTTTAACGTACTGAAACGGCTGGCTGTGGTAGTCTAACAGATAGTTTAAAAAGGGAGTTCGATCAAGATTTATGTTTATCCGTTCGCTGCTTTTGCCGGCGCTTCTGCTTGCCGGCGCCACCGTTGCCTCCGCGCAGATGAAGGTTGCGATTATCAACCTGCAGAGGGCGGTTCTTGAGACGGCGGAATTGACCAAGGCGCAGAAGGATCTGGAAGCGAAGTTCAAGCCGCGTCAGGAGCAGATCGAGGCGATTCAGAAAGAGCTGCAGCAGATTCAGACGCAGTTGCAGACCATGCAGGGCAAGCTGACGCCGGCGGCCGAGCAGGAGTTGACGGTGCGCGGACAGCGGCGGCAGCGGGAGTTGCAGCGGTTGACCGAAGACCTGCAGGGGGACGTGGACCGGGAGCGGCAGGATGTGCTGGGCCGCAGCGCCAAGCGGATGGAAGAGGTGGTGAAGAAGGTTTCCGAGGCGGGCGGCTACGATGTGGTGATTGACGTCTCGAACGCGGTGTTTTTCAAGCCGGCGCTGGAGATTACCAAGCAGGCGACCGAGGAGTACAACAAAGCGTATCCGGTGAAGTAAGGTGTTGGTTCGGAGGGGGTCCGATGGGCGGCTATCTCGAGAGTTTTGGCGTTCAGGACGCAAAGCGGGAACGGCTGAGGAAACGGGTGGCCGCGGGGGTGTTGGCGGCAGCGGTCACCGGCGGGTTGTTGTGGTTCCTGTTTCGGAACTACAAGGAAGAGTCGCGGGTGAAGGAGTTTGTCGCAGCGCTCGAACGCAGGGATTATAAGGCGGCGCACGCGTTGTGGGGGTGCACGGACGCCACGCCATGCCGGGATTATGGCATGACGCGGTTTCTTGAGGATTGGGGCGAACAGGCGGGTCCGGTGCAGCGGGGAAGCGTGAAGAACTGCGAGGGCGGCATCATCCAGACCGTGACGGTGAAGGGGAAAGAGACGCTGCTGTACGTGGACCGGGAGACGCTGCTGATTGGCTTTTCGCCATGGCCGGTGTGCACGCCGCGGGTTAAGATGTAGCGTTGATGATGTGGGCGAGGTGATGGGCGCCGTGCCAGGCGTAGAGGGCGAGGGTCTCTTCGAGGCGGCGGGGGCCGAGCTCGGGGTGGACGAACGGGCGCTGCCACTGTTCGTCTGAGAGCGATTCCAGCAGGATGACCCATCGAAGGTGTAGGGCAGAGAGCAGGACGAGGGAGAGATCGACTTCGGCGTGGGCGGCGTCGGGGAGTTCTGCCCAGCGGGCTTCGTCGTAGGGTTTGATGATGGGGGCGTCTTCGGTGAGCGCCAGGCGGAAGCGGATGTAGCTGTTCATGTGGCTGTCTGCCACGTGATGGACGGTTTGGCGGAGGGTCCAGCCGCCGGGGCGGTAGAGGGAGTCGAGTTGGGAGGGGGTGAGAGGGGAGACGGCGGCGCGGAGTTGCGCGGGGAAGGCGGCGAGGGCGCTGATCCAGTGGCGGCGGTCTTCCGGGGTGATGCGGGTAGGCCATTGGAAGCGGCCGATGGGGTATTGGAGGTCGGGTTGGGGAGTCATTGTGGCTGATTGATCATGAAATTCGCAACTTGTAGAAAGAAGGGGCGAAGGATGGCTTCGGTTTCCGGAGGGAGGGCGGCGGTAGTGAAGGCGTTCTCCATGAGGGTGAGCCAGCGGTCGCGGGCGGCGGCGTTGATCGCGTAGGGAGCGTGGCGCATGCGGAGGCGGGGGTGGCCGCGTTGTTCGATGTAGCGCGGGGGGCCGCCGAAGCGGCCGATGAGGAAGTCGCGGAGACGCTGTTCGGCGCCGGGGAGATCGTCGGCGGGGTACATGGGGCCGAGGATGTCGTCGGTGGGGATCTGGGCGTAGAAGGCGGCGACGAGGCGGGCGAAGCCATCTTCACCAATCGCTTCGTAGAGCTGCATTTCGTTGAGGCTCATACGGTTTGTTGGAGATAGAAGTAGAACAGGTCGGTGGCGGGAGGGACGTGACCGAGTTGGCGAAGCATGGCCATGACCTGGCCGCGGTGAAGGGTGGCGTGGTTGACGACGTGGAGGAGAATCTTCCACCGGGCGATGGTGAAGGTGTCACCGTTGAGGCGGCGGGAGGTGAGTTCGCGGTTGAGGTTGGTTTCGGCGGCGGCGTAGGCTTTGAGACCGTAGAGGACGGGGGGCCAGTGCTCTTTGAGTTGATCGAGCGTGGGTCCGGGGGCGGGATCGGCGAAGTCGATCTGGCGGCCTTCGAGACGGCTGAGCCAAGTTCTATCTGCGTAGTAGATATGTTGGAGAGTGGCCAGGACGGAGGAGTGGGAGACGTGGAGGTCGCGGGTGAGTTCTTCTGGAGAGAGGCGGGAGGCAGCGTCGAGGAGTTTGGAGGAGGCCCAGAGGCTGTAGTCGAGGTGAGTGAGGATCGAGGATTGGAGTTCCATAAAGCGGAAAGCCGGGGTGATGCGAGATCAGCCCCGGCAAAGGATGGATCATACCGAAGCGGCTAACGGGCGGCGAGCAGGGCGCGGAGGTGACGGGCGCGTTCCGGCGAGCGGAGTTGGCGCAGGGCCTTGGCTTCGATCTGGCGGATGCGTTCGCGGGTCACGTCGAACTCCTGCCCAATCTCTTCGAGAGTGTGCTCGCGTTCGCAGCCGATGCCGAAGCGGAGGCGGATCACCTTCTCCTCCTTCGGGGAGAGGGTTTTGAGGATGTTCGCGGTCTCATCACGCACGTTGGCTTCGATGACCGAGTCGACAGGGGAGCCGACCCAGCGGTCTTCGATGAGATCGCCGAGCGCGGACTCGCCATCGCGACCAACCGGGGTTTCGAGGGAAACGGGATCGCGGGAGATGGTTTTCAGCTTTTGGACCTTTTCGACGGGGATGTCCATCCGGCGGCTGATCTCTTCATTTGTAGGAGCTCGACCGAGTTCTTTTTCCAGTTCGCGGGTAGCGCGCAGGAATTTGTTCATCGACTCGTTCATGTGCACCGGGATGCGGATGGTGCGGGACTGGTCGGCGATGGCGCGGGTGATGGCTTGGCGGATCCACCAAGTGGCGTAGGTAGAGAACTTGTAGCCGCGGCGGTATTCGAACTTGTCGGCGGCGCGCATCAGGCCGATGTTGCCTTCCTGAATCAGATCGAGGAGATGAAGGCCGCGGTTGACGTACTTTTTGGCAACGGAGACGACGAGGCGCAGGTTGGCCTCGACGAGATCTTTTTTGGCGCGTTCGGCTTCGGATTCGCCGTGGCGGATAATGGTGATGGTGTGGCGGAGGTCGCCGAGGGAGGCTCCGGCAAGAGTTTCGAGCCGTTTGACCTCCTTCTTGAGTTCGCGGACGCGGCCGGCGTGTTCCGGCTTTTTCCGTTCCTCGAGGCGATGGAGTTCGGCTTCGAGGTGGACGATCTCGTCAACTGTTTTGTCGATCTCCTGGGCGAACTGACGCCAGCGGGAGGGGTAAAACGGGATGGCGCGGATAGCGAGGCTGGTTTCCACCTTCGAACGGGCCAGGCGCATGACCAGCTTCCGGCGGGCTTTGCGAGTGGCTGCGTCCTTGAGTTCGGCGGGTTTCAGCGGGAGGAGGCCTTCGAGTTTTTCGGCGCTTTGCTGCTGCTTTTTGTAGAGGGTGACGACATTCAGGAAGCGGTCGAGCGCCTCTTTGCGCATCTTGGCATCGGCGGGGGTGCCGTCTTCGCTCTCGCCGAGGTCGACGAAATTATCGATATCCTGCTCTTCTTTGCGCAATGCTTCAGCGAATTCGATGACGCGGTGTTGGACAACAGCGGAGCGACTGATGGCACGCAACATGCGGAGTTTTCCGCGCTCCATGCGACGGGCCAGTTCCACCTCTCCTTCCCGGGTTAAAAGCGGGACGGCACCCATTTCGCGGAGATAGACGCGAACCGGGTCATCGGTGTAGATGGACTCTTCGGGCGCAACCTGGCCCGGAAATTCATCGCCATCGTGAACTTCTTCGGGATGGAAAAAGTTTGCTTCTTCGTCAAATGGGAGCCCAAGGGGCTCGGCAGTGTCAGCGGAATACTGGTCTTCGAAGTGATCCATCTAGAGTCACTCTCCCGTGGAGGGTCTGGTCATCAACTTTCGGAACGGACATGGGTCAGAAGTGCAGACGGACCCGTCAGGAGTGCCAGTTGGAATTGTATCATTGCAGTTAACCCGTTTGAAAGAGCAAAGTTGAGGTGCGTTGCCCCCACCGCCTACATTATTAAAGATGCCTGGCGGGGGAAACGGTTTCAGTTCAATTTCCAGGGGGGCGGCTCAGTGCTGGGAGCGGCGGGTGCGGAGCAGGTTCTGGAGTTCGCTGAGGAAGGCCTGTTCGTCCTGGAAGTCGCGATAGACGGAGGCGAAGCGGACGTAGGCGATCTTGTCGAGCTGGCGGAGTTCGTCCATGAGGATCTCTCCTACTTCCGTAGTAGATAATTCTCGTTCGGGGCTGTCGGCGATGCGGCTTTCGACGAGGTCGACGATAGCGGCGAGTTTCGAGATGGGAATGGGGCGTTTTTCGCAGGCTTTGATGAGGCCGTTGAGGACTTTCTGGCGTTCGAATTTCTCACGGCGGCCGTCTTTTTTGACGACCATGTAGGGGATTTCGTCGATTTTTTCGTAGGTCGTGAATCGGCGTTCACAGGCGAGGCACTGGCGGCGGCGGCGGATGGCATCGCCTTCCTTGCTTTCGCGGGAGTCGATGACCTTGTCTTCAGAGTGGGCGCAAAAGGGACACTTCATGGCGTGATTTCGGATTCGATCTTCTTGAGGGATCCCCAGGAGAGGCCTTGGCGAGCGGCGAGGAGCAGGCCGAAGGGGATAACTATTACCCAAGTAGAAAGCCAACAGGCAATCGCAATGCCCATGGCGGGAGCGGGGCTGACGGCGAAGAGTTGGGAGATGACGAGGAATCCGACGATTTGGGTTCCGCCGCCGATTCCGGGAATTTGGACGATGCCGCCGAAGGAGACGAAGCCTAGGTAGACGATGACATCCAGGGCGGAGAGGGAGTTGGTTTGCGGGAAGGACCAGAGGATGCAGGCGCAGGCACCGAGGATGGTAGCCCATTCGAGGAGGGTATAGAGAGCGATGAGGCCGATGTCGGCCGGGCGGGCGCAGGAGGCGAGGCCGAAGGCGAAATTGGTGAGGACGGCGCTGATTTTAGTTTGGAGGGCGGGGGGCAGGAAGGCGAGGGACTCGCGGAGGCGATTCGCGAGGGTGTCGCCGCCGCGGGCGGCGGTGATAAGGATCAGGAGGCAGGCGGCGCACAGGAGGGAGATGAGGAGGCCGCCGGTTTGGAGGACCCATTGGAGGGCGGGGCCGACGGGGCGACCGGTGGGGTCAAAGGCGGCGAGGCCGATGCCGAACAGGATGAGGACGGCGAGGAGGTCGTAGACGCGTTCTAGGAACCAGGCGGCGATTTGGGAGGGGAGGGGAACATTTTCCGAGCGAGCGATGAGGTAGGGACGGACCAGTTCGCCGGGTCGGCCGAACAGGACGATGGCGGTGAAGCCGATGACGGTGTTGTTGAGGATGCGGCGAAGGGAGGAGCGGGTGGTGACGGGCCGGAGCATGATCTGCCAGCGGAGGGCGCGGGCGAGGTAGCTGGCGAGGACGATGGTAGCGCCGGGGAGCATCCAGCGCCAGTCGATTTCGTTATAGACTTGGGCTAGCGAGAGCCAGTCGAAGGCCGCCAGGCGGTGCCAGGAGGACCACAGGAGAACCGGCGCGAGCAGGGCGGCTGCGGCGACGACCCACCGGCGAAATTTGGGCAAGGAGAGAGAATCCGGCAAAGCGGTAGCTACAATTTTAGGGCAAATGCAATTCGCGCGAACTAATTATCCCAGATCTTCGTACTTGTTTTTGCGGGCCCGGTATCGGGCCAAAGACAGAGCACAGGACAAGGCGAAATGGCACCGGCTGCTACAGTTGAGCAACGAATTTGGGCGGCCGCTCGAGGCTTGACGCCCCCTCTCGGCGGGAACCATCGCTTGGACCAGAGTTTCGACTTCGATTTACGGTTGGTGGAGCGCTGTCTGGCCGGCGAGGAGACGGCGTGGGAGGATCTCGTTAAGACGCACTCGCGCCGGGTGTATGCGATCTGTTACCGGTTTACGGGAACCGACAGCGAAGCGCAGGATTTGACGCAGGAGGTGTTTCTCCGGCTGTTCAAGACGCTGCGGCTGTTTCGCGCAGGCGAGGGTTCCTTTGCGGTGTGGCTCGCGCGGATGACGCGGAACCTGCTGATTGATCATTACCGGCGGACGAAGGCGAACCGGGTGACGGATTCGATTGAGGATCAGTTGCCGATGCTGGAGGCGCGGACGGCGGGACAAGGGGGCCGGGCGGACGGTTTGCTGGCGGGGCGGGAGGCGAGTGAACTGTTGCAGGCCGCGCTGCAGAAACTGTCGCCGGAGTTGCGGGAGGCGGTGATTTTGCGGGATCTCGAGGAGTTGGATTATAAAGAGATTGCGGCTGTTTTGAACGTTCCGGAGGGCACGGTGAAATCGCGGTTGAACCGGGGGCGGGCCGAACTGGCCCGGCTGCTGAAGAGGCATCAGGTGGCACTGGTATGAAACTGAACTGCGCCGAATTCGAAATCCTGCTCTGCGACGCCGTCGACGGCCAACTGCGCGGCGAGGCGCAGGAGGGGTTTGCAGCCCACCGCGACAGTTGCGCGGCGTGCCGCGAGTATGCGGTCGAGGTGCTGGGCGCGGCCGCGTTTCTGGAGCGGGTGGCGGCGGTGGAACCGCCCAAAGAGTTACTGACGAGGATTTTGTATGATCTGCCCGGGGGCGCGGCGCCGCGGCCAGGCGGGGCGGGCGGGCTGCGCGGCTTTCTCAACCGCTGGGTAGGTCCGGTGCTGGCGCCGAAGCTGGCGATGGGGATGGCGATGACGGTATTGTCGCTGTCCATGCTGGCGAGTGTGTTTAAAGTGCCGCTGCGTCCGTTGAGCGCGGCGGACCTGGACCCGATGAAGATTGTGGCGAACGTGGAAGACGAAGCGCACCGCGTCTGGAGCCGGGCGGTGAAGTATTACGAAAACCTGCGGCTGGTCTTTGAGATTCAGAGCCGGCTGCAGGAGTGGACCGAGCAGGAAGAGCTGGAACGGCAGAACGAATTGCGGAGGCAGACGCAGAAGCTGACCGTACCCTCCGCGGCGCCCGCCAAAGGCGCGCAGGCCAAACAGTAGCAGGAGTTGGAAAACCATGACTAGCGAACAGAAAGCACCACCGCCCCCGATGCCAACGGCGTTTTGCCGGATCTGCGGCAAAACGTTGGAGGCCGACGCGCAGAAGCTCGCTTTGGGTACGGTCTACTGTGCCGAGCATCTGCCCGCCGCCGAACCGACTGCGTCACCGTGGACGGTAGCGCCCACCGTGCCCCCGCCGCCTCCCGGCGCGGGGAATCAGAGCGGTTCGCCCGGTTTGGCGTTCCTGCTGGGTCTGTTGCCCGGAGTCGGCGCCATCTACAACGCACAGTATGCCAAGGGCTTGGTGCACGTTTTGATTTTCGGCACCCTGATCAGCCTGGCGAACTCGCGAAGCATCGGGGAGTTGCAGCCTATCGTTGTGATGATGATCCCGGCGTGGGGGGTCTATCAGGCGTTTGAGGCGTATCACACGGCGCGGCGCCGGCTGGCCGGCGAGCTGGTGGACGAGTTTTCCGGGCTGGTGGATGCGCGGACCGGGCAGGCCGGACTACCGATCGGGCCGTTGGTGTTGATCGGCCTGGGGACGATCTTCCTGCTGCACAACTTTGAGCTGGTGCGGTTAGCCGAGTTGTTCAAGTTCTGGCCGGTGGGCCTGATTGGCCTGGGGGCGTATCTGCTCTATCGACGGATGCAGCCGGCGACCCCGGCGCCGAGCGAGGAGGTGCGCCGTGACCAGTAACCTTTGCCGGGCGATACGCGGGCCGATCGTTCTGATCACCATCGGGGTTTTGTTCGCGATGGATCAGGCGGGAAGCTTTGGCGTCCGGCAGTCGTGGCCGGTCCTGCTGGTGGTGCTGGGCGTGCTGAAGCTGGGCGAACGGCTGACGGCGGCGCCGCCGGCGGCGGGGGGGAACTAAACCATGCGGCGCCCCTCTCTGCTGGGACCGATCGTATTGATCGTCATTGGGCTGCTGTTCCTCCTGCGGAACTTTCTGCCCGAGTTGCAGTTGTTCGATCTGTTGACCCGCTACTGGCCTTACGGGCTGATTGCCTGGGGCGTGGTCCGTCTGGGCGAGGTGCTGCTGGGGCGCCGGGGGGATGACCGGGGCGTCTCGGGCGGAGAGTGGGTGCTGGTGGTGCTGTTGTGCCTGGCCGGTTCGGGGCTTCATTGGGGCAGGCAGCAGAGCAGTTGGTGGAGCAACCGGATCGCGCAGGGTACCTGGGAGCTGTTTGGGGAGTCTTATGAGTTTCCGGTGAACGGTTCGCTCGAAGCGGGGAAGACACCACGGATTCTGATTGACAACGCGCGGGGAGACACGCGGGTCACCGGGAGCGATATTGAGCAGGTGCGGATGACCGGGACCAGAAGCATCCGGGCGCTGAACCAGGAAGCGGCCAACCGGGATGACCGGGCGACGGCGGTGCAGATTGTCCGCGAGGGAGACACGATTGTCATCCGGTCGACGCTCGACCGGAGCGGGACCGGACCGCAGGGTCGGGCGGATCTGGAGATTCAGGTGCCGCGCGGGGCGCGCGTCGAGACGCGGGGGCGGTCCGGGGATTTTGACCTCGACAATGTAGACGGCGATGTGGAGATCAGCAGCGAGAACGCGGGGGTGCGGCTCGCAAACCTGGGGGGGAATGTGCGGATTGACCTGCTGCGGAGCGATCTGGTGCGGGCGGTGGGGGTCAAGGGGAATGTGGAGGTAAAGGGCCGGGGCGATGAGGTGGAGTTGGACAATATTGGCGGGACGGCGACGGTGAACGGGACGTTTTCGGGGGATATCGAGTTCCGGAAGATCGCCCGGCAGCTGCGGTTCGAAAGCCAGTCGACCAGTCTGCAGGTGGAAAACGTCGTGGGGACGTTGCGGCTTTCGGGCGGCGAGTTGACCGGGAGCGACGTCACGGGTCCGCTGGTGCTGCGGGCGAAATCGAAGGACGTGGAGTTGAACGGGTTTACCGGGGCGGTGTCGGTGGAGGTGGATCGGGGCGATGTGACGCTCCGGCCGGCGGGGATCGCCTTCGGGAAAGTGGCCGCGATGACCAAGGCAGGGGACGTGGAACTGGTGCTGCCGGCGGCGGCGAAGTTCGCCATCGCGGCCAGGACGCGGCGCGGCGAGGTGACCAACGACTACGGCCCGCCGCTGCGGATGACGAACGAAGAGCGGGGCGGGAGCCTGGAGGGGAGCGCCGGGGACGGTCCGCGAGTGGTGCTGGAGACGGACCGCGGCGACATCCGCGTGCGGAAGGGCGAAGGGCGGCCGGCACCGGCGATAGTGGAGAAGCCGCTGGACTCTCCAGCGCCGCCGGCCACCCCGCTTCCCTTACAGCGCAGTGTGCAGTAGACTGTCGGGCGATGCTGCGACGTAATCTCTTGTTTATTAGCGGAGCCGGACTGCTGGCTCAGGATAAGGTAGACCGGGCCATTGGTAAATGGCGTTATCTGCGGGAGATTTCGAGTTACGAGTCCGGGCCCGGGCCGAAGGAGTCCCAACGGCAATGGGTGCGGGACGGGGACGGGGTGCGGTTCCTGCACGATGGCACTAACATGGACGGCACGCCGTTCCATACGGAGTTCCGGGCTAAGTACGATGGCCAGCAGTATCCGTTCACGGGCGGCACGTTATACAACTCCGTGGCGTTGACCTGGCGGAGTCCGAACCGGGTGGATCAGGTGTTCGAGCTCGACGGGAAGGTGACGGTGCGGACGACGCGGACGATTTCGCCGGACGGGAAGCGGATGTCGATTATCGCGCGGGGGACGCTGCCGACGGGCAAGCCGTTTGTGAACCGGATGGTGTACGAACGGGTGAAGTAGTCAGGGATTGGCGGGATCGGGTTTGGCGGGATCGGGTTTGGCGGGATCGGGTTTGGCGGGATCGGGCTTGGCGGGATCGGGCTTGGCGGGATCGACCACCGGCGGACGGCGGCGGCGCGGGGCACGCGGCACGGGCTTGGCGCTCGCGAGAGTCGTCATGGTTTCAAGCAGGGCCGTCTTCTGCGCGGAGTCAACCTGCAGCAGTTGGTGCTGCCCGGCGCCGGCCTTCCAAACGAGGGTATGACGGGACGAGAGCGTAGCGAGGCCGGGGGCGGAGAGCGTGAAATACGGCTCCAGCTTGACGGCAGCGAGGACGGCGGCGACGGCGGCCGTCGGGGCATCGTAAGGCATCGACTGCGCGGCGCGGTAGGCGTCGGCGATGGGATGGGTCTCCGACCAGGCGAAGTTGGTTTCGAGCGCCGCAGCGGGGAACTTGAGGCTGGCGCCCAGTTCCGGGGTGACGATATAGAGGGGCGCGGGCCATTCGGCGAGCAGCTTTTGCGCCGCGGCGGGATCGGCGCCGAGGCGGTCCGGAGCCCAGACGAGGGCGCGAGTTTTCTGCTTGATCAGCTCTTTGGCGCCGGGCAGGCTGAGGACACCGGCGAGGTTGGTGGCGGGTCCAGCGAGGACCGTGACGCAGTTCTGGTCGTACTGCGAGGTGTAAGCGTTGCGAAGGACGGCGTGGACGTCGGCGGTGTCGTTCAACTGCAAGATGCCGTGGTTGTAAACGGGCTTGCCTTCGGGGTTTTTGCGGCCGAGGACGGCGTCGAGCAGCGGGGTGGATTCGGTGGATTTCCCGGCGATGGACATGCCTACGGGTAAGCCGCGGCCAACGGCGCCGAAATCGGCACTGACGGTGCCGGCGTAGAAACGGGCGATAACCTCGGCCATGGCGGCCGAAGCAAGGCTGTGTTTCGAGACCGTGGTGGCCACGACGCGGCACTCGTTCTTGCCATCCATTCCATAGAGGACGGCAAGGGCGAGGACGGCGTCGATGGCATTACCGAGGTCGGCGTCGAAGATGACGCCCAGGGGGGGCTTGGCCGCGCCGATGGCTTGCATGGGGGCTTAGCTCAGGTTCAATCCGTCGAGGCGGCCGGTGGACTCGCCGAAGTGTTCGACGTTGACGCCCATGCGGTCCATCATGGTGAGATACATGTTCGAGATGGGGGTCTCTTTGCGGTAAACGATCCGGCGGCCGGTTTTGAAGGCGCCGCCCGCTTTACCGAACATGAGCGTGGGCAGATCTTCGTGGTTGTGCCGGTTGCCGTCGGACAGGCCAGCGCCGTAGACGATCATCGAGTTATCGAGGACGTTCGAGTCGCCTTCCTTGGCGGCCTTCAGCTTTTCGAGCCAGCCGGCGAACTGCTTGACGTGATAGGTGTTGATCTGGGCGACCTTCTCGATCGAGGCCGGGTTGAACAGGTGGTGGGTGAGCGGGTGGTGGCCGTCCGAGATGCCGATTTCGCGATAGGAGCGCGAGGTGCCTTCGCGGGTGACGAGGAAGGTGACGACGCGGGTCATGTCGGCTTGGAAGGCGACGGTGATCATGTCCGTCATCAGCTTAAAGTGTTCGGCGAAGTCGGCCGGGATGCCGTAGGGCTTTTCGATGCCGGGGTCGATTTGGGCGGTATCGTTTTCGGCCTTTTCGAGCTGCTTTTCGATAGCGCGGATGGAGGACAGGTACTCGTCGAGTTTGCGGCGGTCGGTGGGGCCGAGGTTGGACTGGAGCTTGCGCGTATCGTCGGTGACGAAATCGATGATGCTGCGGCGGAACTTGCCCTGGCGGGCGCGGGCTTCGGGGCTAAGGATCTGGCCGGTGCCGAACAGGCGCTCAAACAGCGCGCGCGGGTTGAGGATGGGCGGCATGGGCTGCGTTTCGCTGCGCCAGGCGAGGTTGTTGGTGTAGGCGCAGGAGTAGCCCGAGTCGCAGTCGCCGGCTTGGCGGCCGTCTTCGAGGCCGACTTCGAGCGAGGCGAAGCGCGTCTGGCTGCCGACTTTGTTGGCGACGATCTGGTCGCAGGTGATGCCGGCTTTAATGTCGACGGCGGTTTTCCGGGGCTGAATGCCGCTGAGATAGCCGCCGCAGCAGCGGCCGTGGTCGCCGGCGCCGTCGAGCAGGGCGCGGCCGCCGTTGTGAGTCAGGTTGCCGAGGTGCAGCATATCGCCCTCAAAGCCATCGAGCGGCTTGAGCAGGCGGGGCAGCTCACCGAGCGAGCCTTCGGGGACGTTCCAGAGCTTGTGGTCGACGATGCCGTTGGGCACGTAGACGAAGGCCATGCGGACCGGCTTCTTGCCAGGCAGCTGGCTCGACGCGAGGGCGGGGGCCATGGCGTCCATGGCCGGGAGGGCGATGGCGGCGCCGAGGCCGCGGAGGAGGGTACGACGGGGAAGAGCTTTGCGGGTGATCATCGGGTGGCTACCTGTTGGCTGGATTTTTCGCGGGGCGTTTCGCCGCGGCGCATCTGGAACGGCAAACTGTGGACAATCTCTTTGACAAGCGCCTGGAAGGGGTAGTTGGCCGGGGCGATCGCTTTGGTGATGGTTTCGACAGTCCTTCGATCATATCGCTCCAGACCGCGGCCGAGGGCGTAGGTCAACATCTTTTCGGTGACGCAGCGGGCGAAGTCGGGCAGTTCGGCCTGCAGGACGGTGCGCATCTGCGCGGGGTCCTGGAACGACTTGCCATTGGGCATGGTGCCGGAGGTGTCGAGATCGAACTTGCCGTCTTTGGTGCGCCAGGTGCCGATGCCGTCGTAGTTTTCAAGGCCAAAGCCGAGCACGTCCATGCGGTTGTGGCAGGAGGCGCAGGTGGGGTTGGTGCGGTGCTTCTCCATCTGCTGCCGGAGGGAGCCGGCGGTGGCCATCTTCTCTTCGTCGAGGGCGGGCACGTCGGGCGGCGGGGCCGGGGGCGGGGCGCCGAGAATGTTCTGCAGAATGTACTTACCGCGGATGACGGGCGAGGTGCGGGTGGGGTAGCTCGACACCGTCAGCACGCTGGCGTGGGAGAGGATGCCGCCGCGCTGGGGGGTAGCCAGTTCCACGCGGCGGAAGGCGGGGCCGGTGACCCCTTCGATGCCGTAGTGCTTGGCGAGGGTTTCGTTCAGGAACGTGAAGCGGGCGTCGAGGAACTCGGCCATCGGCCGGTTTTCGGTGAGCATGGCTTCAAAGAAGAGCCGGGTTTCGGCCTTCATGGCGTCGCGCAGTTCGGGATTCCAGGCGGGGAACTTGCCGGGGTCGGGCTTGACGCTGTCGAGATTGCGGATTTCGAGCCACTGGCCGGCGAAGTTTTCGGCGAGAGCCGAGGCCCGGGGGTCGGCGAGCATCCGCTGAATCTGCGCGTTGAGCGCGGGGCGGAGTTTGTTGGTTTCGGCCAGGCGGAGCAGCTCTTCGTCGGGCATGGAGCTCCAGAGGAAGTAGCTGAGGCGGGAGGCGAGTTCGAGATCGGTGACCGGGCGGGGGGTGACAGGGTCCGAGTCGCGCTCGACGCGGAACAGGAAATGGGGGGAGACGAGGACGGCCTGGATGGCGAGTTGGAGGCCCTGCTCGGTGGAGAGGCCTTCCTGGCGGGCGAGGGTGACGAAGCGGGTGAGCTTGGCCACTTCGTCTTTGGCGACGGGGCGGCGGTAGGCGCGGCGGGCGAGGTTAGCCAGGATGCTTTCGATGCAGGCATCGCCGGAGTTGGGGTCGCAGGTAAGGAGCTTTTTCCGGCTGGGGCGTTCGGTTTTCGCCGGAAAGGGGCCAATGAACAGGATCGAATCGAGCCACTTGTTCTTCTTGTTGTTGTAGGCGTCCTTGTCGGAGAGGTCCTTGACGAAGGGATCGTTGATAAATCCGGCGCGGAAGACGTGGTCGCCCTCGGGCAACAGGAGGCGCATCTCCTCCTCGGAGTAGGGGTTGAAGTAGACGAGCTTCGATGGCTTCGTTTCGGCGGTAATGGTGTGCAGGAGTTTGCCGTCCATCCACAGGCCGAGCTGGACGGGTGGGGCGTCGGCTGAGCGTTCGCCGGGCAGGCCGAAGCGGATGGTGTACTCGCCTTCGAAATCGACGCGGTGGCTGGCTTCGATGGTGCTGCGGTCGATGCGGCGAATGGCCTTATCGCGGTTGTGATAGAGCTTTTCGATGGGCTTGGGCAGGGGGTCGGCGCCGATGGCGCGGGCGGCGATGCGTTCGGCCGCATTGAGATACTTCTCCATCAGGATGGGCGAGATGGTGAGCACGTCGCCGATGTTGTCGAAGCCGTGGCCGGAGTCGTCGGTGGGAAAGTCGCGGTCGGCGCGGAAGTCAACGGCGAGGAGGTCGCGGATGGTATTGGTGTACTCGTTGCGGTTGAGGCGGCGGGCGGTGACGCGGCCGGGGTCGGGCTTGACGAGCTTGTCGGCGCGGGCGAACTCGGCGGTGACGTAGGCCATCAGCTCTTCGGTCTGGGCCGGCGTTGGCCGGGGCATGCCTTTGGGCGGCATTTCGCCGGTGCGGATTTTCTGAATAATCCGCTCCCAATCGTCGCGATTGGAGGCGAGGGTAGCCGGGTTTTGGAAGGGGATGATGTTCAGGCCGCCGGCGGCGGAGCGGTCGTTGTGGCAGCCGACGCAGGATTGATTAATGACGGGCTGCACGGAGCGCTCAAAACTGGGCGTCTGCCCCAGGGCGGCGACGGCGAACAGGCTCAACGGGAGGACGGGAAGACGCATCGTTATCCTCAGGATAACGATTTTCATGCGCCCGACGTTACCGCGCAAGCGGAAACACGAAGAAAAGAGGTGGCTGGGAGACAGGGATTCGAACCCCGATAGGCAGAGTCAGAGTCTGCAGTCCTACCATTAGACGATCTCCCAGTGGCAGGCGAACCTCTAGTTTACTACGAAGCCAGCTCCAGCGCCAAGTCGCGACCGTAGATTTGCTGAAAGAGATCGGCAACGCGCTCTCCGGCCCAGAGTTCGAGGTTGATGTCGCCCTCCTCTTCGAGAAGGATGGTGACGGTTTTCGGGGTGATCTGGACGCGGGCGGATTCGGCGTGGTGATCCGGGCTACCGGCGAGGCTATCGGCGAGGCGGACGATGGGGACGAGCCAGAGGACGGTTTTTTTGACGGCGGCAGTGAGGTCCTGGAAGAAGCCGTGGCGGGCGCTGGGCATGGACTTGCGATGGAAGCGGCACAGGAGGGCGATGGTGAGGCGCTCTTCGTTGGTAAAGGCGGGCAGGTCGCCGTTGGCGACGAGGTAGTAGCTGTGTTTGTGGTGGGCCATGTCGCTGATGTAGTGGCCGGAGTCGAGCAGGTAGGCGGCGGCCTCGAGGAGGCGGCCGGCGGCGGGGGGGAGTTGGTGGAGGGGTTGGAGGCCGACGAAGAGGGAGTTGGCGAGGCGGGCGGTTTGGCGGGCGTGCTTCATATCGACGGCGAAGCGGCGGGCCATGGCTTCGACGACGTGCCGCTGTTCGCGGTTCATGCGGGTGAGGTCGCTGCCGCTGCGGCGGTCGGCGAGGTCGGCGATGATGCCGTCGCGGACGCCGGCGGCGGAGTAGAAGACCTCGCTTTGGCCGTAGGCCTTCAGAATCCGGTGGAGGACGCTGACGCCGGCGATGATGATTTCGGCGCGGCGGGGTCCGATGCCGGGGACTTTGCGGCGGGCGGCGAGGGAGGAGTTGGCGAGGAAGTTTTCAAGGTCGGCGATGTCGGTAGTTTGCGCGGAGAGGTGGTCGGCGCGGTCGCGTTCTTTACGGGGGACCTTGTTGAGGGCGCTGATGACGGCGGCGGCGGTGGACGAGGTGGCGATGGCGCGGTCGAAGGGGCCGGGGCCGGTGCGTTTCAGGGCGGGGGCGAGTTTCTCGTCGATGTAGGCCGAGAGGCGTTCGCGCTGTTCGCGGGCCGGGGGATCGGCGTCGAGGAACATTTCGGTGAGGCGGACGGCGCCGAGGGGGCGGGAGATGGCGCTTTCGAGTCTGCCTCCGTCGGAGACGATGACTTCGGCGCTGCCGCCGCCGATGTCGATGAGGAGGACGCGCTCGTCCGGGTGAGGCCAGGCGGCGTGGACGCCGGCGTGGATGAGGCGGGACTCCTCGAGGCCGGAGATGATTTCGACGGGGGTGCCGAGAGCCTGGCCGGCGCGGTAGAGGAACTCGTCCTGGTTGCGGGCGTCGCGGACGGCGCTGGTGGCGACGGCGCGGACGCCGGTAGCGCCGAGTCGGTGGTAGGTGGCGGCGAAGCGGGTGAGGGTGCGGACGAGCAGATCCATGGCGTCGCGGGAGATGACGCCTTCGGTGAAGACGCTGGTGCCGAGGCGGGTGACCTCGCGTTCGGCGGCGAGAGTTTTTACGGGCTCACCCGGGTTGACCTCGGCTACGGCGAGGCGGGTGGAGTTGCTTCCAATATCGATGGCGGCGTAGCGCGGCATGGGTCTCCTTCATCATAAAGGGGTGCGGGGCGTGCGGATATAATTGTCAAAGCTTATTCCCATGCAATACCTGACGCCGAACCGATTCAAGGGCAAGTTGATTGTCGTCGAAGGCATTGATGGCTCGGGCAAGTCGACGCAGTTGGCGCTGTTGAGCCAGTGGCTGCGGGCGCAGGGTTTGGCGGTGGCGTTCAGCGAGTGGAACTCTTCGCCGCTGGTGAGCGAAACGACGCGGCGGGGCAAGAAGAAGATGATGTTCACCCCGACGACGTTCAGCCTGATTCACGCCACGGACTTTGCCGACCGGCAGGAGCGCTACATCATCCCGATGCTGAAAGCCGGGGCGGTGGTGTGCGCCGACCGGTTTGCCTATACGGCCTTTGCGCGCGACGTGGTGCGCGGGGTTTCGCCGCGGTGGGTGCGGAATCTGTACCGTTTCGCGATTCAACCGAATCTGGCGTTCTACTTCCGGGTGCCGCTGGAAGTGGCGCTGGGGCGGATTCTGGGTGGGCGGGATGCGATCAAGTACTACGAAGCGGGGATGGATTTGAATCTGTCGAAGCGGGTGGAGGAGTCGTTCCGGATCTTTCAGGGCCGGATTCTGGAGCAGTACGAGGCGATGGTGGAAGAGATGGGGTTTCACGTGATTGACGCCTCGCGGTCGATTGAGGAGCAGCAGTTTCAGATGCGGCGGATTGTGATGGAGCAGTTGGGCGATGCCGTGGCGAGCGGCCAGATTCTGAATCAGGAGGGGACGGTCCATGCCTACGAAACAGCCACTCCAGTTCTATAGCGAGCCGCTGCCCGGGGTGGACATCTCGGAGCTGCAGGGGAAGCTGATCGTGGTGGAGGGGCCGGACGCGGTGGGCCGCAGCACGCAGGTGGCGCGGTTGAAAGCGTGGCTTGAGCAGCAGGGGCACGCGGTGCTCGATACGGGCATGGCGCGGAGCGCGCTGGCGGGTAAGGGGATCGCGCAGGCCAAAGAGGGGCACACGCTGGGTTCGGTGACGATGACGCTGTTCTATGCCACCGACTTCGCCGATCGCCTGGAGAACGAGATTATTCCGGCGCTGCGGGCGGGGTTTGTCGTGCTGACCGACCGGTACATTTTTTCACTGATGGCACGCGGCATTGCGCGGGGCGAGGACAGTTCGTGGCTTGAAAAAGTGGCCGGCTTCGCCCTCGTGCCCCACGCGGTGTACTACCTGCGGGCGGAGGTGCCGACGCTGATTACGCGGACCGTGATGGGCCGCGGGCAGTTCGACTTCTGGGAGAGCGGCATGGACATGCGCTTTGGCCCGGACATGTACGACAGCTTCGTGCGCTATCAGGCGCGGGTGATCCGCGCACTCGACCGGATGTCGATGCGGTACGGCTTTGTGACCGTGGACGCGGCCAAGCCGGCCGATAAGATTTTCCTCGAGTTGCAGCGCCACATTGCCGGGCACTTTGCCCCGAAGAAGCGGCCCGCGCGGAAGGCGACTTAATGCTGGCGGGAATTTTTCTGTCGATTCCGTGCCCGGACGTGGTGGAGATGGCGAGCCTGGCCGGCTGGGATTTTGTGGTGATCGACTCCGAACACGGAGCGCTGACGACGGCGCAACTGCCGAATATGCTGCGGGCGGCCCGCGTGCCGGCGATTGTGCGGGTGGCGGGGCGGGCGGATGTGCTGCAAGGGGCGCTCGATGCGGGGGCCGACGGGGTGCTGGTGCCGCAGATCCATACGGTGGAGGAGGCGGCGGCAGTGGTTTCGGCGAGCCGGTTTCATCCGCGGGGGAAGCGCGGGTTGAACGGATTTGTGCGGGCAGCGGGCTATTCGCTGGTGCCGCTCGAGCAGTATCTCGAACGGCCGGTGCGGGTGGTGATTCAGATTGAGACGGTAGGGGCGCTGGCGGCGGTGGAGACGATTGCGGGGCTGGCGGGCGTGGAGGAGTTGTTCATTGGGCCGTACGATCTTTCGCAGGCGCTGGGCCGGCCGGGCGATGTCATGCACGCCGACGTCTTGGGCGCGGGACAGCGGGTGATTGCCGCCGCCCACGGCGCGGGGATTGCCGTCAGCGCATTTGCCAATAGCCGCGAGGCCGCCGACCGCTGGCGGGAGATGGGGGTGGACCGTCTGATGTACTCGGCCGACGCCAACATTCTGGCGCAGGCGCTGCGGCGGGTGCGGGAGGAGTTGCGTTAGCTGGCCGGGAGGTAGCGACCGTTGGGGTAGAGGGAGACGACAGCGACAACGGTGGCGTCGACCCGCGTAGTCAGCTTCCACTGGGGGCAACCGGCGCCGGGGGGATACTGGTGATCGTTGTCGAGAGCGGCGTTGTGGCCGATAGCCGGGAAGACTTTCACCAGGCGGTCGCCGCCGGTGGCGGCAAAAGAAGCCGCGGCGATTTGCGTTACCTTGTTGACATCGATGCCAGTGGGAGGCGTGGCGCGATGGTCGGCGACCTGGGAGTAGCCGGCGAGGCCAAACTCGCCGGGCTGGGGCGCCCGATCCAGTTTGAGAATGGTCGCCCCGTTGGCGAGACGACCGGGATGATAACCGAGAATTCTTTCAATCTCCTCGAGAGTGCGCCCTTTGAGGAATTTTTCTTTGGTGACGTAGCCGGAGACTTGGGTCTTTGCGCCGAGAGAGTGCGTCATACCCTAACTAAGGCGGAAATCAGTAGCCTTTCCCCTTATCGACAACGTTCATTAATTCCATGCCGAGCGAGTAGCGGCGGAGGTTTTCGCTGAACAGGTCAACAAGGCGGCGCTGACGGTCGGGGCCCCAACCGGAGGTGTGGGCGGTCATGACGACGTTAGGAGCGTCGAAGATGGGATGGTCGGCCGGGGGCGGCTCCTGCGGGAAGACGTCGAGTCCGGCGCCGCCGATCCAGCCTTCCTTGAGCGCTTTGACGAGTGCCATATCGTCAAACAGGTCACCGCGGCTCATGCCCAGGAAGATGGCGTGCTTCTGCATTTTGCGGAAGACGCTTTCGTTGAACATGCGGCGGGTCTTCGGAGTGGAGGGCGCAGCGCTGACGAGGACGTCGACGCGCGGGACCATCTCCATGAACCATGACGGGTCGTGCAGCTCTTCGACCCATTCGGGCTTGTGCATGGGCTTGGCATCGGTAGCGAGCACTTTCATATCGAAGCCGAAGTGCGCGCGGCGGCCGATCTCATAGCCGATGCCGCCGAAGCCGACCAGGCCGATGGTGCGGCCGCCGAGCTCCCAATGGTCGGGGCTCTTGACGGTGCCGACCGGTTTCATCTGCCGCTTGGCAAACTGGGGCATGTAGTACTTGGTGATGCCGCGCGTGAGGCAGAGCAGCAGGCCCATGGCGGTTTCCGCAATGCCGGGGGCGAAGATGCGGGCCATGTTGGTGAACAGGATGGGGCTGGCCATGAACTTCGGATCGGCGCTTTCCACACCGGCGCCGGGGGACTGGACCCACTTCACTTTCGGAGCGAAATCGAGATCGGCGCCGGAGAGGCCGCCGTAGACGATGTCGGCATCGCGGAGCTCTTTGCGAAAGACTTCGCGGTCTTTGGCGACGACGATGCGAATGGGCACGGCCTTGCCCTGGGTGAGCTTGGCAAGTTCGGCGGGTTCGAACTCGACAGCGCTGAGAACTTTCAACGGGCCGGTCTGCGCCGCCGCGATCTGGGGAGCGGCCGCGAGGCCGGAGGCTTGGAGCACTGTACGCCGGGTGATCATGTGTGTTGTTCTATCACACTGCCCGCCGCCCAAGGGGATGCCCGGCGTCCTGCCGCCCGTCTCAAGCTCAGACCGCCACGGGGCGCCGGCTGAGGCCTGCGGGGGCGCGTCGAGATTCGGCAGGCCGCAAAAACATCTTGACTACGTATACTTATATTGCTATCATTTCTCCATGGCACAAAAAACCATTTACCTATCAGCGGCAGATGTTGAAATCTGGGAGCGCGCCCAGCGGGAGTCCGACCAAAGCATGTCCTCAATCCTCATCGATTGCCTAAAGCGACGGCTCAAAACGGTAGATCGAATCCGCGTGGATACGTACGCCGACCACGAATCCTTCGAGGAGCGACGCAAGCTGGCATTTCATGGGCGCTGGCTCGTTGGCAGTGTCGCCTCAGGCGTCAAGCCTGAAGCCACCGGCCCCGAAAAAGACGACTACGATGAATCCTGTGAATACTCGTTGGCGCGCACCGCGAAAGGAAAGCTTGCCGTCTACGCATGTTCGAACAGCTTTCGCTTCCTTGAAATTTACGACAGTATCGAGGAGTTGGAGAGGGCGACATGCGGTCATTTCGTGCAGGAGATAAAGCATCCTGAATGGCGGCTTTACCCGCGTAATGTGGTCGCTGTTTTCAAGAAAGCGCTTGAGGACGACGATGTAGAGGAACTCGATGTCTAGTCCTGGTCGGCTATCTGCTTCTGGTACGGTGGGTTTCTTTCCCTCACCGCCAATCCCGGATCCGCCACGATTGCGGCCCCTCAACGCTACTCCCTGCCGTCGAGGGGCAAACAGTTTTGCACCCACCCCCTTACCGGGCGAGATGCCGCCGGGAAGCACCACGCCGTGGACGGTACCGCGCATGGAAACCAACCAGGGATTGCCACGCGGCACGGGCATGTGTTGTCCTACCTGCATGCGTCTCCTGATCGGTCTCTTTGTTTCCCTGCTCCACGCCCAGGTGACCACGCAGGTCGATTTGCACGCCGAGCGCCTCGGGGCCGTTTCGCGGCAGATCTGGGAGTTGGCCGAGGTCGGCTACAAGGAACAGAAAAGCTCGGCCCTGCTGCAGGAGGAGCTCCGGCGGGCGGGGTTTACCGTGGAAGCCGGCACGGGTGGCATCCCGACGGCGTTTGTGGCGAGTTATGGCACGGGCAAACCGGTGATCGGTCTGATGGCCGAATACGACGCGCTGCCCGGCCTGTCGCAGGAGGACACGCCGCAACGCGCCCCGCGCCAGGCTAACGCCCCCGGCCACGGCTGCGGCCATAACCTGCTCGGCGCCGGCTCCGTGCTCGCGGCCATCGCCCTCAAAGACCAGGGCTTCGGCGGCACCTTAAAAGTCTTCGGCACCCCGGCCGAAGAGGGCGGCGGCGGCAAGGTCTACATGATCCGCGCCGGCGCGTTCGCCAATGTCGACGCCGTGCTCGCCTGGCACCCCGGCGACGCCAACCAGGCCAGCCTCCGCACCACGCTCGCCAACATCACCGCCAAGTTCCGCTTCCGCGGCGTGGCCGCCCACGCGGCCGTGAACCCGGAGCAGGGCCGCTCCGCGCTCGACGCCGTCATGCTGTTCAACCACGCCATCGACCTGCTGCGCGAACACGTGCCGCAGGAGACGCGGCTGCACTACATCATCACCCAAGGCGGCGTGGCTCCCAACGTCGTGCCCGAGTTCGCCGAGGTCTACGTCTACGCGCGCCATCCGTCCATGAAGATCCTCGACAACGTCTGGAGCCGCATCGAGAAGGCCGCCGCCGGCGCCGCGCTCGCCACGGAAACCCGCCAGGAGATGGCGATCCAATCCGCCGTCTACAACATGCTCCCCAACGACGCCCTCGCCGCGCTCTACGACCGGCACCTGCGGGTGCTGGGCGGCATTCAGTATGGCGCCGGAGAAAAGGAGTTCGCCGCCAAACTGCGCACCACGCTGTTCGCCGAACCGGAGCTGCCGCTCGGCAGCGAGGCGCGGATTCAGCCCATCGCCCACGGGGCCGGCGCCGGGTCCACCGACGCCGCGGACGTCTCCTGGGTGGTGCCCACCTCCGAGCTCAGCATCGCCACCTTCGCCCCGGGCATTCCGTTTCACTCCTGGCAATCGACCGCCTGCGCCGGCATGAGCATCGGCCGCAAGGGCATGGTGCTCGCCGCCAAGGTGCTCGCGCTCACCGCAATGGACCTCTACAACGACCCGCGGCAACTGGCCGCCGTCCGGGCCGCGTTCGACCAGCGCCGCGCCGGGTTCCGCTACGAATCGCGCCTGCCGAAAGACGCCAAGCCGCCGCTGAATTATCGCGACAGCAAGTGATCGGCCCGCGCGGCAAAGGCGCGCAGACCACGGACGGTGGCCGCGTCGTCGAACTGCGCGCCGAGCCGCGTGGCCGCGCCTTCGAAGTTCGCCAGGCGCTCCCGCACCGCCGGCAGATGCTCGGCGTAGAACTCCATCAACGTCGCATAGCGCGAGACCAACTGCGCCGGATGGATATCCCAGCTTTGGTAGAACCCCTCGCTCAACGAACGCAGAATGTCTTCGCGATGGCGCGTCCACCCCGCTTGCGGATCCGCGCCCACGGGGAGCAGTTTAGTGGGGCCATCAACCACTGTCTTGCCGGTGAGCAGCATCTGCAGGCGGACGGCGGTGCAAGCCGGATGGTGCAGGTGCTGAAAGGCGGCCGGGATGCCCAGCGAAGCCAGCAGATCGTAGGGGCCGAGGTGGAGGCTATCGGCGGGGATCTCGTGCAGGCGCCGCAGCACCGGCGCGGTTTCAATCAGCGCTTCCACGTGCGCGCCGGGGCAGGCGGCGGCCACCTGCGCGACTTCGTCCGGATGCTCCACCTTCGGCACCGTGACCCGGAAGCCGGGCGGCACGGCGCCGGCACTATCGAGAAAGATCTGCAGCGTCCGCAGCCCGTGCCGCTTGATGCGGATGCCCACTGCCGGCAGGCCGGTGCCCGCGGCGACGATCTTGCCGCAGCGATGCGCATCGGCATCCTCTTCGGCCGGCGGACGGTCGCCGTAGCCGTCTTCGAAGTCGATCCGGTAGTCTTCGACGGGCGCGGCCTTCAGCTTCGCTTCAATCTGATCGCGGAACGGCGAGGCGAAACCGGCGAGCGCGCGCAGGGCCACGCCGCCGATTTTCTCCGCGATATCGGGCCGGAACAGATGGGCCCCGCCGTAGAGGACATGAACCGGCTGCCTCATTTGGTGGGCGTCGCCAGCGGGTAGGTTAAGGTTTCCTTGAGCCAATCGGCATTCTCGCGGACCGCCTCGCGCAGCTTGCCGACCAGGGCTTCCCGCTGTTCAAACAGACGGTAGCCGGCGCGCGGCCGCAGGTAGCCGCGGGCCTCCGGGTGCCGCTCGAACAGGGTCGCTTCGCCGAGCTCCTCGCGCAGCCGTTCGAACTTCGCGCGGCGGTCGAGCAGCGCCTTGATGAGAAACGGGACGACCATCGAATAGTCGCCCTGCATGCTCTCGGTCGACTGTTGGTAGGTATCGCGGTCGACCTTGCCCCAGGTCACCGCCTCGGCCGGCGGGCAGCTTGACAGGCTGCCGTCGGTGACCGGCGCCGAGGTAATCTGCACGTCGAACTCGTAGCCGCGAACGTCAGGTAGGCCGAGAATCTGGCCCAGCGCCGGCTCCGGCTGCAGGTTGTAGTTCTTGGGCACGCCGCCGCCAAGCATGAACGTGGCGAGCGACTTGGCTTCGGTATCAAACAGGCCCCAGCGATGGTAGGCGCAGGCTTCAAAGACCTCGGCATGGAGGTCGAGGTCGAAGCCGTAGGAGGGGATCAACCCGGCCTCGCGCATGGCCCACAGCTTCATGGAGTTCAGAAAGACGCTGCCGTCGCCGGGCGCGCCGACAAACACGGGAATGGCCATCTCGTGGCACTTGGCCAGCAGACCCGGCTCGACGCCGTTGCGCTCTTCAATCGCGTGGTACCAGCGGCCAAGCTTGTTCCGCATCTCGGTGCCGGTCATCTTGTTCTGGAAGTCGGGATGGTTGAGCAGCGCGGTGAGAAAGCGGTCCTGATCGAGCAGGACGTCTTCATCAAAAGCCATGTCGGTGACGCGGATGGTCTTGTCATCGCGCAGGGCGCCGTCGTCGCCGAAGATGGGCACTTCGAAAACCGGATCCTTGCGGCCGTCAAGCGACCGGTGGCCGTCGTGGTAGCAGACGGCGTCGGTGGTGGACAGATAGGCCACCCAACCGGTTTCGAGGAGCGGAATCAGCCACGCCTGGTGCTGGCCGGAGACGGTGACCGGGCCGGCGATGGCGAGCGTGAGCGGGCAGCCCTGGCCGATGGCGCGGTCGAGAATTTCGTAGATGCGGCGGAGATAGGCCCCGCCAAAGGCCGGCAGACAGTGCCGGAACAGTTCATCGAGAGAGTTGACTTCGTCGACGCGCCGGACGCGGACGGTGCGGCGGTGGGAATCGTGATGGTTCATGCCAGCTTCTATTGTCCCCTCTTTATTGAGCCAGGGTGGATTGGACCGAGGTGGCCTGATGCTCCGGCAGGTCGCGTTCGAGGTAGGGGATGCCCTGCTGCATCCATTTTGGTTTGGGTTCGTTTCGCAAAAAGTGGTTGAAGAACTGGAACAGGCGCAGGGCGTAGTCCATCTGGTTGGCGCGTTTGCGGATGCCGTGGGGTTCGCCGTTGTAGTTGAAGAAGTAGGCTTCTTTGTTCAGGCGGCGAAGGGCGAGGAAGAACTCGATGCCCTGCGTCCAGGGCACGGCGTCGTCGGCGTCGTTGTGGAGCATGAGGACGGGGGTCTCGACGCGGTCGGCCGTGAACACGGGCGAGTTTTCCAGAAAGCGCAACGGATACTCCCACGGCGTGCCGCCGATGCGGCTCTGCGTGCGTTCGTACTGAAACTGGCGCGGGATGCCGGTGCCGTAGCGGATGCCGGAGTAGGCGGCGAACATGTTGCCGACAAGCGCCCCGGGGGCCGCGGCGCGGAAACGGTTGGTCTTCGTGAGCAGGTAGGCGATCTGGTAGCCGCCCCAGGAGTGGCCCTGGATGCCGATGCGGGCCTCGTCGATGTAGCCGGCGTCGACCACCTTCTGCACGGCCGGCAGCACGGCGTTCATGGCGCTCTGGCCGGGGTAGCCGATAGTGTAGGCGATGTCGGGCAGCAGGACGACGTAGCCGTTTGAGGCATAGACGGCGGGGTTGATACGGTGGCTGGGAGCGGGATCGTAGAAGGTATGCAGGGTCTGCGAGAGGCGCTCGTAGAGGTAAACCATGAGCGGGTATTTCCGCGTGGGGTCGAAGCCGGTCGGCTTGATGAGGACGCTGTGCAGGGGCACGCCGTTGAGGTTGGTGAAGGGCAGCAGTTCGGCCGTGCCCCAGGCCATTTGGGCCTGCTGCGGATTGGCGCGGGTGACCTTGTCGAGTTTGGTGAACGAGGCGTTGGTGACGAGCAGGTCGGGATACTCGGTGAAGGTGCTGGCGGAGAGCAGCAGCACGTCGGCATTCCGCGCCTGGACGGGGGCGCGGAAGTTTTTGGCGGCCATGAGAATCTTGCGCGGCGGCGCCTCCCCGGCGAAGCTATCGCGATAGAAGCCGGTCTGGCGGGTGAGTTCGTTTTCGGCGCGCAGCAGCAGGGGTTCGGCGGGGTCGAGGTGGCGGCGGCGCGGGTCGGTGCGGAGACGAACGAGACGGAACTGGATCCTCTGCCGGCGGCCTTCGCCTTCGGTCAGATTCCGGGAGGTGGCCGCGGCGTCCGGCGCGAGCGCCCAGAGGTCGTAGCGGTCATAGACGAGGAAGTGGCGGCTGTCGGCGGTCCAGCCGGCCTGGCCGTAGCTGATGGGGGCGCCGGGCGTATCGTGGAGCTCGTTGCGGAAGCGAACGGGCAGGTGGGCCGTGAGATTGGCGGCCGTTTTGGTGGCGACGTTGATGACCCACCAGTGGCCGGCCGTGTAGTAGGCGGCGTACTGGCCGTCGGGCGAAAGCGTGGGCGTGCCGGCAGCGCGTTCGACGACGCGGGCGCGTTCGCCGGTGGTGGTGTTGAGCAGCCAGAAGTCGCTTTGCCGGTCGTTGTAATCGTTCTCGCGGCGGTAGGGCTGGTCGTCGATGCCAACGGCGACCAGGCCGTCTTCGCTCGGGGTGACTTCGAGCAGATCCGGCGTGGCGAGCTGGACGAACTGCCGGGCAGCGATGTGGAAGACGGCGCGGTAGCTGCGGTTGCGCTCCTGTTCGGCGCGGGCCTTCTGGATGGTCGGCACGCGGCCGTCCTGATAGTGCCAGAGGTCGAAGACGGCCTTCTCTTCGGCGGGATCGGGTTCGGGGCGCTTGGCCCTGGGCGGGAGGGTGCTGAAGAAGACGCGTGCGCCATTGCGGGAGAACTGCAGGTTCGCGCGGTCGCTGATGCTGGCGCGGTGCCATTCGGTGGCCGTCGCCTCGCCGCGCTTCCAGCCGAACAGGGCTTGCTTGGTGACGAAGGCGAGTTGGGTTTGGGCTTCGTCCCAGGTGAGTTTGGCATAGGCGCCGGGAGCGGTGGTGATGGTTTGGAGTTCGGTGGTGAGAATCTTCACCGCGTCTTTTGTGGCGATGGCGAGCAGTTGGCCGTCGCGGGTGAAGGAGTACTCGGTGACATCGGCGAACTGGCGTTCCGATTGGGCGGGCAGGGAGCGGACGACGAGTTCGGTGGAGCCCTTGCCGCTGCGGCGGTAGGCGACGGCGTTGGTCACCTCCTCGGGGAAGGCGAAGCTTTGGACGTCTTCGATGCGGGTGAGCTGGCCGGAGGCGACTTCGACGAGGACGAGGCCATTGGACGGCGCCGGTTTCTTGTCCCGTTTGGCCTGCTGCGTGGCGGCCTTGGGGGGATAGCTCGTCAGGAAGAGGTAGCGGCCATCGGCGCTGAAATCGATGCGTGGTCCGGAGGCGGCGGGCGGCGGTTCGTCGCCTTCGCCATCCGTGGCGGGGGGCGGCATGGCGCCGATGGGGATGCGGGATTCGCGGCCCGTGGCGAGTTCGCGCAATACGGCCTCGCCGTCGCCGGATTGCGGCATGAGGGCGTAGGCGAGATAGCGGCCATCGCGGGAGAGTTGCTGGCTTTGAATGGACCGCCAGGCGTCGAAATCGGAGAAGGCGATCGGGCGGGGGGCTTGCGCGGCAACCGGAACGAAGCCACACAGAACGGCGCAGACGGCTCGAAGAAGACCCATTCAGGTACGATACACCGGCTCAGTGCGGGAGTTCCTCATGATATGCTCGTGTCAACTCCAGGAGGTTCTATCTTGATACCCCGTATCCTACTCGCGGGCCTATTGGCCGCGCTGGCTTGCTTCGGGCAGGCCGAAAGAGGAACTTTTAATGGTTCCGTGATCGACTCTTCCGGCGCGGCCGTAGCGGGCGCCAACGTGAAGATTTTCAACATGGCGACCGGCGTTGAGTTGAACGCCGCTTCAACGGAAGCCGGCGTCTTCCGCGCGCCTTCGCTGTCCCCCGGCACCTACCGCATTACGGTTTCGGCGCCCGGCTTCAAGACCGCCGTGCGCCAGAACATCGTGCTGGCGGTGGCGCAAACGCTCACCGTCGACTTCACGCTCGAAGTCGGCAACCTGACCGAATCGGTCACCATCACGGCCGAAACTCCGCTGCTTGAAACCGGCACGGCCGAGATCGGCTCCTACGTCACCAAGAAAGAGTTCGACGATTGGCCCATCGCCGTGGGCGGCGGCCGTCGGCAGATTCAACAGTTCATCTTTACCTCGCTGCCCGGCACGACCGGCGGCACCTGGCAGGGGTCGATCAACGGCGGCCAGAACTACTCGCACGAGATTCTGATCGACGGTATCTCCGTCGGCCGCATGGACCTCGCCGGCGGCGCCAACAGCGAGTTCAGCCCGTCGTCGGAGTCCATCTCCGAGTTCAAGCTGCAGACCGGCACGGTATCGGCGCAGTACTCGGGTGGGCAGACCTCGGTGGCCAACTTCGCCACCAAGTCCGGCACGAACGAGTTGCACGGCTCGGCCTACTACTACGGCCAGAACGACGCCCTGCGCGCCAATTCGTTCAACTCGAACGCATCGAACGTCCGCCGGCAGCCCTTCAAGCAGCACAACTACGGCTACTCGATCGGCGGCCCGGTGATGATTCCCAAACTCTACAACGGCAAGAACCGAACCTTCTTCTTCCACAACTTTGAGCGGACGACGACGAAGGACTACAACCAGTCCGGCTTCTCCACGCTGCCCATGCCCGAGTTCCAGCAGGGCGACTTTAGCCGGATCCTGAACGCCGGTTTCACGGGCAACGCCATTTCGGGCACCAATGTAGGTACCGATGCATTGGGCCGGCCCGTGATCGGCGGCGCGATTTATGATCCTCGCTCCGCCCGCCAAGTGGGCAACACCTGGGTCCGCGATATCTTCCCCGGCAACATGATCCCCCGCACGCGGTTCAGCCCTGTCTCGCAGAAGATCATCGACGTGGCGACCATCGACAAGCCGCAGTTCGACACCATGCTCAACAACATCCCCGCCCTCGGCGCCTGCTGCCCCGAGTTCCGCGAGCGCATGTTGACCTTCAAAGGCGACCATAACCTGAACGAACGCCACCGCATCAGCGGCATGGTGAACCGCAACTTCCGCGTCCGCAACAACTCCATCGCCGGCCGCTGGGGCGGGCCTCCCGGAGCGCCCACCAACGTTTACCAGAACCAGGACACCCCGGGCACCATGGTCCGCGGCGCGTATGACTTCACCCTGCGGCCCACGCTGCTCGGCCGCCTGAACCTCGGCTACAACCGCTTTGGCAACATCAACGAAAGCGTCTTCGTCGACCAGGACTGGCCCGCCAAAATCGGCCTGCAGAACGTGCCGGGCGTCCACTTCCCCGCGCTGAACTTCTCGGGTCTGCCGTTCCAGGGCGGCGGCATCGGCGCCGGCGGCCGTCTCGGCTCGAACAGCCGCGGCGCCAGCTTCAACGGTTCGACCATCATTCAGACAGACTTCACGAAGGTCAGCGGCAAGCACAATTACAAGTTCGGCTTTGAAAACCGCCGCTACTACTACAACACCCGCAGCAAGTCCGGGTCCGGCGACTTCAACTTCTCGCCCAACCAGACCGCCCTGCCCGGCTTCATCAACCAAACCGGTCACAGCTTCGCTAGCTTCCTGCTCGGTGACTACGCCTCGACGAGCCGCGGCATCGTAGCCATGAACCCCGGCCACCGGTGGCGCACAGCCGGCTTCTACTTCCAGGACGATTGGAAGATTTCCCGCAAGCTGACCCTCAACGTCGGTCTCCGCTGGGAGATGATCGGCGGCCTGATCGAAGTGGCCGGCCGCATGTCCGCCATCGACTTTGCCACGCCGAACCCCGGCGCCGGCAACCGTCCCGGCGCGCTCGTCTTCGCGGAAGACCGCAACCGCCGAGGCTTCCAGGACAACTACTACAAGCAGATCTCGCCGAAGTTCGGTTTCGCCTACGCGATGTCCGACAAGCTCGTCTTCCGCGGCGGCTACGGCATCAACAACACCCCGGCCATCTCGAACGGCTTCGGCTTCGGCGGTACGCTCGGCTACAACGGCAGCATTGTCGTCAACAGCGGCAACACCTCCGTGCCGTTCGCCGAAGCACCAATTGGCAACTTGGCGAATCCCTACCCCAACTTCACCGGAAACCTGCCCAACAAAATTCCGACGCTGGCCAACGGCCAAGGGATCGACTACTACAGCACGCAAGGCAACCGCCTGCCCTACGTCCAGAACTGGAACTTCGGCTTCCAGTATCAGCTCCCGGCCAGCACGGTGCTCGAACTCAACTACGTCGGCAACAAGGGCACCCGCCTGATTGCCAAAGGCTTCGAGCAGCCCAACAACCTGCCCTTCTCGGTCACCCAGCAGTTTGGCGACATCCTGCCCCGGCCGTGGAGCGCCGCGAGCCCCATTCCCCAGCCGTTCCCTGGCTTTGCGGGCACCAACCTGCAGGCGCTGCGTCCGTTCCCGCAGTTCACTGGCATCAACAGCATCTTCCCGAATATGGGCTCATCGTCGTACCATTCCATGCAGCTCCAGGTTACCCGGCACTTTAAGAAAGGCTTGGCCATCCTGGGCGCCTATACCTGGTCGAAAGCGATCGGCCTCGCTGACAACGCCATCGACGCCGAAGGCGTAGCCGATGTGTTCAACCGCAACCTCGAACGATCCATTACCAACTACCACTTCCCGCATGTGGCCAAGTTGAGCTGGATCTACGAACTCCCTGTCGGCAAGGGCCGCACCCTGAATACCAACGGGGTGCTCGACGCCCTGGTCGGCGGCTGGCAGTTGAGCGGCATCCAGAACTGGCGCAGCGGCAACCCGGTCTCCATCGGCACCGGCGGCATCAACCTGCCCACGGGCAACTCGGTCCGTCCGGACCTGGTGGCCGGCGTGCCGATCGTCCTCAATGCCGATGCCCCCATCAACTTCCGCGGCATCAACGGCGGTACGGCCTATCTCAACCGCGCGGCGTTCGCCAATCCTCCGGTCTTCACCGGCGGCCAGAACGTCGTGCAGCGTCTCGGCACGGTGGGCCCGTTCCTGCCCAACATCCGCGACCGTCACCTCGTCAGCTTCGACGCCAGCATCCAGAAGTTCTTCAAGTTCGATGAGGTGCGGAACATCCAGCTCCGCGGCACGTTCCTGAACGCTTTCAACTGGGCCGGCATCGGCGGCTTGAACACCAACATCACCAGCCCCTTCTTCGGCCAGTACACCGGCCAGCAGTTG
Organism: Bryobacteraceae bacterium CoA2 C42; assembly: GCA_019931245.1. Classification (GTDB taxonomy): domain Bacteria; phylum Acidobacteriota; class Terriglobia; order Bryobacterales; family Bryobacteraceae. The sequence continues at coordinate 78,237 of JAINDL010000082.1, forward strand.
GGCCCGCGGAACATCGAACTCGCCCTGCGCTTCACTTTCTAAGTGCACCGGCTGTTCCTCCTGTCCGTCTTCACTGCCCGGGTCTTCGCGGACCCGGGCAGTGCTGTTTGCGCCCCCTGCCACGCCGCGATCGTCGAACGGTTTTCGCACTCCCGCATGGCCCGCACCGCCGCGCTCGACGCACCAGGCCAGTGGTCGCTCGGCTCCGGCGCCATCGGCACAAGCTATATAGAATTCCTCGACAACTTTCTCGTCCAGTCGCCCCGCTCCTACTTCACCGCCACCAAATCCTACGGCCTCTCCCCCGGCTTCCCCAACGCCCAAACCTTCCGCCCCGTCGAAGAGTCCTGCCTGCAGTGCCACGCCTCCGGCGTCCAACTCGTCAAAGGCACCCAGAACCAATATCCCAACCCGCCCTTCACCCAACCCGGCGTCACCTGCCAGCGCTGCCACGGCCCCGCCGCCCATCACTCCGTCAACCCCGCCAAACTCCCGCCCGAGCGCCGCGACAACGTCTGCGAACAGTGCCACCTTACCGGCGCCGCCAAGGTCACCCGCGCCGGCCGCAATCCCTACGACTATCAGCCCGGCGACCGCCTCGGCGACTTCGTCTCCATCTTCGTCAGCGGCGCCCAAACCAACGCCACCGGCCACGCCGAACAGCTCGCCGAAAGCGCCTGCAAGCAGGGCGCCGGCGACAAGCTCTGGTGCGTCACCTGCCATGATCCGCACGGCGGCCGGAAGGCCAACACCTGCCAGGGCTGCCACACCCCGGACCGCTGCAACCGCGGCCCTCAATGCGAAAGCTGCCACATGCCCAAGGCCACGAGCAAAGACGCCCACGTCGCCTTCACCAACCATCGCATCGGCCGCCCGGCCCCGCCGCCCCGCCCGCTCCGCCTGTTCTGGAACGCGCCCATCCCGCCCCGCGACCTCGCCCTCGCCCAACCCTCCATCCCCCGCCTCGAACGCGTCGCACCCAAAGACGCCGCCGTGCTCACCCAACTCGGCCAGCTCTACGACCAGGCCGGCCGCAGCGCCGACGCTGTCCGCGTCTACCGCGAAGCGCTCCGCCAGCAACCAAACGAACCCACCGCCGCCGCCAACCTCGCCATCTACGAAGCCCAAAGCGGCGACACCGCCAGCGCCGAAGCCCGGTGGAAAGACGTCTTCGCCCGCTACCCCGGCCTCCCCGGCCCAGGGCTCAATCTCGCCGCCTCCCAAGCCCGGCGCGGCGACCGCCCCGCCGCCATCGCCACCCTCCGCCGCCTGCTCCGCTTCCACCCCGGCCACGCCCAGGCCCGCGAGATTCTCAACCGGCTCACCCGCTGAGCCTGCTACCTTGGAGGTTCGGATGATTGCGTTTTCCAACCTCAATAAGCAGTACGGCAAGCAACTCGTTTTTGTCGACGCCAACTTCCAATTGAACCCCGGCGAAAAGGTCGGTCTGGTCGGACCCAACGGCGCCGGCAAGACCACCCTGTTCCGCATGATCGTCGGCGAAGAGGCTCCCGACGAAGGCGATGTCACCGTGCCGAAGAAGCTCACCATCGGCTACTTCCGGCAGGACGTCGAAGAGATGCAGGGCCGGTCCGTGCTCGATGAAGCCATCGCCGGGTCGGGCCGCGTCGGCGTACTTCACCACGAACTCGAATCCCTGCAGCAGGCGCTCGAAGACCCCGCCCGCTTTGACGAGATGGACAAGATCCTCGAACGCTTCGGCGAGGTGCAGGAGGAGTACGAACACCTCAACGGCTACACGCTCGAAGCCCAGGCCCGCGAAGTGCTGCACGGCCTCAGCTTCCGCGATGAACAGATCGATGGCGACGTCGGCGCCCTCTCGGGCGGCTGGAAGATGCGCGTCGCCCTCGCCCGCGTCCTGCTCGGCCGGCCCGATGTCCTGCTGATGGACGAACCCACGAACCACCTCGACCTCGAATCGATTCTCTGGCTCGAAACGTTCCTGCGCAACTATCAGGGCTCGCTGCTGATGACCTCGCACGACCGCGAGTTCATGAACCGGCTCGTCGGAAAGATCGCCGAAATCGACTCCGGCGAAATCAACGTCTACTCCGGCAACTACGACTTCTACGAGCGCGAACGCGCCATCCGCGAATCGAACCAGCAGGCCGCCTTCGCCCGGCAGCAGGCCATGCTCGCCAAAGAGCAGCGCTTCATTGAACGCTTCAAAACGCACGCCGCCAAGGCCGCCCAGGTGCAGAGCCGCATCAAGGCGCTCGACAAGATCGACAAGATTGAACTACCGAAGAAGCGGCAGGTGGTCAAGTTCGAATTCCGCGCGCCGTCCCGTTCGGGCGACCAGGTGGCGGTGATTGAAGAGATCCACAAAGCCTACGGCAGCCGCGTCATCTACGACGGACTCAACCTCACCATCCGCCGCGGCGAACGCTGGGCCGTCATGGGCCGCAACGGCGCCGGCAAGACCACGCTGCTCAAGATGATCGCCGGGGCCACCAACCCCGACGCCGGCGCCATCCGCCTCGGCGCCAGCCTGCAGATGGGCTACTTCGCCCAGCAGTCGCTCGACGTGCTCGACCCCGAACTCACCATCTTCGAGCAGCTCCAGAAGGACTTCCCGCACGACTCGATCGGTTCGCTCCGCTCGCTCGCCGGCGCGTTTCAGTTCTCGGGCGAGGACGTCGACAAGCGCATCCGCGCGCTCTCTGGCGGCGAGAAATCCCGCCTGGCCATGGCCCGCATGCTCTTCCACCCGCCGAACTTTCTCGTGCTCGACGAGCCGACTAACCACCTCGACCTGGCGACCAAAGAGATGCTCGTCGAAGCGCTGGCGGAGTTTGAAGGCACGATGATCTTCGTCTCGCACGACCGCACGTTCCTGCGTGGCCTCGGCACGCGCGTCCTCGAACTCGGCGGCGAAACCGGTACCGAACGCGTTCCCCGCGTCTACCCGGGCACTTATGTCGAGTACGTGCAGGCGCTCGGCCACGAAGCGCCGGGCATCTACAGCTAATCAGTTCGCGCGCACCGCGACGAGGGGGGACGCATCGAAGGGCGTCGCATCGAGGCCCACGTCCACCTTCACGTCAATGTTCTTGCAGATGGACGGCGTGCAAGCCTGCCCTTTCACGCCCACCTTGCCCACTGTCCCCTCCCGCTTCACCGGCGCGGCGAAGACGGCCTCACCCTCAAAGCCCCAGGTGAAGATCCGCAGTTCGGGTTTCGAGAAATCCAGCGGCGCGGTCTGCTTCCACGGCCCGGTCACCGTCAGCCCCTCGCCCACGGTCACCTTCGTCGGCATGTCCGCGCTCAGCGCCTTTTTGCCTTTCAACGCCTCCACGGCCCGCACGGCGTTGTCCATCGCGAACGTGTGCCAGCCCTTGCCCAGGCGCACCCGCACGACGAGTTGATCGCCCGCCAGGCGCGCGTCGTAGGTCGCGCACACCTCGTCATCGACCATGACCTGCACGGGCGCGCCCCAACCCATCGCCAACAGAACCAAGCTCAGTAGTTTCATTTTCGAAAGCTCATCTGCATCGTCTTCAGCGGCATCTCGATCCGCTTACCGCCGCGCAGCACTTCGAGCGTGGCCGCATCGCCGGGCGTCTTGCGCAGGATCAAATACAACGAAGCCGTATGCGCATCCGGATCGACGCGCTTGCCGTCGATCGCGGCAATCACGTCGTCCTCCTGCAGGCCGTGCAGCTCCATGGTCCGCGCCGTGCTCGAGACATACTTCACGCGGCTGGCAAAGCCTTCGGCCGGTAGCCCCAACTCCTGCTTCTCGGCCGCGGTCAGCGGCCGGTCGTCGAAGTAGAAGCGCGGCTCCACGCTCGACTGGCGGAACTTGGTCTCTGACCACCACCACTGCGGCGGTAACGCCATCGTCACCTCTACCATCTTCCCGCCTCGCTCCACGGTCAGGTGCGCCTCCCGCGCCTTCCGCGGCGTCTCATTGAAGCGGTGCTGCACATCGGCGAAGGTCCAAACCACCTTTCCTGCCCACTGGGCGATGCGGTCGCCCGGCTGCACGCCGGCGGCCGCGGCCGCGCCCGTTGCCTCTTTGATCACCAACCCCTGCGGCACATCGAGAAAGATGCCCACGCGCTTCAGATCGGGCGACCGGTACAGGTGCGTCATCTTGTCGAGCGTGCCATCCAGTTGCCGGTGCAGGTTCTGGTAGTCGCCAATCAGATGGCACTCCACGCACTGGTTCCGCGCGAAGGTCCGCTCGACCAGCAGCGGATAATTCTTCGGAAAATCGGGCTTCGGCCGCGGCGGCGCCGGCGGGCGGTTGGCGTGCAACTCAAGGCCCTTGGCCGCGGCCAGCGTCAGGCTGTCGAGGTTCAGATAGGTATCGGGCGAGGCGTTGTCCCGCCCGCCGTAGCGCAGGTAGATCTGCTCGTCCGCGTTCAAAATGTAGAAGTAGATCGTGTTGTTCCGGTCGTGTTCGAACAGACCGATATCGATCGCATCCATGCGGATAATGCGCACGGTGACGTACTGCCGAAGCAGTTTGCCGAGGGGTGAATCTTTCGGTGACAGCACAACCTGTGCGTCAAAAGTTCTGCCGTTCGTTCAAGGCTCGCAGCGGAACTCGAGGAAAATCGGCTTGCCCGTCGCCTTGGCGGTTTTCACGGCTTCGGCATAGTTGTCGAGCCACACGATATCATCATCCTGGGCGGCCGCCATCGCGGTCAGACCCATCAAAAGCAGCAGAACCCGCATAATCCCCACATTGTAGCAACATGCCAATTCGCCTCTCCGCCTTTCCCAAATGCTATCTGGACGCCATCGCCGGCGAAAACCCCACGATGACCGTCTTTGACTGGATCGCCATGGCGCGCGACCTCGACGCCGACGGCCTGGAAATGTACGACGGCTTCTTCACCTCGCTCGAACCGGCCTATCTCGATTCGATCGGCGAGTCCATCTCGACGGCCGGCTTCGACATGCCGATGCTCTGCTGCTCGCCGGACTTCACCAACCCCGACGCCGACGCCCGCCATCGCGCCGTCGAACGCGAAGCCGCCATGATCGCCGTCACGCGCCGCCTCGGCGGCCCCGGCGCCGTCTGCCGCGTCCTCAGCGGACAGCGCTATCCCGGCCTCTCCCGCGAACAGGGTTTGCATTGGGTCGTCGAATGCATCGAGTCCCTGCTGCCCGTCGCCCGCGAACACGGCATTATCCTGGGCCTTGAAAACCACTACAAAGACGGCTTCTGGCGCTACCCCGAGTTCGCCCAGAAGAAAGACGTCTTCCTCGAACTCCTCTCGCTCATCAACGACACAGAGAACTTCGGCGTCCAGTACGATCCTTCAAACGCCCTCGTCGCCGGCGACGACCCCATCGAACTCCTCGAACTCGTCGCTCCGCGCGTGGTCTCGATGCACGCCAGCGACCGCTACCTCGTCCCCGGCGCTTCGCTCGAAGACCTGCGCCAATCCGACGGCACGCTCGGCTACTCGCCCAACCTCCGCCACGGCGTCACGGGCCAGGGCCTCAACGACTACCACGAGATCTTCCGCATCCTCGCCGCCCACAACTACAACGGTTGGATCAGCCTGGAAGACGGCATGAACGGCATGGACGAAATGGTCGCCTCGCTCGCCTTCCTCCGCCGCATGAGCGCGCAGTACTTCCCGGAGGTGAGCTAAGATGCGCACCGGCCTCGTCGGCTGCGGCAAGGTCGGCCATCTCCACGCCGCCGCGCTCTCGGAACTGAGCACCTTCACCGGCGTCTGCGACCACGACCCCGCCCGCGCCGCGGCCTTCGCCGCGCAGTACGGCGCCACGCCCTACGCCGACCTCGAAACCATGCTCGGCGCCGTTGACGCCATCGTCATCTGCACGCCCCATCCGCTGCACGCCGCCCCCGCGCTGCCGGCGCTGGCACGCGGCATCCACGTGCTCGTTGAAAAGCCGCTCGCGGCCACGGTCGACGATTGCGACCGCATGCTCGAAGCCGCCGCCCGCGGCCGCGCCCGCCTCGGCGTCGTCAGCCAGCGCCGCTTCTTTGAGCCGGTCCTGGCGATGAAGGCCGCCATTGAAGCCGGCAAGATCGGCCAGCCTATTCTCGGCACCGTCGCCATGTTCAGTTGGCGCGACGAGGCCTACTACCGCTCCGACCCGTGGCGCGGTAAATGGTCCACCGAAGGCGGCGGGGTGCTCATCAATCAGGCCCCGCACCATCTCGACATCTTGCAGTGGATGATGGGCCCCATGCGCGAAGTCTCCGGGGAATGGAGCAACCTGAACCATCCCTACGTCGAGGTCGAAGACACGGCCCTCGCCAACGTCCGCTTCGCGAGCGGCGGCCTCGGCAACATCGTCTGCAGCCTCTCGCAGAACCCCGGCATCCACACCAAGATCCACATTCACGGCAAGAACGGCTACTCGGTCGGCACCCAGACCGACGGCGGCGCCACCTTCATCGCCGGCATGTCCGGCTCCGCGCTCGAACCGGCCTACAACGATCTGTGGACCATCCCCGGCGAGACCGCGCCCACCTACACGGCGCCGGCCGATCCCATCCCGCACTACCACCGGCTCCAGGTAAAGGACTTCCTCGAAGCCATCGACGAGAATCGCCCCTTCGTCTCCCCGGCCGAAGACGGCCGCGCCGTCGTCGCCCTCATCCAGGGCATCTACCGCTCGAGCCGCGAACGCCGCCCCGTCGCGCTTTGAGATACGATACCGCCGTGCGCCCAATTCTCTTCGCCCTTCTCGCCACCACCGCCTTCGCCGAGGAGTTCCACCTCAAAGACGGTGACCGCGTCGTCTTCTTCGGGGACTCCATCACCGACCAGCGGCTCTACACGACCTTCACGGAGACCTTCGCCGTCACCCGCTTTCCCGGCCGCAAGATCACCTTCACCCACTCCGGCTGGGGCGGTGACCGCGTCACCGGCGGCGCCGGCGGCGGCATCGCCGAACGCCTCTCCCGCGATGTTCTCGCCTACCAGCCCACCGTCGTCTCCATCATGCTCGGCATGAACGACGGCCGCGTCCGTCCCTACGAACAACAGATCTTCGACACCTACGCCAACGGCTACCGCAACCTCGTCAAAGAGCTAAAGGCCAAGGCCCCCGGCGTCCGCATCACGGCCATCCAGCCTTCGCCCTACGACGACGTCACCTACGAGCCCCGCTTCCCCGGTGGCTACAACGCCGTCCTGCTGCGCTTTGCTGACTTCCTCGCGCAACTGGCCAAAGACCAGCAGCTCACCGTCGCCGATCTCAACCGCCCCGTCACCGCCATGCTCGCCAAGGCCAAGGCCACCGACGCGGCGCTCTCGCAGAAGATCATCCCCGACCGCGTCCACCCCGGCCCCGCCGGCCACCTCATCATGGCCGGTGGCCTGCTCGCCGGCTGGGGCGCGCCCAGCCTCGTCTCGGCCGTCACCATCGACGCCAAAACCCAAACCGTCACCGCCGCGGCCAACACCAAAGTCACTAATCTCGCCAAGCTCTCCTGGACCCAACTCGATAGCGCCCTTCCCTTCCCCATCGAGATGGCCGACCCCACCATGGCCCTGGCCGTCAACTCCTCGGACTTCGTCGCACGGTTCAACCAGCAGACGCTCCAGATCACCGGCCTCCCGGCCGGCCCGCACACCCTCCGCATCGATGGCAGCGAGGTCGCCACCCGCACCGCCGCCGAATGGGCCGCCGGAGTCAACCTGGCCACGCTGCGCACCCCCATGTGGGCGCAGGCCGCCGAGGTGCACGCCCTCACGCTCCGCCGCGCCAATGTCCACAACACGCGCTGGCGCAATCTGCAGGTGCCGCTCAGCCAGGACGGCCTGGCCGGCCTCGCCAAGGCCAACGAAGCCATCGACGCGCTCACCTCCGAGCTCACCGCCAAGCAGCGCGCCGCCGCCCGGCCCGTCCCGCATCAGTTCGAACTCGTCGCCGGCCCTTCGGCCTTCCGACCGCTCTGGAACGGCCGCGACCTCGCCGGCTGGCACATCAGCCAGGTGAACCACCACGGCAACACGCCGAGTTGGAAAGTCGAAGACGGCGCGCTGACCGGCACGCAGGACCGGCCCGGCCACGGCGGCATTCTGCTCACCGACCGCCCTTACAAGAACTTCGAAATCAGCCTCGAGGTCAACCCCACCTACGGCTGCGACGGCGGCCTGTTTCTCCGCGCCAACGAGAAGGGACAAGCGTATCAGGTGCTGCTCGACTATCTCGACGGCGGCGCCATCGGTGGGGTCTACGGCGAACGTCTGCAGGGCGTCACGACGTTTATGCCCCGTTGGCAGCCGTGGTATCGCAACGCCGATTGGAACCATCTGCGCGCCCGGATTGAAGGCGACACGCCGCGCATCCGCGTCTGGCTGAACGGCATTCTGATCACCGACTTCACCGACACGGCCAACCATCTCCCCGACGGCGCCACCAGCGGCATGATCGCCGTGCAGGTGCACGCCGGCAATCGCTGGGTGCCGGGCGGTAAGCAGCGGTTCCGCAACCTGATGATCCGCGAGCTGCCGAACTAAGCCGGCGGGTCCACCGGCCGCAGGTGACGCCGCGTCACCTCGTCCAACTCCTGCAAGCGGCGCCAGAATCCGGCCAGCTGATCGAGCGGCAGCGCATTCGCCCCGTCCGACAAGGCCCGTTCCGGCGCCTCGTGCACCTCGACAAAGATCCCGTCGACGCCCACGGCCACGGCCGCCCGCGCCAGCGGCTCAATAAACTCGGGCTGGCCCCCGCTGCCCTGCCCCGCCGCGCCCGGCAGCTGCACGCTGTGCGTGGCGTCAAAAATCACCGGCCAGCCAAAGCTGCGCATCACGACGAGGCCGCGCATGTCGACCACCAGGTTGTTATAGCCGAACGAGGTGCCTCGCTCGGTGAGAATGATGTTGTTGTTGCCCGTCGAGGCCACCTTCTCCGCCGCCAGGCGAATGTCCCAGGGCGAAACAAACTGCCCCTTCTTGATGTTCACCACGCGGCCCGACCTTCCGGCCTCGAGCAGCAGATCGGTCTGCCGGCAGAGGAAGGCCGGAATCTGCAGAATGTCGCAGGCCTCGGCCGCCGGCGCCACCTGCCACGGCTCGTGGACATCGGTCAGAACGCGATATCCCCGCCGCCTCAGTTGCAGCAGCATTCGCATGCCCTCGGCAAAGCCGGGGCCGCGGTAGGAGTTGACGCTCGACCGGTTGGCCTTGTCGAACGAGGCTTTGAAGACGAAATCCGGCTCAACCCGCGCGATGCTCTCGGCGAGAAAGTTTAGATGGTCTTCGCTCTCAATGACGCAAGGACCCGCAATCAGGTCGAGCGACTCACTGGGCATGCATCAGCTCCGCGCTCCGGCCGATGCGACGCAGGTGCTCCTCGTAAGAAGCGCCCACGAACGCCGTGAACAGCGGATGCGGTTCCAGCGGCTTGGACTTCAACTCCGGATGGAACTGGCAGCCGAGATACCACGGATGGTCTTTGATCTCGCAGATTTCGACGTAAATGCCGTCCGGCGTCTGGCCCGTCAACTGCAGCCCGCCTTCGGTCAGCACCTTCTCGAAATCCCGGTTGAACTCGTAGCGATGGCGGTGCCGCTCGCTCACCAACTCCTGCCCGTAAGCCTCGCGCGCAAAGCTCCCCGGCGCAAGACGGCAGGGGTAGGCGCCGAGGCGCATCGTCCCGCCCAACTCGTCAATGCCTTTCAACTCGCGCAGCTTGTAGATGACGCGGTGCGGCGTCGAGGGTTCAAACTCGGTCGAATCCGCGAGCGGCATGCCGCACACGTTGCGGGCGTATTCGATCACCATCGTCTGCATACCGAGGCAGATGCCGAAGTAGGGCACCTTGTTCTCGCGGGCGTAGCGGATGGCGTTCAACATGCCCTCCACGCCGCGCTTGCCGAAGCCGCCCGGCACCAGAATGCCATCGTATTGCTTCAGCGTCTCGACGCATCCGGGCCACGTCAGGGTCTCGGCCTCAATCCAGTGGATGTTCACCTTCAGCCGCCGGGCCAGGCCCCCGTGCAGCAGCGCCTCCTTCAGGCTCTTGTAGCTGTCCTCGTACTCGACGTACTTGCCCACCAGGCCGATGTTCACCTCATCGACGGTGTTCTGCATGCGGTCGAGCATCTCGGTCCAGCGCGTCAGATCCCGCGGCGGGGTGTTCTCCATGCGGAACTGGTGCAGAATGATCTCGTCCACGCCCTGTTCGGCGAACATCAGCGGCACTTCGTAGATGGTCTTGGCGTCCGAGGCGCTGATCACCGCCCGCGGCTCCACATCGCAAAACAGCGCGATCTTCTCTTTTACATCGGCGCCCAGCGGCCGCTCGCTGCGGCAGACGAGAATATCGGGCTGCACGCCAATGGCCCGCAGCTCCTTCACGCTGTGCTGCGTCGGCTTGGTCTTCAACTCGTGCGCCGCCGCAATCCACGGCACCAGGCTCACGTGCACGAAGATCGTATTGTCCCGGCCCTTTTCGTGGCGCACCTGCCGGATGGCTTCGAGAAACGGCAGCGACTCGATGTCGCCCACCGTGCCCCCGATTTCGACGATGACTACATCGACGTCCGGCGACACGCGTTCAATGCCGGCCTTGATCTCGTTGGTGACGTGCGGGATCACCTGCACGGTCTTGCCGAGGTAGTCGCCCCGGCGCTCCCGGCTAATGATGGTCTCATAGATCCGGCCCGAAGTCAGGTTGTTGGCCTGCGTGAGCGGCGCGTGCGTGAAGCGCTCGTAGTGGCCGAGGTCGAGGTCGGTCTCGGCGCCGTCGTCGGTGACGAACACCTCGCCGTGCTGAAACGGACTCATCGTCCCCGGGTCGACGTTCAGATACGGATCAAACTTTTGCAGCGTGACGCGCAGCCCACGGCTTTCGAGCAGGCAACCAATGGATGCCGCGGCGATCCCCTTCCCGAGAGAACTCACCACGCCACCCGTCACGAAAATGTATTTGGCCATAGAAAGTTAAGAGAGAGTGTCCAGATGCTTCTGGACGCGAACAAGGTCTTCCGGGGTATCTACCCCCAAGGATTCGTACTCCGTTTCAGCAACGTGAATGGCAAAGCCATTTTCGAGCGCCCGCAACTGCTCGAGGCGCTCGGCCTGCTCCAACGGGCCCACCGGCAGCCCGGAGTAGCCAAGCAGAAACTCCCGCCGGTAGACATACAGCCCGATGTGTTTGAAGTAATCCACCGCGCCGCCCCGGTTGAACGGGATCGGGCTGCGCGAGAAGTAGAGGGCATAGCCGCGCCGGTCCGTCACCACTTTCACCACATTCGGGTTGGTGATTTCGTCAAGGCGCTCAATGCGGCGCTTGAGCGTTGCCATCTGCGCCTCCGGGTGCTGCCGCAGGCTCTGCACGGCGATATCGATGGCGGCGGGGTCGATGAGCGGCTCATCGCCCTGGATGTTCACGACCATCTCCTGCGGATGGCCGGCGGCCACCTCCGCCACGCGGTCGGTGCCAGAGAGATGGGTGGAGGCGGTCATCCGGACCGGGGCGCCAAACGCGCGGCAGGCGGCGGCAATCGCCTCGTCGTCGGTGGCGATGACAACCTCGTCGAGGGTAGAACAGCGGCAGGCGCGTTCATAAACGTGCTGCAGCATCGGCTTGCCGTCCAGAGGGACGAGGGGTTTCCCTGGAAATCGAGTCGAGGCCAGGCGCGCCGGAATAATTCCTATAACTCTGGCGAGCACACTAGATGGTAACACGCACTCTGGTGATAAGATTTCGTCATGGCAAATCGCTGCCTCGGCTTCGCGCTCGCTCTGCTTCCGGGGCTGTGCGCCGCCGCGCCCTCCGATTTTTTCGAACAACGCATCCGCCCGCTCTTCGTCAAGCGCTGCCAGGGCTGCCACCCCATCGCCAAGCTATCGAGCGCCGCCGTCGTCGCCGGCAACCCCGAAGCCAGCGTGCTGTATCAGGCCGTCGCCCGCACCCACGCCAGCCTGCAGATGCCGCCCACCGGCAAACTGCCGGACAACGAAATCGCCGACCTCGCCCAATGGATACGCGAAGGCGCCGTCGTTCCGGCCCCCCCGCCCCCCGGCACGCCCCCCACCCGCGCGCCCCCGCCCCCCCCCCCCGCCCCCCCCCCCCCACCACCCCCCCCC